>JBAZKJ010000002.1:354097-708195 GCA_041650855.1 Candidatus Margulisiibacteriota bacterium
TTTCGCCGCCCGGCGCAACCTGACCCTGCATCACGTTTTCACCCATCTTGGGGAGTCGCGAGTCGCGAGTTCCGAGTTACGTGTCCTTGATGATGTTAAGGAGGAAAGTCGGGCGGTGCTCCGGCAGATCATGGCCGATATCGCTTATTACCTGGAATTCGCCAAAAAGAAATCGACCGGCGAGGTCCTTTACCAATTCCTGAAGAAGAGCGGCTATCTGGCCGGTCTGACCGGCGTGGAATCGCTGGAGAACGAAAGCCGGCTCAGGAACCTCGCCCGCTTTTTTGAGCGGGTGCGGGAATTCAAGACGATCGCCGAGGTCGACCGGGTCGCGGAGTTCGTCCGCTACCTGAACTTATTGAAAGAGGCGGGGGACGATCCGGAGTCGGCCCAGCCGGACCTCGACACCGACGCGGTCAATATTTTGACGGTCCACAAGGCCAAGGGGCTGGAGTTCCCGGTCGTTTTTCTCGTCTCGCTGGTCAGCGACCGGTTCCCGGTTAGGAGCCGGCGGCAGCCGATCGAGCTGCCGCTCGGCCTGGTCAAGGAAGAGGTGCCGGCCGGCGACTTTAACCTGGCGGAAGAAAGACGGCTCTTTTACGTCGGCATGACGCGGGCGCAAAAAGAGCTCTACTTTACCTCCGCGGTCGATTACGGCGGCAAGCGCGACCGGAAAGTCTCTCAGTTCGTGCTGGAGGCGCTCGACCTGCCGCGGGCCGATATTACTTTGCTCAAGCAGCCGCTGCTCAACCAGATCGAGCTGTTCGCCGCCGCCGAGCCGGTCATCCCGGCCGAGCGGCGCAAGACGGCGGACGAGATCATCCCCTTATCGCATTACCAGATCGAAGATTATCTGACCTGCCCGCTCAAATACAAATACGTGCACGTCCTGCGCGTGCCGCTCCTGCCGAACCAGGCGATCATTTACGGCAAGGCGCTCCACCAGGCGGTCCAGGCTTATTTCACGGCGAAAAAGGCGGGCCGCAAGTTTTCGCTCAAGCAGCTGCTGGCCGTTTTTACCGCCAACTGGTCCGCCGAGGGTTTCATTTCGCGCGAACACGAGGAACGGCGTTTCCGCGCGGGGGAGGAAGCGCTGAAACGGTTTTATCTGGCCGAGAAAAAGCGGGGGCGAAAACCGAAGTTTATCGAGCACGAGTTCGCCGTCGTGGAAAGCGGCATCCAGCTAAAGGGGCGGATCGACCTGGTGGAAGAGCCGCGGGTCACGGGTCGCGGGTCGCGGATCATTATTGTCGATTTTAAGTCGTCGGAGGTCAGCGACCAGAAAAAGGCGGACCAAAAGGTCAAAGAGAGTTTGCAGCTCGATATTTACGCCATCGCCTGGCAGCGGTTATTTGGGAAGCTGCCGGACGCGCTGGAACTCTATTTTCTCGATTCCGGCCTGGTCGGTTCGGTCAAACCGGCGGAAAAGGACTTGGTTAAGGCCTGGGGGAAGATCAAGCAGGTCGCCGCCGGCTTGCGGGCGGGCGATTATCACGCCACCCCCAATTTCCGCGCTTGCGAGTATTGCCCTTATAACGAGATCTGTCCGAGTTCGGCGGTTTAGGGGTTGGGGAGGAGCGGGGTGTCCGAGTGGACCTCCAGGGTATCGAGCTTGTCGCCGAATTTGGTCAGCCGCTTATCGGTGGAGTCGAAACTGGCGGACAGGTTCTTTAAATGGGTCCGCATTTTCTCGAAATCTTCCAGGACTTTCATGTAATCCCCGGCCAGCTGCGACATTTTTTTAAGTATCTCCTGGGCCTGCGCTTCGACCTTCATCCCTTTCAAGCCGAGCAGGATGGTCTGCAGGTAGCCGTAAAATGAGTTGGGCGAGACCGGGTAGATCTTGTTCTCCAGCGCGTAGCGGAAAACCCCCTTGTCGTCGTCGATGTTCTCGTCCTTGACGATGATCTCGTAATAGACGTTCTCGGCGGGGATGTACATCAGGGCGAAATCCGACGTTCCTTCTTCCGGCAGGATGTATTTTTTCCGGATCGCGTCGATATGTTTCTTGACGTCGCGGATGAATTGTTTTTTGGCGTTCAGCTTGTCGCTGTCGCTCTCCGCTTCGACTATTTTCTTGAAGTTCTCCAGCGGGAACTTGGAGTCGATCGGGATGATGAGGTTCTTCAGCTTAATGATGGCGTCGACCGTTTCCCGGCTGTTGAAACGGTACTGCAGCTCGTAATAGGGGGCCGGCAGTATCTGCCCCAGGAGGTCGCTCAGGAAAAGTTCGCCCATGCCGCCGCGCAACTTGGGCGCTTTCATTATCTCTTCCAGCGAAGAGATGCTTTGGGCCAGTTCGGTCACTTTCTTGGTCGATTCCTGGACCTCGCCGAGCCGGCCGTAGACGTCTTTGATCGCCTTGGCGGCGTTGTCCAGCCGGGCGTTGGTGTTCTTGTCGAGGTTCTGGATGGTCTGGGCAAAATCGGTGTTGACCTTTTGCAGGATCGTCTGGTTGTCGGCGTACAGCTTGGTGACCGAGCCGCGGATCTCTTCCATCTGTTTCTGGATCATGTCGATCGCCCGGTCGCTGCCTGGCTGTCCGGCCGCGTTCAGTTTAATGAAGAGCCCGGCCAGGGCGATCAGGGTCAGGACGGAAACGCCGACTGCGATAATTTCCATGCCCCAGATTATAGCACATGCTATAATCTGGTTCGAGAAGGGGGGCAAAATGGACAACATTACCTATGACGAATTCAAGAAACTTGATTTAAGGATCGCGGAGATCAAGGCGGCTGAGGAGATCCCCGGCGCGGACAAGCTCTATAAGCTGCAGATCGACCTGGGGACGGAACAGCGCGAGCTGGTCGCCGGGATCAAGCTGCATTACCAGGCGGCGGAACTGGTCGGCCGCAAGATCGTGGTGCTGGCCAATCTGGAGCCGCGGGCGATCCGCGGCGTGACCTCGCACGGCATGCTGCTGGCCGCGTCCAACGAAGACAAAAGCGCGGTCGTTTTATTGACGGTCGAGAAGGATATCTCCAGCGGAGCGAAAGTCTCATAATTCCGATTGACATTTTGCCCCGGTAAGCTATAATTTTTTCAGCATGACCGACCGAATTTTGGAGATCGGAGGCGCCGGCCTGGAGTCGACTGACCAGCGGGTCAGAAAACTCATGGATAACATGGTCAATGCCGAGGTCCCCGGCTATAAAAAGTCGGAAGTGGTCATCAAAGGTTTCCCTCTCGAGCTCGAAACCGCCAACCAGAAGATGCAATCGGTCAAACCGCAGGTCGAAGGGTCGTTCTACAGCAATTTACAGGGGGCGTTGGTCAAGACCGACAGCCCGCTCGACATCGCCATCGGCGGCGAGGGATTTTTCGTGGTCTCCGGGGAGTGGGGAGACGGGTATACCCGCGACGGCCGCTTTAAACTGGACCAGGACGGCCGGCTCCTGACGGTCGCCGGCAATTTCCCCGTCCAGGGTGAAGGCGGGCCGATCATCGTCACCCCGGGCGCCCAGGTCGAGATCAGCCAGGCGGGCGAAGTCAACGTTGACGGGGTCCGGGTCGACCGGCTCCGGATCGTCCAGCCGGAACAGCAATCCGGCCTGGACCAGCTTAACGGCAGCATGTTCAAGCGCAAGGATGCCGGCGTGGTCATGCAGGAGATCGAGAACCCGCGGGTCATCCAGGGCTATGTCGAAGCGTCCAACGTCAACGTGGTCGACCAGATGATGGAGATGATCATGATGGAGCGGCTCTACGGGCTCAATGCCAAGATCATCTCCACCCGCGACGGCAACCTGGCCCGGGCGATGGAACTGGGCCGCGCGAGCCAATAGTTAGACTGAACAGAGGAGGGTAAAATGTTCCAGCCATTATACGTTGCGGCTACCGGCCTCTCCGCGATGCAGGACGAGATCCTGAACATCACCAATAACCTGGCCAACGCCAAGACGGTCGCGTTCAAGAAATCGCGGGCGGAAATGGAAAGCCTCTTCTATGTCGAGAAAAGCTTCAAGGACACGCTGTACGAGGCGATGTCCGGCACCGAAACGCCGCCGGTCAACGTGGAATACGGGACCGGCGTCCGGGTCGCCTCCACCCCCAAGGATTTTGCCCAGGGGGCGGTCGAGGTCACCAGCAACCAGCTTGATATTTCCATCCAGGGCGAAGGGTTCTTTCAGGTCAAGCTGCAGGACGGCAGCGATGCCTACACCCGCGCCGGCAATTTCCACGTCGATAACGACGGCAACTTCGCGGACCCGAACGGCCGCCTGCTGGCCAATAATCTCGTCATTCCGGAAGGGACCAGTTCGGTCGTGATCCGCCAGGACGGCACGGTCCTGATCGCGACCGAAGGGAGCACCACGCTGAGCGAGCTGGGGCAGATCACCCTGTCGCGTTTTACCAATCCGGCCGGCCTGAAGTCGATCGGCCAAAATCTTTATCAGGCGACCGCCGCCTCGGGTGAGCCGGTCAGCGGCACGGCCAATCAGGCCGGTTTCGGCAGCATCAACCAGTACTCGCTGGAGCAGAGCAACGTTGACGTGATCTCGGAGATGATGCGGATGGTCATGGTCCAGCGGGTGTTCGACACCGTGACCAAGGCGGTCCAGAGCTACGAAACGATGATGACCACGCTCGAAAGGATGAAGCAGTAAACGCATGATCAATCGTTTGGGGCGTTTTATTCTGGCCGGCCTGGCGGTCTTCCTGATCGCCGGCGCCGCGCCGGCGCTGGATAACCCGGAGCAGCGGGTCAGCACGGTCATTAAGAACTATATCGTCGGCAAGCATCCGGACTGGACCCAGGCGGAGATCAGCCTGACCTTCAAACAGGCCGACAAGACGTTTGCGTCGCTGCAGGCGTACGGCAGCGCCGAGATCAAGCTCCTGCCGGTGCTGCCCGATTTCAAGCCGGTCGGCAACGTCATCTTCCCGCTGATCATTACCGACGGCGAGAACGAAGAGAAGTTCCTGGTCCGTACCAAGGTCGAGGTCCGGCGCGAGATCGCGGCGGCCAACCGGCAGATCAAGAAAGGCGAACTGCTGGCCCTGGCAGACCTGAAGCTGGAGAGCCGCGACATCGCGCTGCTGCCGCAGAAGTATTTCGGCGACACCGTGACGCTGGTCGGTAAAGAGAGCAAGATCGCCATCCCGGCCAACAGCACGATCTTCGCCTGGATGGTCGGCCCGCCGGCGCTGATCAAGCAGGGGGGCTCGGTGACGATCGTCGTTTCCGCCCCGGGGCTGGCGATCAAGGCAAAAGGCGAAGCGCTGGAGCCCGGTTACCCCGACCAGCTGATCCGGGTCAAGCGGCTGGATTCCGGCAAGGTCATAAAGGCGAAAGTAAAATCGGCAAACGAAGTTGAGGTAGAAATGGAATGAAAAAAACGATCACGGCCGTAATGCTGGGCATGCTGCTGGTCTCGCTGGCCGCGGCGGACTCGATCTGGAACGAGAACAGCGCCTCGCCGTACTCGACGCAGAAGACCTACAAGGTCGGCGACATCATTAACATCATCGTTCTGGAAAGCTCGTCGGCCAAAAGCCTGGCCGGCACCAAGACCGACGTCAAGGACGACCTGAGCGCCAAGCTGACGCACACGATCGCCCGCCTGGCGCCGGTGATCGGGACCAATTCCCAGGTCGCCTTTACGGCGCAGAACAAGTACGCGGGCGACGCTTCGACCAACCGGGGGAACAACGTCACGGCCCGGATCGCTTCGTGGGTGACGGAAGTGCTGCCGAACGGCAACCTGAACATCAAGGGGCAGCACCGGGTCGAGGTCAATGACGAGCTGCAGGAGATCACGATCACCGGCCTGGTCCGGCCCAAGGACATCAGCGGCGCCAACACGATCTATTCCTACCAGGTGGCCAACGCCAACCTGGCGGTCAAGGGGACCGGCTCGGTCGCCGACAGCAGCGCGCCCGGCTGGATCACCCGGATATTCAATTGGCTGTTTTAACGGGAGGGAAAATGCGGTTAACGAAGTGCCTGGTCATTACACTGTCGCTGGTCATCCTGGCGGGGAGCGCGCTGGCGGTCTCGCCGGCCGCCCGCGTCAAGGATATCGCCTACGTCCTGGGGGCCAGGGAAAACCAGGTGATGGGTTTCGGCCTGGTCGTCGGCCTGAACAATACCGGCGACAAGACCCAGACCGGCTTCACCCAGCAGGCGCTCACCAACCTGCTGTCGCGGATGGGGGTCGTCCCGCAGACGGTCGATTTTAAATCGCGCAACGCCGCGGCGGTCATGATCACCGCCACGCTGCCGCCGTTCGTCAAGGTCGGCCAAAAGCTCGACGTCACCGTCTCTTCGGTCGGCGACGCCACTTCGCTCCAGGGCGGCACGCTGCTGATGACCCCGCTGCAGGGGGCCGACGACCAGGTTTACGCCGTCGCCCAGGGAAGCCTGATCGTCGGCGCCGATCCGTCCTCGCCCAGCATCCCTTACTCCCGCCAGCGCCAGGTCACCGTCGGCCGGGTCCCGGGCGGCGGCCTGGTCGAAAAAGAAGTGCCGGTCACCCTGCTCGGCAAGAGCGGGATCACCATTGTCCTGAACGAGCCGGACTTCACGACCGCCAACCGGCTGGTCGCTTCGGTCCGGCGGGCCGGTTTTTCCGCGACGGCCAAGGACGCCGCCACGGTCAACGTGCCGATCGAAGGGGAGGACGTGATCGAGACGATCGCCCGGCTGGAGAACCTGACCGTGACCCCCGATACGATCGCGAAGATCGTCATCAACGAACGGACCGGCACCGTGGTCATCGGCGAGAACGTCGTGATCGCGCCGGTGGCGGTCTCTTACGGCGGCATCGACGTTTTTATCAGCAACCTCGACCTGTATTCGGAAGGGCGCGAATCGGAGAGCGCCCAGGAAGAGACGCGCTACACCGCCCAGGGGCGCGCCCGGATGAAAAAGAAAGAAGGAAAAATGACCCTCGTGCCGGGCTCGCCGACGCTGGCGACGCTGGTCCGGGGGCTGAACACGATCGGCGCTTCGCATAAGGACATGATCGCGATCCTGCAGGCGATGAAACGGGCCGGCGCGATCAAAGCGGAGCTGGAAGTGATCTAATGGAAGGGCTGACGACGAACCAGATCGGCTCGCTCGCCCAGTACCGCGCGTTAAGCGGCGCGGTGCCGCTTGCCCGGACGCGCAACGAAAAGGTCCAGACCGAGTTCCTGACGCTGTTCTACAAAGAAATGCTGAAACAGGTCTTTACGACGCCGGCGTTCGGCGGCGCGGAGGAGAGCGGGTTCGCCAACCCGGCCGCGCTGGTCAACGCCGACCTGATGGCGGAAAAGATGGCGGAACACCTGGTCAAGAGCGCCCAGGCGAGCGGCCAGTGGCTGCCGGCCGCCGGTGAAAGCGAGGCAAAATGAGCAAGACGGCGAAAAAGGCCTCCAGCCCGGTAAAAGTGGCGACCCACGGCTCGGTCGAGGCGTACATGCCGCTGGTCCATTCGATCGCCTCGATGGTTTCCGGCAAGGGTTTGCCGCCCAATATCGAGTACGACGACCTGGTCTCCGACGGCACCGTCGGTTTGATGAAGGCCTGGGAGAATTTCGATCCCAAGCGCGGCGTCAAGTTCGAGACTTACGCTTCTTACCGGATCCGGGGCGAGATGCTGGACGGCCTGAAGAACTACAGCCCGGTCCCGTACCGGGTCCAGGTCATGGTCCGGGACATGGCCAAAAAAGGGGTCAAGGCGGTCGCCACCAAGAAGGAGGCGGAGGCGGACGAGCTGCTCGAGAAGAAAGAGCTGTCCGAGGACGAGTTTAAACAGGCGCTGAAGCGGATCAAGAAGATCGTTTCCGCGTCGGCGCTGATGTACCTGCTGTCGATCCAGGGGATGTCGGAAGCGGGCGTCGAGCCGCAGGTCTCCGGCGAGGGGACCCCGGACTCCGAGAGCGATTTTGCCGAGCTGAAAGAGCGGATCAGGACGGCCGTTTACGACCTGCCGGTGCAGCAGCGGCAGATCGTGGAGCTGTTCTTCCACAAAGGGATCAACCAGAAGACGATCGCGGAAAAACTGAAACTGTCGCGGCCCAAAGTATGCCGGGTCATCAACAAGGCGATCGAAACGCTGAAGAAGAAGGTGAAGTGATGGTCGAAGCGGTCAACATTTTCGACAGTTCGTTCGGCGGCCTGGAAAAGGCGATGCGGATCGCGACCCAGAGACAGACGGTGATCGCCCAGAACATCGCCAACGCCAAGACGCCCGGGTACCGGGCGATGACCTTTGACGAGCAGCTGATGAAAGCGGTCGAACGGCAGGACCACAGCGACGTCGTGCTGGAGGACGAGCTGGCGCAGTTGACCGCCAATTCGGTCAGGTACTCGGCTTACACCAAACTGATCGCTTCCAAGTTGAACGTCCTGAAAACCGTGGCGACGCAGGGCAGGAGGTAATGAGCGATGGGATTTGATCAAGCCCTTGATATCAGCGTGACCGGCGTCGAGGCCCAGCGGCGGACGATGGAACTGATCTCCGCCAACCTGGCCAACATCAACACGACCCGCACCGTTTTCGGCGGCCCGTATCGGCGCAAGATCGCGGTGCTGAACGAAAAGCCGCTCTCCTTCGTCACCGAGCTGGCCAACGCGCAGCTCCGGCTCTACCGCGGGGCCGGCGGCGTCGAGGTCAGCGATATCGTCGAGGACAACACGCCGTTCCAGAAGGTCTACAATCCCGGCCATCCGGACGCCGACGCCGACGGTTACGTGCAGATGCCCAACGTCAACATGTCGACCGAGATGGTGGACATGATCATGGTCTCGCGGATCTACGAAGCGAACATTACCGCGTTCAACGCGACGAAAAAAATGATGCAGGACACGCTCTCGATCCAGTAGCGTACCGAGGAGGGACATTAAATGATACAGGGGATCGATCCGATCACGGCGAACATGAGACTGGCCCAGCTGCTGGGCGAGGATGACCTGGGCGTGAAAGCGGCCGCGCCGTCCGCCGGCATCGGGCAGGGGGTTGGGGCCGCGGCCAAGACCGCTTTTTCCGGGAACCCGTTCGAGGACATGCTGGCCAAGGCGATCGAATCGCTGGAAGGGGTCAGCAAGTCGGAGTTCCAGGCGAACCAGCTGATCGACCGGTACATCAAGGGTGAGGCGGACCTGCAGGAAGTGATGGTCGCCCAGTCCAAGGCCAGTTTAATGGCCCAGCTGGCGGTGACAACGGTCAATTCGGCGGTCAACACGTTCAAAGAAATAACGCAGATCCAGATCTAGTTCATTGGTTTAGCGTTTAGAGTTTAGTGTTTAGAGTTTATTAAAGAAAGGGGCAATGATGGCAGAACCAGCTGGTGGCGGCGGCGGTTTCGACTTGCGCCGGTTGCTTTTGATCGGCGGCGTGGTCGCGGTCGTTCTTTTCTCGGCGCTCTTCTTCTTTTTCCGGAGCTGCGCGCCGGCGATCAGCGCGGCCAACAAGAAACCGGGCTACACGGTGATCTATTCCAACCTCGACCTGAAGGACGCGGCCAACGTCATCGCCCGGCTGAAGGAGACTAACCTCCAGTACGAGATCCGGGACGACGGCCGGGCGATCGCGGTCCCCAAGGAAAAGGCCGATCAGGCCCGCTTGAGCCTGGCGGAGAAGAACCTGCCGGTCGGCGGCGTCGTCGGCTGGGAGATCTTCGACGAATCGAAACTGGGCGCCACCGATTTTGACCGCCGGATCCAGCTGATCCGGGCGATCTCCGGCGAACTGTCGCGGATGATCAGGCGGATCAACGGCGTGGAAGAAGCCACCGTCCAGGTCGTGATCCCCGAATCGAAACTGTTCGCCGCCACGACCGCCCCGGTCACCGCGGCCGTGATGCTCCGCCTGCGCCCCGGCTTCATGCTGGCGCCGGAAAAGATCAACGGGATCGTCCACCTGGTCGCCAGCAGCGTGGAAAACCTGCAGGTGGAGAACGTCACCGTGGTCGACGACACCGGCCGGATCCTGACCGGCAAGCTGATGTTCCTGACCGCCAAACAAGCCTTAACCCCGCCGCCGCCGGCGGAACAGCCGGTCGAGATCAAGGAGCCGGAAGTGTCGTCGAGCCCGGAATTGATCATCACCAAACCGTTGCCGGTCCTGACCACAGAAGCAATTGCCCGGCCGGCGGCGACCAAAGAAGTCGCGGCCAGCCCCGAAGCGGCCGCCCGGCCGGTCCTGACCGGGACCGCCACGCTGACCGCGGCGGAAAAGGTCCGGCTCAAGGTCCAGAGCCGGCGGGAGCTGGAGCAGGAGCTGGCCGGCAAGGCGCAGGAACTGCTCAACCGCTTTTATCCGCTCAACAGCGTGATCGTCAAGGTCACGGTCGACGTCAAACCGGCCAAAGAGGTCGAGCTTAAGGCCCGCGACCTGAAGATCAAGAAAGTGTCGACCATCGTCCTGATCGACAACCGGGTCGACTTCAACGCTAACCTGAAAAAAGCGACCCTGACGACGGTCGCCGCGGCCGTCAGTTACAACAAGAAACGGGGCGACCGGATCCTGCTGCAGCGGGTGCCGTTCCACCTGGCAAGCCCGCCGCTGATCACGGTCAAGGGACCCGCCAAGGGGCCCGGTGCGGCCGGCAGCGGGTCGCTGAAGATCTGGGGAACGCTCCTGACCGCGCGGCGCCTGGCCTGGGCCGGGGTCGCGTTCGCCCTGCTGGTCGGCGGTTTCTGGTTCATCAGCAGCCGGCGCAAGGGAACGGCAACGGCCGCCGCGCCGGCGGCGGAAACGGCGGCGCCGGTCAATCCCGGATTGGCCCGGGAGAGCGTCTCCAAGCTCGATCAGGTCAGGAACATCGCCGAGCAGAACCCGGAGCGGATCGCGGAGCTGCTGAAAAAATGGTTGAGCGAATAACATGACGCTGACAGGCAGGGAAAAAGCGACGATCTTTTTATCGATCCTCGGGGCGGACGCCTCCTCGCGGGTGCTCCGTTATCTGCCGGACGAGCTGGCGGACCTGATCGCGGCCGGGATCAACCACCTGCCGTCGCCGTCGCCCGACGCGCTGGCCGCGGTCCTGAGCGAATACAACAGCTACCTGGCGCTGCCGGAAGCGAGCGGCGTCGTTTACGAGCCGGCCCCGGCGGCCCCGCCGGCGCCCCGCAAAACTTACGCTCCGCTGCTTTACGAACGGCCGCAGCTGGCGGCCTTTATCCTCTCGCTTTTGCCCGCCGAGGAAAGGGAAGGGGCGCTGCGCGCTTTCCCCCGCGGCAAGGCGGCGATCGAGGAACTGCTGCCCGCCCTCAAGGAGAACGCGCTCCGGCCGAAGATCGAGGCGCGACTGCGCCAGCTCTTCGGCAGCGGCGTCTTTTAGCATGGGCCTGATCAAGCGCGACCAACTGGAAGAAAAAGGGATACTCCTCATCGAGAAACCGGCCGTCAGCGTGCCGCACCGGGAAGCGCCGCCCAAGGTCGTTAGACCGGCAGCGGTCCGCGTCGCGGCCGACGATCTTCCCCGGGCGAAAAGCGAAGCCGAGCGGATCGTCGATCAGGCGCTGCAGGAAGCCGAGCAGATCAGGGAAGGGGCGAGGGAAGAAGGACGCCACGAGGGAAGGGACGAAGCGGCCGCCCGGATCGAGGAAGCGCTGGAGACCGTCAACGAAGCGGTCAAAGAGCGCAAAAGGATCATCAAGGATTCCGAAGCGGAGCTGCTGCGGCTGTCGCTCAAGATCGCCGAGCAGATCATCCGCTCCGAGGTTTCCCTCCACCGCGACGTTTCCCTCAACATCGTTTCCGAAGCGATCGGCCGGGTCTCGGACCGCGAACAGATCATCGTCCGCGTCAACCGCGAGGACGCCGAATACCTGAAGCGCTACAAGGACCGGCTGGCCGGGATGCTCGACGGGGTCAAGAGCTTTTCCATCATCGAGGACAGCAACATCGAGCCGGGGGGCTGCGTGATCGAGACCAACCTCGGCTTTATCGACGCCCGGATCGCCACCAAACTCCGCTCGATCGAAGAAGCCCTCCAAAAGGTCAGCGGCGAAGAGACCAACTGACATGGTCACCGCCATCGATTTTGAAAAATACCACCAAGCGGTGGACCGCGCCGACCTGGTCCGGGTGATCGGCAAGGTCGTCCAGGTCGTCGGCCTGATCATCGAAGCGCAGGTCGGCGGCGTTTCCGTCGGCGACCTCTGTTCGATCCGGATCGAGAAAGAGAGCCGCGAACAATTCGCCGAAGTGGTCGGCTTTAAAGAGAGCCGCGTCCTTTTGATGCCGCTCGGTTCCACGGCCGGGATCGCGCCCGGCGCGCAGGTCACGGCGGTCGGCCATCCGCTCAAGGTCCGGGTCGGTTACGACGTCCTGGGCCGGGTGCTGGGCGGCCTGGGCGAACCGATCGACGGCAAAGAGCCGATCCTGGGGATCGCGGACGCGCCGCTCGACGCCGATCCGCCCGATCCGGTCCGGCGGCCGCGGGTCACGGACGTGATGCGCTGCGGCGTCCGGGCGATTGACGGGATGCTGACGGTCGGCAAGGGGCAGCGGATCGGGATCTTCGCCGGCTCCGGCGTCGGCAAATCGACCCTGATGGGGATGATCGCCCGGAACGCGGAAGCGGACATCAACGTCATCTGCCTGGTCGGCGAGCGCGGCCGCGAGGTCCGCGATTTTATCGAGGAATCCCTGGGCGAAGAAGGCCTGAAAAAATCGGTGGTCGTGGTCGCCACGTCCGACCAGCCGCCGCTGATCCGCCTCAAGGCCGCTTTTGTCGCGACCGCGATCGCCGAGTTTTTCCGGAACGACGGCAAGAAGGTCATCCTGATGATGGACTCGGTCACCCGCTTTGCCATGGCGCAGCGCGACATCGGGCTGGCCGCCGGCGAGCCGCCGACCACCAAAGGTTACACGCCGTCGGTCTTTGCCATGCTGCCGCGGCTGATGGAGCGCTCCGGCACCTCGGAAACCGCCAGTATCACCGCTTTCTACACGATATTGGTGGAGGGGGACGACTTCAACGAACCGATCGCCGACCACGCCCGCTCGATCCTGGACGGCCACATCGTTTTGTCCCGCGACCTGGCGGCGCGCAACCACTACCCGGCGATCGACGTGCCGCACAGCGTTTCGAGGATCATGACCAACCTGGTATCCGACGAGCAGAAAGCGGCGGCCGGCAAGCTGCGCGAGGTGCTGGCGCGCTACTCCGAGGCGGAGGACCTGATCAATATCGGGGCGTACGTCAAGGGGAGCAACCCGAAGATCGATTACGCGCTGTCGAAGATCGACCAGGTCAACGAATTCCTGAAACAGGGGACGTTCGAGCAGATCGAGTTCGAAGAGACGGTCGAGCGGCTGCTCGGCATCTTTAGCTAGGAGCGAACATGGCTAGGGCGCCCAAACCGGGCAAAAAATTCAAATACGACCTGACCGCGGTCCTCAAGGTCCGCGCGATCCGCGAAAAGAAGGAGCAGGAGAAGTTCGCGGAAAAGAACCGCGCGTTCCTGGAGGAAAAAGAGCGGGAAGAGGCGATCGCCCGGGAGAAGAAGGGGAAAGAGGCGGAGCTGCGCGGGGTGTTCCAGAAGGGGCCGATCACCGATTTCCAGAAAGTGCTGCGCCGCCGCGCCCACCTGGACGTCTTAAAGGACGACCTGGAAGAGCAGGTGGAAAAGGTGATCGAGGCCAGCAAACTGCTGGAAGAGCAGCGCGCCAAGCTGATCGAAGCGGTCAAGGACAAAAAGATCATGGAAAAGCACAAGGAAAAGAAGCTGGAAGAGTACAATAAGCTGATGTCGGGGCTGGAGCTGAAGTTCATGGACGAGATCGCGACGCAGCGGTTTAAGCGCGAGCCAAAGACTTAGTAACTTTACCGGCCTTCAGGCACTTGGTGCAGACGTATTCGCGCAGCTTTTTCCCCTTGACCAGCATCCGCACTTTCTGCAAGTTCGGCTTGAACAGGCGCTTGGTCTTGCGGTTGGAGTGGGAAACGGAGTTTCCGACCACGGCTTTCTTATCACAGATAAAACATCTACGACTCATGACCCCACTATGATAGAATAATTTCCAGACGATGTCAAATCTGAAACTGGACACCCCGATACAGTATCTTAAGGGGGTTGGGCCGAAGCTGGCCCGGATCTTCGCCAAGGTCGGGGTCGTCACGATCGAAGACCTGCTCTATTTTCTCCCCCGCGCTTACGAAGACCGGCGCGAGATCCGGCCGATCGTCCGGGTCCGGCCCAACGAGCTGGAAGTGGTCAAGGGGGAGATCCTCCGGGTCGACGCGCAGCGGACGCGGAACCGCTTTTCCCTCCTCAAGGTCTACCTGAGCGACAAAACGGCGACCATCCAGGCGATCTGGTTCAACCAGCCGTATCTGGCCCGCCTCTTTCACCGGGGGATGAAGCTGATCGTCTCCGGCAAGGTCGAATATTCGCAGTACGACGGGCTGCTGCAGCTCCAGGTCCGCGATTTTGAGATCGACACCGGCGACCCGCCGGGGATCGTCCCGAAATACCACCTGACCGAGGGGCTCTACCCGAAAAAGCTCCGCTCGGTGATCAAGAGCGCGCTGGACGACTGCCTGCCGCTGATCAAAGACGAGAAAGCGCGGGCGGCCCTGAGGACGCTGCAGCAACCGACCGATCTTAAGGCGCTCGAGCCGGCCAGGAATTATCTGGCCTACGAAGAGCTGTTCAACTTCCAGCTTGGGCTGCTGCTGCGGCGGCAGCAATACCAGACCGAACTGCGGGGGACGGCGCTGAAGGTGGACGCCGCGGAGCTGTCCGCTTTCCGCCGGAGCCTCCCGTTCGCCTACACCGCCGCGCAGGAGCGGGTCATGGCGGAGATCGTCGGCGACCTGGCAAGAGACCGGCCGATGAACCGGCTGCTGCAGGGGGACGTCGGCTCGGGCAAAACGGTGCTGGCGGCCGAGGCCGCTTACCTGGCGGTGCGCAGCGGCCTGCAGGCGATCGTCCTGGCCCCGACCGAGATCCTGGCGAACCAGCATTTCCAGAAGCTCAAACAGCTCCTGAAGCCGTTCCGCTGCCGCGTCGATCTGTTAACGGCGACCACCGGGAGCGACGAGAAACGGGAGGGTTTACTGAAGCAGGACGTGATCGTCGGCACGCACGCCCTGCTGGAGGAGAAGGTCAAGTTCCGCGCGCTGGGCCTGGCGGTGATCGACGAGCAGCACCGCTTCGGCGTCCACCAGCGCGCCGCCCTGATCAAGAAAGGGACGGCGCCGCACACGCTGGTGATGACGGCGACGCCGATCCCGCGCTCGCTGGCCCTGACGCTGTACGGCGACCTCGACCGCTCGATCATCGACGAGCTGCCGCCGGGGCGCACCCCGATCAAGACCTACTACGTGCCGGAGAGCAAGCGGAGCGGCGCCAACGACTTTATCCGCCAGAAGATCAAAGAGGGGCGGCAGGTCTTCGTCGTTTGCCCGCTGGTGGAAGAATCGAGCGAGCTGGACCTGAAGGCGGCGACGGCAGAGGCGGCGCGGCTGCAAAAAGAGGTCTTTCCCGAGTTCCGGGTCGGCCTGATCCACGGCCAACTTTCGGGCGAGGAGAAGGAGAAGGTGATGAAAAAGTTCCTGCAGGGGAAACTGCAGCTTTTGGTCTCGACGACGGTGATCGAGGTCGGGATCGACGTTCCCAACGCGACCGTCATGGTGATCGAGCACGCCGAGCGCTTCGGCCTGGCCCAGCTGCACCAGCTGCGGGGGCGGGTCGGCCGGGGCTGCCAGGAATCGTACTGCTTCCTGATCGGCAACCCGAAAAGCGAGTTCGCCAAGGCCCGGATCAAGGCGATGCTGGAGACCAGCGACGGTTTTAAGATCGCCGAAGAGGATCTGCGCCTGCGGGGGCCGGGCGAAATGCTCGGCAGCCGCCAGTCGGGTTTGCCAAACTTCCGCGTCGCTGATATAATTAGGGACGAAAAAATCCTGCAAGAGGCGCGGGCGGCCGCGCTGGATTTGATCGGAAAAGAGCCAGAAATTGCGCGTCATCGCTGGGAAAGCCAAAGGGAAAACGCTAAAAACTCCAAAGAAAAACTGGAGCATTCGGCCTTTAACTGACCAGGCGCGCGGGGCGTTGTTCAACATCCTGGCGACGGAAACGCCGGACGCGAGCTTTCTCGACATTTTTGCCGGGACCGGGGCGGTGGGGATCGAAGCGCTGTCGCGCGGCGCGCGGCTGGCGATCTTTGTCGACCTGAGCCGGAACGCCGTCGGCCTGATCCGCGAGAACCTGGACCTGACCGGTCTTGCCGACCGGGCCGAGGTTTACGCGGTCGACGCGGTCCGGGCGATCGGCATCTTGAGCGGCAAGGGGGCCCGGTTCGAGATCATCTTCCTGGGCGCGCCGTACGAGAGCCCGGTCCTGGAAAAGACGCTGGCCAGGCTGGCGGAGACCGAACTGCTGGCGCCCGGCGGCACCCTGGTCGCCGAGCACCGGCGCCAGCACACGCTGCCGGCCGAGTTCGGCAAGCTGAAGCTGGTGCGCGAAGCGCGTTACGGCGAAACGATCCTGGCTTTTTATAAGGAAGCGACATGAAAATAGCGATCTATCCCGGCAGTTTCGACCCGATCACCAACGGGCACCTCGACGTGATCGAGCGGGCGGCCCGGCTGTTCAACCGGGTCATCGTCACCGTCAGCCGCAACCCGGAAAAAGCCCACTTTTTCCCCTTTGCCGACCGGCTGGCGATGATCAAAAGTTCCGTGACCCACCTGAAAAACGTCTCGGTCGACAGTTTCGACGGGCTGCTGGTCGACTACGTCCGGCGGAAAAAGGCGAACGCGATCGTCCGCGGCCTGCGCGCGGTCTCCGACTTCGATTACGAGTTCCAGATGGCGCTGACCAACCGGAAAATGGCCCCCCGGATCGAAACGGTCTTTCTGATGACCGATTACAAGTATTCCTACCTCAGTTCCAGTTTCGTCAAACAAATTGCCGATCTGGGCGGCGACGTCTCGGGTTTCGTCCCGGCGGCGGTCGCCCGCAAACTAAAAAAAGGAGCGCGATAATCATGGAAATACTCGGGATCCTCGATACCCTGGAATCGGTCATCATCGACAGTCCGCGGCTGCCGTTCACCAAAAAGCTGGTCATCGACGAGGAAAAGGTGCTCAAGATCATCGACAAGATGCGCAACGTCATCAGCAGCGGCGGCGAGTCGCCGTTCGGCCGGGGCGGCAAGAAGGCCGGCGCGGCGGAAGAGAGCGCGGCGGAAACGGCCGAGAACGACCGGCGGCCGCCGGCGGAGAACAAGGCGATCGAGGTCATCGAGCAGGCGTACCAGATGGCGAAAGAGATCCGCGAAGGGGCCGACAAGTACGCCGACGAAGTGCTGGCGAACCTGGAAGCGACCTCGACCCGGGTCCTGCGCACCGTCAAGGCGGGACGCGAGCGGTTGACGAAGAGCGTGCCGGCCAAGGGGGAGAAGTGAAGCGCGACGATAACCGGACGCCGGCCCAGATCCGTCCGACCAAGATCACCCGGAAGTACCTGAAATACCCCCAGGGGTCGGTCCTGATCGAGATGGGCGACACCAAGGTGATCTGCACCGCGATCGTGCAGGAGAAGGTCCCGGACCATAAGCGGGGGACCGGTTCCGGCTGGGTAACGGCCGAATACGCCATGCTGCCCGGCGCGACGACGACCCGCGCCCAGCGGGAAAAGACCTTAAAAGGGCGGACGGCCGAGATCCAGCGGCTGGTCGGCCGGTCGCTGCGCGCGGTCATCGACCTGAACAAGCTCGGCGAGCGGACGATCATGCTCGACGCCGACGTGATCCAGGCGGACGGCGGGACGCGGACCGCGTCGATCACCGGCTCGTTCGTCGCCCTCTGCGACGCGGTCAAGTGGCTGCGGGAGCAGGGGAAGATCGCGGAAGATCCGATCAAAGAGTACCTGGCGGCGATCAGCGTCGGGATCGTCGACGGCGTGCCGGTCGCCGACCTGCCGTACGCCGAAGATTCCCGGGCCGAGGTCGACATGAACGTGGTGATGACCGAATCGGGCAAGCTGGTGGAGGTCCAGGGAACGGCGGAAGGCGAGCCGTTCAGCAAGAAGACGCTGGACGAGATGCTCGGACTGGCGGCCAAGGCGATAAGTCAGCTGATCGCGGCGCAAAAGAAAGTGCTGGGGAGGAAATCATGAAAGGGATAATCCTGGCGGGCGGGACCGGTTCGCGGCTCTATCCGCTGACCAAGGTGACGAATAAGCATCTGCTGCCGGTCGGCCGCAAACCGATGATCTACCATCCGATCGAGAAGCTGACGGAGGCGGGGATCGAAGAGATCCTGATCGTCACCGGCGTCGAGCACATGGGGGACATCGTTACCCTGCTCGGCAGCGGCAAGGCGTTTTCCTGCCGCTTTACCTACAAGGTCCAGGACGAGGCGGGCGGCATCGCCCAGGCGCTCGGCCTGGCGGAGAACTTCGTCGGCCGGGACAGCATGGTCATTATCCTGGGGGACAATATTTTCCAGGACAAGCTGGCGCCCTTTGTCGGCAAGTTCGAAAAGCAGAAGAAAGGGGCCAAGGTCCTGGTCAAGGAAGTTGCCGATCCGCACCGGTTCGGCGTGATCGAGATGAAGGGGGACAAGGTCGTCTCGATCGAAGAGAAGCCGAAAAAGCCGAAGAGCAATTTTGCCGTCACCGGCGTCTACTTCTACGACCACGAGGTCTTTAATGTCGTCAAAGGGCTCAAGCCGTCGGGCCGCGGCGAGCTGGAGATCACCGACGTCAACAACGCCTATCTGAAGCGGGGCGAGCTGACCTATGACGTTTTGAGCGGCTGGTGGAGCGACGCCGGGACCTTTGAATCGCTGGAGAAAGCGACCCTTTTGGCGGAGGGCAGGATCGAGCTATGAAGCTGCTGGTCACCGGCGGCGCCGGCTTTATCGGCAGCAACTATATCCGCTACGCGCTGCGGGCGCATCCCGACCTCGAGATCGTCAATTTCGACAAGCTGACCTACGCCGGCAACCTCGAGAACCTAAGCGACGTCGCCAACGATCCCCGTTACTCCTTTATCAAGGGGGATATCGCCGACTCCAAAGCGGTCGAGGAAGCCGTCGCCCGGCTCGGCTGCGGCGGGCAGATCGTTAACTTCGCGGCGGAGACCCACGTCGACCGCTCGATCGTCTCGGCCGGCTCGTTCGTCCAGACCGACGTCTACGGCACCTACACCTTGCTGGAAGCGGCCAAGAAGTTCCGGGTCGCCCGCTACCTCCACATTTCGACCGACGAGGTCTACGGCAGCCGCGCCAAAGGTTCGTTCACCGAAGAGTCGAACCTGGAACCGAATTCCCCGTATGCCGCGTCGAAGGCGGGGGGGGACCTGCTCGTCCGCGCTTATTACCAGACCTACCAACTGCCGGCCATCATTACCCGGTCGTCCAACAATTACGGCCCGTACCAGTACCCGGAAAAAGTGATGCCGCTCTTTATCACCAATCTGCTGCAGGGGGCGAAAGTGCCGCTCTACGGCGACGGCAAGAATATCCGCGACTGGCTGTACGTCGCCGACAACTGCGCGGCGATCGACCTGGTGCGGCAAAAAGGCCGGGAAGGCGAGATCTACAACATCGGCGGCGGCAACGAGCGGCAGAACCTCGAGATCACGCAGCTGATCCTGCAGGAGCTCGGCCTCGGCCAAGAGCTGATCGACTGGGTCAAGGACCGGCCGGGCCACGACCGGCGCTATTCGATTGACTGCGCCAAGATCAAGAAGCTGGGCTGGAAACCGGCCACGAAGCTGGAGGACGGCCTGAAGCAAACGGTCGCCTGGTACCGGCACAACCGCGACTGGTGGCTGAAGATCAAAGAGAAACAAACCGAGTTCAAACAGTTCTACGCCGAGTGGTATAAAAAGTAACTACTGCGCCTGCACCGCGGTGATCGCGGTGACGTTGACGATGTCGTCCACGCTGCAACCCCGCGACAGGTCGTTGACCGCTTTCGCTTCGCCCTGCAGCAAGGGGCCGAACGCCTGCGCGCCCGCCAGCCGCTCCGTCAGCTTGTAGCCGATATTGCCGGCATCGAGGTCGGGGAAGATCAGGATGTTGGCCCGGCCGGCGACCAGGCTCCCCGGCGCCTTGCGCTGGCCGATCGCCGGGATCAGGGCGGCGTCGAGCTGCAGCTCGCCGTCGATCAGGAGCTCGGGCCGTTTTTCTTTCGCCAGTTTGGTGGCGGTGATCACCTTGTCGACGTCGGGGTGGACGGCGGAGGTCTTGGTCGAGAACGAGAGCATGGCGATCCGCGGCTCGCTCCCCATCAGCTTCATGAACGAGTCGGCGGTCTGCCCGGCGATGTCGGCCAGTTGCTCGGCGGTCGGGTTCGGCACGACGCCGCAATCGGCGTAAAAGAGGACCCCGTCGTCGCCGAACTGCTTGTCCTTGAGTACCATGGTAAAGAAGCTGGAGATGATCGACTGGCCCGGCGCCTTGCCGATGCAGTCGATCGTCGCCCGCAGGGTGTCGGCGGTGTAGTGGGTGGCGCCGGTGACCAGGCCGTCGGCCTCGCCCTGGTCCACCAGCATGGCGGCAAAGTAGGGGTAGTCGCGGGTCATCAGATGCCGCGCCTTCTCGATGGTCATCCCCTTGGCGGCCCGCCGCTCCTTGAGCAGCTGGATATACTTGTCGATGTTCGGGTGTTTGAGCGGATTGACGACCTTGATGCCGGCAAGGTCGACGTCGCCGGCGCCGGCGACGAGGTGCATCGCCGTTTCTTCGCCGATCAGCACGACCTGCGCCAATTTGGATTTATGGATCAGTTCGGCGGCTTTAAGGACGCGGGCATCTTCGGTTTCCGGCAGAACGATCGTCTTGTTCAGTTTTTTGGCTTTGTTCCAGGTCTCGGCAATGAAGTCCATGTCGGGACTATTTTACCACAAGCTCGTAGTTTCGGCTACCGAGGGCGAGCGACTCCGCGTATACGAGCTGGGTCGTCCAATCGACATCGGGATAAAGGGCGCGCCAGACGTCGCGCCCGGCCGCTTTGTTGACGAGGTCGGCGGCTGCCTGGTCGATGGCGACCGGGTCGGCGGAGACGAGGACGCCGAGGTCGGGGACGACCGGCGGATCGTTGCGCGGGTAACAGTCGCACTGCGGCGAGAGATCGGTCAGGAAAGTGACGAAGCCGGTTCTCTTGCCCCGGACGACGCCGGCCGCGTATTCGACGAACCGCTCCTGGACCAGGGCGGGCGGCCCGACCCAGCACGCTTCCAGCGTCTGGTTGCGGCGGCAGGTCTTGACCTCGGCGCAGTTGGCGCAATCCTGGTGCATTTTTAATTTGCCGAGCCGGGAACCGCACCCCATGCCGATATTTTTCAGCGCGCCGCCGAAGCCGGAGAGCTCGTGCCCCTTGAAATGGGTCAGGGCGATGAGCGTGCCGGTCCGCGCGATGACGCCGCCGAGGTAGATTTTCTGAAAGTGTTTTAAGCCGACCGCCACGATCGCCTGGTCGCTCTCTTCGGAAATGACGGCCTCGGCGCCGGCCCGCTCCAGGAAGTAGCCGTGGTCGCGCGCGACGTCGAGGTGGGTTTTGGTTTGCTGCCTTGGTCCGCGGTAGAGGGTGTTGCAGTCGGTGTAGAACGGTTTGCCGCCGAGCTTGGTGATCAGTTCCGCGACCGGCCGGACCCGGTCCGGTTTCAGGTAAGCCGTATTCCCCGGCTCGCCGAAGTGGATCTTGAGGGCGACGTCGGCCCCCGGCGCGACCAGTTTATCCAGCCCGGCGGCGAGAAAAAGTGCGGATACCTGGGCGGGATCGTCGGCAAAATAGACCGGAGAGGGGGTCATTTAGATAATTCCGAGACCTTTTTCAGGTAATCGAGGGCGTTGCGGACTTCCTGAACATCCTGCCAGGTCAACCATTTCGGTTTCCCTTTTTCCTTAGAAGGATTGCGCAGGAGGTAGGCGGGGTGGAAGAGCGGCATGACCGAAATATCGGTCCCCGGGAGCTTGAGCCACTGGCCGCGGATCTTGGTGATCGGCTCGTCGGTCTTGAGGACCGCTTTGATCGCCGGCGACCCGGCCAGCAAGATGATCTTTGGTTTGACGAAATGGATCTGCGCTTCGAGGTACGGCCGGCACGCTTCCTGTTCGGGCGCCAGCGGGGCCCGGTTCTCCGGCGGGCGGCATTTGACGGTGTTGGCGATGTAGATGTCATTGGGGCGATTGATCCCGACCGCAGCGAGGATCTGGGTCAACAGCTGGCCGGACCGGCCGACGAACGGCAATCCCTGCTCATCTTCTTCCGCGCCGGGAGCTTCCCCGATCAGCATCAGGTCGCAGGGGACGGGCCCATGGCCAAAAACGACGTTGGTCCGCCCTTTGGCGAGCTGGCATTTGGTGCATTTTTCCGCCAGAGCTTTGACCTGATCGTAAGACAGAGATAACAGGTCCGGTTCGTTGGAGAAAAGGTCCATGCCTTGATTTTAGCAGACCGGAGAATGAATGCAAAGGAAAAGGTGAAATTATCGCCGTTCTTTGGGGATAAATGAGCGGAGGTACGCAGCTTATGGCGGGAGTCTCTCTTATCCGCGGCTGCCGGTCGGTTTGGCACCGGCTCGGCACCGATAATATGAAAGTCGACTGGCTGATGGCGCGCAAGCTGACCGGCGCGGAGATCTATCGCTACGCGACGGGAAAAGACCCGGTGCTCCGCCTCCGCTTCTGGATGGTGCTTAACGAAGAGCCGCAGCGGGTCGTTGACCTGGTCGGCCGGCCCGGCGTCGACCTGGAGCAGCTGCTCCGCGCGGCCGAAGCGAAGCCGGCGACCATTGCCCGGACGCTCTGCGCCCGCTTGAGCATCAGGTTCGACCAGCCCGGTTTAAACATCGCCCTCCGGGTGATTCGCGCGCGCTCGGTCGACGACCGGGGCGTTATCATGACGCTGATCGGCCATGCCGACCGGACGCTGTTTTGCGAACTGGAGAGGAAATTATAGTGCCGACCATTGCCGCGCCGCGCCAGACCGTCCTTTTTACCTCCTGCCGGACGCTGGCCATGGAGCGCTCGCATTTCCGGCGGATCGAAAGGGAATTCGGCCAGGAGATCGGCCTGCTGGGGCTCTATACCGCCGGCATCGCCCTGCATCAAAAAGAAGTGCTGCCGCTGGCCGAACGGGTCGTCCACGGCGGTTTTGACCGGCGGATGGTGGAAGAGACCGAAGAAGATTTCCGGATCCACGATCCGCTCCTTTACCTGACGATGCGGCAGGAGATGGTCTGGGACGAGCCGTGGCGCGACCTGGCCCGCCTCGTTGTGATGAGCGACCTGACCCGTCTCGGCCATCGGGTGGCGGCGTTCGCCCCCGATCCCGAAGTTTACGAATACGCCGATCCGCAACAACTGGAGCTGGTCAAGGAGGCCGGGGTCGCGGAGCGCGACATCATCTTCCTGGCAAAACCAAGCCACGATGAGCCGACCGGCTCGATCGCTTTTCCCCGCGACCTGTTCGTCCAGCAAAAAGATACTGTCTACGTCGCCCCCGGCGAACACAATCCTTACGGTTGGCAAGGTTTTTTCAACTGGGCCGTCGGCCTGAAGCGGAACCACAGCCGGATCGGGATGGGGGGAGAGGTGATCATTGCCGATAATTTTGCCCTCCTGTCCGAACAGGTCCGTCCCGATCTCGCAATGTTCGGCGGCATCGCCGACCCAATGGCGGAGTTTTTGTCCATGACGACGATCGGCGAGAGCGAACACACTCTAAAGCGAATGGGGAAGCAAGTTTACCGGATCCCGACCGGCTGGATGGAGCTGTTCCCGCCGGCGGTCATCGAAGAGGTGGGCGGCGACAAGCCGATCCTGATCCCGGCCGACCATGCCGACATGCAGGTCCTCCACCTGCCGGCCGAGAACGCTCTCTTTTTTTCCGAACGTTATTACCGGGAGAACCGGTCGTTTTTGGAGCGGCTCGTGGAGCAGGTCCGGCCCGAGCTGTCCGGCACGCTCCCCGACGAGGACGGCATGCCGGTCAATTCGCTCCCTTTGCCGGGCGGCGGGGTCTATATGGACGCGGCCGCTCGCCGGTCGGTCATGATCCTGCGCCGGCTGGGGATCAGGGTGGAAACGACTTCCCGGCCTTTTGGCAGCTGGGCCTGGGGGACGAACGGCGGGATCCATTGCGCGACCAATCAGGTCGTTTTACCGGCAGAAAAGGAGTGAAGTAAAAATGGGCAATATTACGGCGGCTACGTCCCGGTCGGTGTTCCAGCGCCGGATCTATAAGGTCCGGACCGGTTTCCCCGAGGCGGAGCGGCGGATCCAAAAATTCCAGCGCCGGCTCGAGACGGCCGAAAAAGCGGGCAATCTGTTACACGACAAGTACTTGTTGGCCGAACTGAAACGGACCGAAACGCTCTCCCGGCGGATGCTCGGCGACCTGACGGAAGCGCTCAAGGCCAATCCCGCCCTGGCCGTGCCGGCGGAAATAGTGAAAAAGGTCCTCTATGTCCATCTTAACGCCCGGCTGCTCCTCTCGCGCCTCGATAAATTGCGGAACGCCCGCTCGTTCTTTCTGGCCGACCAGCGGGCGATCGAGCAGCTGGAGGCCGTTTACAACGTTCACGAAGAGTCGCTGCTTAGCCAAGCGATCGACAGGCATACGCGCAGCTAACCATGATCAGCCGGACCGAAATGCGGAGCGCCTGGCGGCGGCTCAATACCGTAAAAACTTTAACGGCCCAAGCGGAGCGGCAGCTTGGCGGCAGCAGTTTTCCGACCGCGGCGCCGCACCGGGCGACCTACCTGGGGAGCTCGACGCAAAAGTTCCTGCTGGCCATCGAGAAACTCCATCTCCCTTACGAAACGACCATGGCGGACCTGGGAATGGGGCTCGGCCAGATCTGCGACGTGGCTCCCTTTAAAAAAGTCGTCGGGTTTGAGCAGGATGAGAAGCTGTTCGCCGCCGCGGAGCAAATCAGGGGATGGCTGGAGCTGGACAACGTCTCTTTCCGTTGCGAAGACTTTTTAACGGCCGACCTGACCGGTTTCGATCTCCTCTATTTCTTCAAGCCGTTCCACGCCGGTTTCCGGGAGAGGATGAGGGAGCGGCTGCTGGACACCCGGCCGGGGACGCTGATCATCTCCAACGCGGCCGACGTCGAGCGCCAGGCGATCTTCGGCGGTGACAGGTTCCTCCGCTTATTTTCCCTGGACGAGTTCATGCCGGTCCGGTCGCATATCGAAAAATTTACGACCTACCGGCGGATTTAAACTACGCTTTTTTCCGCTGGAAGAACCAGAGATAGGTTATTTCCAGGATCCCCACCGTATTGATCACCAGCAGGGCGATGAACCAGGCCGGCTGGTCGTTCTTCGCGGCCGCCCAGAGCGACCGGCCTTTCCAATAGAGCGACCAGATGAGGGCGACAACGATCAGGAGCTGGTACTGCAGCGACAGGTTTTCCATGCGACACCTCCGATGATTATCCTCAACATTCTATCTGATACGAAAAGATTTGACAATTGACTCTGCTAGTCGGGAATGGGAGAATACCAAGTATTATGGCCGGCAAGATCGTTAGTTTGCCCCTGGACGAGTACGCCGAAAAGGGGCTTTATCTCCTTTTTCCGGATGCCACCCGGCTCGATATCACCGCCAGCCGCGTTAAGGCGGCAACCAAAGAATACTGGGCGGACGAAACGAAGATACCCCAAGAAGTCAGAAAGACCGTCGATTTCCAACGGTGCGATTTTTGCCCCCGGTTAAAGGATGGCGGGATCTGCGACGCGATCCGGCCCGTTCTCCCTTTTCTGGACGCGCTTGATAAGTACGTCTCTTTTGACAAGGTGACCGCCGTCTACAAGGGGTGGCGGCCCGACCTGTGGCGGTTCTCGGACACGAACATGCAGAACGCCCTGGTCTATCTTTCCACTCTTAGCCTGATCCACTATTGCCAGGTAGCGGTGCAATACCGGAAATATTTTTACGGGGTCAATCCGCTGATGAACGCCACCCAGTCCAGCGCCCGGATCTATTTAAATATCTATTGGGAAAAGAACGGGGACTGCGGCAAGGTGAACGCGCTCCTGGCCGATTTTAAGGCGGTCCTGTCGGTCACGGCCCAGAACCAGGTGAAAAGGCTGAGTTTGATCAGCAAGAACGACGCTTTTATCAACGCGATCATCAAGACCCAGTTAATAACCGAATTCCTGGCCCAGGATTACGACGACGTCCTTGCCAACTCTTTCAAGACGATCGAGCAAAAAAACCGGGAAGAAGAGAAATATTAGTGCGTAAAACCCGCTGGCGTCAGGTGTTCGAGCATTTTAACGGCGAAGCCCGGGTTTTTGACGCCGGGATCGTCAAGAGCGTGCCGCATTACCGGCAGATGATCGAAGTTATTGTCGAGCTGCTCCCTTTTCCCCGGCGCCAAAAGGTCGTCTTGCTCGATATCGGCACGGGGACGGGGAACATCGCGTGCAACCTGAAGGCGGCCTTCCCGAATTCCCGGCTGGTTTGTCTCGACCTTTCACCCAACATGCTGGCGGCGGCGAAACAGAAGCTGGCGCGGTTCCAGGGGATCGAATATGTCGAAGCGGACGCCGCGGCCTACAAATTAGACCGGAAGTACGACGCGATCGTCTCCTCGCTGACCCTGCACCATTTGGAGGACGACGCCGCCAAGCACGCTTTTCACCGGAAAGTGTTCCGGGCGCTGAAAAAGGGCGGGATGTTTATCAACGCCGATATAATTATCGCGCCGGACAAGCGCATGCAGGCGGTTAACCTGGCCAAATGGCAGGAATTTATTCTCCGGTCGTCGTCGCCGGCTTTTGCGGCCGACCGGTACAAGAAGTATAAAGCGGAAGACCGGCCGGCGATCCTGCTGCACGAGCTCTCTTCTTTAAAAAAATGCGGTTTCCGCTCTGTCGAGGTCTTTTGGAAGTACTACAATTTCGCCGTTTACGGCGGAATGAAGTAAGCCGCCCGGCGACTACATCTTCAGCATTTCCAGCACTTTATACATCAACATTGCCGGCCAGACCAGTGCTTTGACGATGCCGAGCAAGCCGTTAAAAAACGAAGTCGCGTGCTGGACGTAATACACCGCCGCGCCGAGGAATCCCAAGCCGTAAACTCCACCGAACATCCCGTTATCTTTCATGTTTATTTCACGCTCCCGGGAAATTATCGGCTTTTGAGGGGTATTTGTCAATTGGCGAATAATTGACAGGCAAAGGCGGTGGTGGGAGAATAAAAGCATGATCCGCCCCTGCAATGATAAAGACATAGAAGCGATCCAAGCGATAATCAACGATGCCGCGCGGGCGTACAAAGGCGTTATCCCGGCCGACTGCTGGCATGAGCCGTACATGCCGCTGGAAGAGTTGCGGCAGGAGATCGGGGAGGGGGTCAAGTTTTGGGGTTGGGAAGAGGGGGGCGAGCTGGTTGGGGTGATGGGGCTGCAGGATGTGAAGGATGTAACGCTGATCCGGCACGCTTATGTCCGCACCGCCGCGCGCAGCCACGGTATCGGCGGCAAGCTGCTCGAGTATTTAAAGGCGCAAACTACCCGGCCTATTCTGATCGGCACCTGGGCAGCCGCCGTCTGGGCGATCCGCTTCTACGAAAAGCATGGTTACCGGTTAGTTTCTCCCGCGGAAAAGGACAAACTTCTCCCCAAGTATTGGTCCGCCCCCCAGCGCCAGTTCGATAATTCGGTGGTATTAGTGGAGGGAAAACAATGAATAATATATTAATCTTGATACCCAGAATTCTTGCAATTCTTTACATGGCTTTCCTTAGTCTCTTTGCCCTCGACGTGTTTGGTGCTGGTTATGGGTTTTGGGGGACCGTTCTTGCTCTCTTCATCCATCTTATCCCGTCATTTATCCTGATTGCCTGCTTAGTTATCGCTTGGAAAAGGGAAATGGTCGGCGGAGGGCTTTTTCTAATAATGGGGGTTATCTTTACTATATTCTTTCACACTTATCGCCGGCTCGATATATTCCTGATCATTAGTCTGCCGTTGCTTCTGATCGGCGCGCTGTTTATAATTAGCGGAGTCAGCAAGGGGAGGAAACGATAACCATGCCAATGAGCAAAGACGATTGCTGCCCCAAGTTCGACCCCAAACCGTGGGAAGAAAAGACGCATAACTGGAACAATAAGCCGTTCGTCAGGGAAACTATCCCGCAGATCTTCCATATCCCGATCTTCTGGATGTACGGCGCGGCGGTGACGCGGATGTGGAAACGGGTGCAGGAGGCGGGGGCGGCGCCGGACATGAAAGATTTTATCCTGATGAGCTACGACCCTTCGCCCTGGAAGTCCGAACTGTACATGACCGTGACCAAAGAAGTCCCCGGCGCGGAAAACGTTAAAATATCCGGCACATTCATCAGCAAGGTCTTCGACGGCCCCTACAGCGCCCCGCCCAAATGGATCAAAGAATTCGATAAATACCTGGCAGGCAAGGGGAAGAAAGCGTTAAAATATTACTTCTACTTCACTTATTGCCCCAGGTGCAGCAAGAAATACGGCCATAATTACTGCGTGGTGTTCGCGCAGGTCTAAATATCGGGATTTAAAGCGTCGATGATCCCGAAGACCGGATAACCGCGATAGAAGAAATGGTTGTCCCCCAGAATGTCGCTTAATTCGTTGAAGCCGATAACTTCCTCCCTGACCAGTTTTTTAAAGGCGTTCAGGGTGGCGGCCGAACCGTCGACCTTGTGCCAGAAAGGGACCCAGGTGCCGCCTTTTTGCGCGCTGTGCCCGTTCAGGTTAAAAGTGATCAGCCGCGCGGCGAACGGCGCTTCGTTGTTATCGAGCGCGTCTTCGTTCGGCCAGAATTCGATCAGCTTGAGCCGGCGGCCGAATTCCCTGACTTGAGAAACCACCCGGCCGTTGACCCCCTCGATCCCGGTAACCGATAAATTGAAAGCGTTCTGGCGAATGGTCCGCAATAACATCGGCCGCCGCCGGCCGTATAAATTGACCTGCTTGACCGGCCAAAGCTCGGTCCTGGTCCGGTCGCCGGCTGTCGCAAAAAGAAAGTTCCCCAGCTTGACCGTGGCTGCCCGCTCTTCGCGGCTTCCCCAGTCCAGGTCGAACCAGACGATCTCCCATTCCCCGTCGTTCCGGCGGGCGACGACCTGGCCGTGCGGAACGATCGGCAGAGCACCGGCTTCTTTGGCCGCCGCGTCGGGCCAGGAATAGAAGGTTTTCTCCTCTCCTTCGTTAACGATCGTCCCCGTCACCGCGTCGAACCCCGTAAACCCGGCTAACTGCACGTAACCGCCGGGCAGATGCAGCCGGACAGAACCGCCAATGACCGTCCGCTCCCCGATCTCGTGGGCCGCGCCGACCGCTTGCTCTGCCAGCAGGAAACCCTTGATCCGCGAGTTCACCAGATGAGCGTATTGCGTTGGAGACGACGGCGTGGCAAAGAACAGCTCCGGCTTGCTCAGGGGCGCCCAGCCGCCGTCTGTTCCTTTTTTCGCCAGGACCAAACCTTTGATCAGGCGTTCCCCCCGGTCGGCGTCGGCTTCATTGGCGTAAAAACGGGCGACGATCTTGCCGTCCTCTTCCGTGATCAGGGAAAAAACTTTCTCGTATCCCTGGAAACCGTCGAGATACGACTGCCGGCCATGAAAACTGTAGGTCAGGCGGGCGATCGGCCGGTTGACGTTCCAAAAACGGCGCAGGACATTGCTGCCCAGCCCGCCGGTCAGTGCAACGGTCAGCGCTCTGTTGGCCCGGATCAATTGCTGGTGTTCCGTCAGCGCGCTTAGTGTTACCGGTTCCAGGAGGATCTGCCACCAGCCGTCTCTCTTTTCCGCCAGAACGCATTGGAGCGCCGCTTTTTCCGCTAAACCCCAATCGTTTTTGCTCTTCCAGCCGTATAACACTTTGACCGGCATGGCCGAGAGCGTTTCTTCCCTGACGCCGACAAAGAGCTTGCTTATCCCCCGGAGACCGCCGAGCACTTTGATCTCTTCGTTGCCGCTCTTCAGGCCGAGATGCAGACGCTCCCGGTGGACGGGATACTCTTTGTAGAAAACAGCTCCGCCCGCGTCTTGCGTCAGGAACTGCCGCAAACCGTGTTTAATGGAATGGGCCCGGCCCGCTAAAACCGGTTGGCGGGCAAAGATCCCTTGGGGTCTAATATTGCTGCTGCCGATCGAACTTCCCATCTCCGGTATATCCGGCAAAAAGGAGCGATAATTTCAGCGGTTTTCCGGCCGGAAAGTGCTATAATTTTTCCGAAAGGGAGGACGAAATGAAAACTAAAACGATCGCGCTGGTGCTGTTAATGACCTTCTCGCTCGGTATCGCCGCCCAGGCGGCGCCGCCCACGGCGACCGACCGGATCAAGAATATGGCCAACGAAGAATCGGCGTGGCGCTGGGGGAGCGGCTTGATCAAGCTGGCTGTCGGCGGCGCGGTGACGGCGGCCGGCTATTCGCTTTTTGCGATCAGGGATAATTTATTTGTCGCCCTGGCCACGATCCCGCTCGGCATCACGATCATGGTCCCGGGAGTTGTCGTGATGGGTTGGGGCGGTTATGATCTCCTCTTCGGCTCGCGCGAATACGAGAACGAGTACGATAAGCTGAAGCTCTCCACCGACCCGGCGCGCGAAGATCTGGCGCTCCAGTACTTGAAAACGAAATCGGAGCAGGATAAACAGAGCCGCCAGCCGAGCTTTTGGAACGCCTTCGGCCTCTTCTCCATGTTCGAAACGCCGGCCGAACGGGAGTATAACGGCTACCTGAAAGAGCAAGGCGCGGCCAAATAACCGGGAATGGATAGTAAGGCGGTAGTTGCCCTGCTCAAGAAGCACCGGAACCCCCGGAATGTCGCCGGTATGGCCCGCTTTGGCATCAACGCCAAGAATACCCTTGGCCTTAGCATGCCTTTCCTCCGGTCGCTGGGGAAAAAGCTCGGCAAGGACCATCAGTTAGCCCTCCAACTCTGGAAAACCGGGATCCACGAAGCGCGGATCCTGGCCGGGCTCATTGACGACCCGAAACAAGTGACCGTTAAACAGATGGAGAGCTGGGTCAAGGATTTCGACTCGTGGGATATTTGCGACCAGGTGATCATGAACCTGTTCGACCGGACCCCGTTCGCTTGGCCAAAGGCGAAAAAGTGGGCGCGGGATAAAAGAGAGTTCGTCCGTCGGGCCGGGTTCGCCATGATGGCGTCGCTGGCCGTCCACGATAAAAAAACGCCGGACAAGCAATTTCTGCCGCTTTTCCCCCTGATCGAAAAATATTCGACCGACGAGCGGAACTTCGTCAAAAAAGCGGTCAACTGGGCTTTGCGGCAGATCGGCAAGAGAAGGGTGGGGACTAGGCCGACGGCCATTGCCCTGGCAAAAAAACTCGCGCAAAGCGGCTCCGCGCCGGCCAGATGGAACGGCAAGGACGCCTTGCGGGAATTGACGGAAAGGGCTTGAGTCCCGCCCAATATTCAGATAGGATTGCAGCATGAGAACTTTCGCTAAAGGGGCTACTTTATTTTACGTTTCCTGCGGGGCAGCAGTGCTCCTCCTGGCGGCCCTGGCTTCCTGGGGCCTCGGTTGCGGCCAGGGGACACAGTCCCCGCCGACCACGACCACGACCGCCGCGCCGGTCGCTACGACCACGACCACCGTGACGCCGACCACGACCGCGGCGCCGGGCTCAACCACTACGACCGCCGGCCCCGGTCCGACGACCGGCGCACCCGCCACGACGACGACCACCACCACGACCGCCACGACCACGACAACGGTCAGCGGCGGGGCGATCATTATCGACCACACCTGCACCGACATCACCCAAATCCCGCAATCGGCCATCGAGCAGGCGAAAAACACCCTGCATATCGGCTACGGGCATACGTCGCACGGCAGCCAGCTTAGCACCGGCATGACCGGCTTGATCGCCTTTGCCAACGGCGGCGGGCTGGGGCTCTCGCTCCCGAACAATATTTTCCAGTACAGCGCGTCCGGCAGCTCGGGCGGAACTTACCTCCATATGTTCGAGGGTAACGGCTCTTACCTGGCGAACGATTGCGGCTATTATCCCGACTGGGTCAACGAGACCCGGGAATACCTGGATTCCCATCCAACCATCAACGTCATCATGTGGTCGTGGTGCGGCCAGGCCTCGAGCCGGACCGAGCAGACGATGATCGACACTTATCTTCTCCCCATGAGCTCGCTGGAAGCGGATTATCCGGGGGTGAAATTCGTCTACATGACCGGGCACGCGGACGGGTCGGGCCTGACCGGCAACCTGCACCTGCGCGACCAGCAGATCCGGCAGTACTGCATCGATCACGGCAAGATCCTGTACGACTTTTACGATATCGAATGCTACGACCCGGACGGCGTTTACTACGGGGATAAGCACGTGACGGACAACTGCGATTACGACGGCGGCCATAACTGGGCGACCGACTGGCAAAGCGCTCACACGCAAGACGTCGACTGGTTCGACTGCTCGCCCGCCCACACGCAGGCCTTGAACGGTAACCGGAAGGCCTATGCCGCCTGGTGGCTCTTCGCGCGTCTGGCCGGTTGGGACTAAAACTGACCCCTGCGCCGCCCGGTAAAGTTATGTTATAATTCTCCTATGCAGGTCAAGCTATTTGATACAACTTTACGCGATGGCGCCCAGACCGAGGGCATCTCCTTTTCGCTGGAGGACAAGCTAAAAATCGCCAAACTGCTCGACGAGCTAGGCGTCCACTACATCGAAGGCGGCTGGCCCGGTTCCAACCCCAAAGATATCGAATTTTTCAAGGCGATCAAGGACGTCAAGCTAAAGAACGCGAAGATCGTCGCTTTCTCTTCGACCCGCCGCCCGGGCGTTAAAGTCGAGGATGATAAGAACATTGTGACCTTGCTGGCGGCGGAGACGCCGGCCGTCTCGATCTTCGGCAAGAGCTGGGATTTTCACGTCACCGACGCGCTCAAGACGACGCTGGCCGAAAATCTATTGATGATCAGCGAGACGATCGCTTTTGCCAAGAAAGCGGGCAAAGAGGTCATTTTTGACGCCGAACACTTTTTCGACGGCTATAAAGCGAATCCGGAATACGCCCTGAAGGTCCTCAAGACGGCGGAAGCGGCGGGAGCGGACGTCCTCTGCCTCTGCGATACGAACGGCGGCACGCTCGCCTTTGAAGGACAAAAGATCATCGGCGAGGTCAAGGGGAAGGTCAAGAAACCGCTCGGCATCCACGCCCACAACGATTCCGAATGCGCCGTCTCGCTCTCCGGGATGGCGGTCTACTGCGGCTGTACTCACGTCCAGGGGACGATCAACGGCCTCGGCGAGCGCTGCGGCAACGCCAATCTCTGCTCGATCATCCCGCTGTTGAAACTGAAAGTCAAGGCCGATTGCGTTAGCGACGAACAGTTGACGAAACTGACCGAGATCTCGCGCCATATCGCCGAGATCGCCAACCTGCCGCAGTCGGCGCACCAACCGTACGTCGGCCGCTCGGCGTTCTCCCACAAAGGGGGGATCCACGTCAGCGCCGTCGTCAAACACCCGGGGACCTATGAGCACGTCAAGCCGGAACTGGTCGGCAACGAGCGCCGGGTGACGATCTCCGAGCTCTCCGGCGTCAGCAACCTGCTGGTCAAGGCCGAGGAGTACGGTGTCAACCTGAAAAAAGAAGCGCCCGAGACCAAAGAGCTGATCAAGACGCTCAAAGAGCTGGAGAACCAGGGCTATTCGTTCGAAGAGGGCGAGGGGTCGTTCGAACTGATGCTGAAAAAAGCGGTCGGCAAGTATGAGCCGTATTTTACGCTGGAAGAGTTCAAGGTCAATTCGCAGAAAGAAGCGTCCAAGCTCTTTAACAGCTCGGCCCACGTCAAGGTCAGCGTCCGGGGGAAACACTACGACGCGAGCGGCGAAGGGGACGGCCCGGTCAACGCTTTAGACACCGCTTTGCGCAAAGTCCTGGAAAATATCTATCCGGCGGTCAAAGAGATGAAATTGACCGACTATAAGGTCCGCGTCCTCGATTCCGCCGCCGGCACCGCCGCCCGGGTCCGCGTGATCGTCGAATCGGCCGACGAAAAGGACGTGTGGAACACCGTCGGCGTCTCCACCAACGTGATCGAGGCGTCGTGGCTGGCGCTGGTCGACGCGATCGAATATAAGCTGATGATGGAGGCGCAATGAGCTTACCCCTGACCGCCAAAACGAATAAGCACGGGCGCCTGGAAGTCGGCGGCTGCGACGCCGTCGAATTGGCCAAAGAGTTCGGCACGCCGCTCTACGTCGTCGACGAAAAGACGCTCCGCGACCGCTGCCGCGATTACGTTGATTCCTTCAAACAGGCGTACCCGAACAGCGAAGTCGCTTTTGCCTGCAAGGCGCTCTGCGCCGTCGGCATCGCCCGGATCGCGCAAAGCGAGGGGCTCGGCTTCGACGTTTCGTCGGGCGGCGAGCTTTATACCGTGCTCAAAGCCGGGGCGGACCCGCAGAAAATCTATTTCCACGGCAACAACAAGCCGCTCAAGGAGCTGGCCGAAGGGTTGGACGCCGGGATCGGCCGCTTCATGATCGACAACGAACAGGAGCTCGGCAACCTGGAAAAGCTCGCCGCGCAAAAGGGGACCAGGGCGCACGTCATGGTCCGCGTCAACCCGGGGATCGAAGCGCACACCCACGAGTTCGTCCAGACCGGTAAGATCGATTCCAAGTTCGGCGTCCCGCTCGACCAGCTGGCAGACTTCGTCGCCGCGGTCAAAAAATGCAAAATGGTCCAATTAATGGGTTTTCACGCCCACATCGGTTCGCAGATCCTCGACGCCAAGCCGTTCATTGAGGAAGCGAAGCTGCTGCTGGAGCTGACGCAAAAGTACCGGACGAGCGAGATCGGCCTGGGCGGCGGGATCGGCATCTCTTACCTGCCGGAACAGAAGCCGCCGACCATTAAAGAGTTCGCCGCCGGGATCGCCGGCGTCCTGAAAGGGAAGACCGACGCGAAACTGATAGTGGAGCCGGGACGCTCGATCGTCGGCCAGGCGGGGATCACCCTCTACACCGTCGGCGTCGTCAAGAACATCCCCGGCGTCCGTAAGTACGTCATCGTCGACGGCGGAATGTCGGACAACCCGCGGCCGATCCTCTACGACGCCAAATACGAGGCGCTGCTGGCCAATAAGGCGGGAGCGCAGGCGGACGAAACGGTCCGCGTGGTCGGCCGGTTCTGCGAGTCGGGCGATATCCTGATCAAGGAGGCGCCGCTCCCGTCCGTCACGCCGGGCGATATCCTGGCGACGACCTGCACCGGCGCCTACAACTATTCGATGGCGTCCAATTATAACCGCGTGCCGCGGCCGGCCATGGTGCTGGTCAACAACGGGCGGGCGTCGGTCGTTATCAAGCGCGAAAGCTACGACGACCTGGTGGCCAATGACGCCGCTTGAACTCCGCTGGCTCGATTTCGTCGACATCGCGATCGTCGCGGTGATCGTCTATTACATCCTCTCCTGGCTGCAGGGGACGCGGGCGCTCTCCGTTATCCGCGGGTTCCTGCTGATCCTGCTCGTTTACGTCGGCGGCCGCTACTTCGGCCTCTACACGATCAACTGGCTGTTCGACCGCTTTGCCGCGATCATCGCTTTGATGCTGATCATCCTCTTCCAGCCGGAACTCCGCCGGATGCTGGAGCGGTTCGGCCGCGGCCGGTTCGTCGGCACGCTCGGCCTGGGCCCGGCGCCGCACGGCAGCTACTTTGTCCGCCACCTGGTCAAGGCCGCCGAGCAGATGGCGGAAGAAAAGACCGGCGCGCTGATCATCATCGAGCGGGCGACGGGCTTGAACGAATACCAGGAGTCGGGGACCAAGGTCGACGGCCTGATCTCCGCCGAGCTGCTCCTCTCGATCTTTAACACCCGCTCGCCGCTCCACGACGGCGCCGTCATCGTCCAGGGGGAGCGGGTCATGGCCGCCAGCTGCCTGCTGCCGATCTCCGAAAGCCGCCTGCTCGACAAGCGGCTCGGCACCCGGCACCGCGCGGCGGTCGGCATCTCCGAAGTCTCCGACGCGCTGGCGATCGTCATCTCGGAAAAGACCGGCACCATCTCCCTGGCGGAGAACGGCTACCTGACCCGCTACCTGACCAAGGACATGCTGGAAGAGAAGCTCTTTTCGCTCTACAAGGTCGAGAAACCGAAGAACGGGTTATTGCCGTGGAAAAAAACGAGAAAGTAACGGTCGCGAAGGTCCGTCAGGCCAAAAAGATCGTAATGCTGACCGCCTACGACTATCCGTTCGCCCGGATCCTGGACGAGGCGGGGAGCGACATCGTGCTGGTCGGCGATTCGCTGGGGAACGTCGTTCTGGGTCATAAAAATACCCGTCCGGTCACCATGGCGGACATGGTCCACCATACTAAAGCCGCGGCCAGAGGGGTCAAGCGAGCGCTGCTGGTGGCGGATATGCCTTACCGCTCGGTCTCGGTGCGGAACGCCAAACGGTTGATCGGCGCCGGCGCCCGGGCGGTCAAGATCGAGGGGCTCAAAGGGGTCAAGTCCGTGATCGAAGCGGGAATCCCGGTGATGGGGCATTTAGGCTATCTGCCCCAGACCATGGGGAAACCCAAGGTCCAACGATCGGTGAAACTGCTCAAGCAGGCCAGGGCTTTGGCGGCGGCGGGCGTGTTCGCGATCACCCTGGAAATGGTGGAGCCGCAGCTGGCCAGAGCGATAACGGCGGCGGTCTCGGTGCCGACTATTGGCATCGGCTCCGGCCCGTTTTGCGACGGCCAGGTCCTGGTCTCTTACGATCTCCTGGGTTTAAGCGATTGGACGCCGCGCTTTGTCCGGCCAAAGGCCAACCTGAAAAAGGCGGCGCTCAAGGCGATCAGGAATTTTATCGGCGAGGTACGAGCTTGATTGCCCCCGTAGCTCAGATGGACAGAGCAGCGGTTTCCTAAACCGTTGGTCGCGAGTTCGAATCCCGCCGGGGGCAATGAAGTATGAACATCGTACTGATCGGATTTATGGGGGCCGGCAAGACCGCGGTCGGCCGGCAATTGGCGCAGGATCTGGGTTATAATTACCTGGATACCGACGAGCTGATCGAGCAGACCGAAAAGCGGAGCGTCGCGGAGATCTTCGCCAAGGAAGGCGAGGCGCATTTCCGCGACCTGGAGACGGAGGTCTTGCAGACGCTCCAGGATTACGACGGCTTTGTCCTGGCGACCGGCGGCGGGATGGTGCTCCGGCCGGACAACGTCGCGCTCCTCCAGGCACTCGGCCCGGTTGTCCTGCTCTGGGCGGATCCGGCGACGATCCACCAGCGGATCAAGAGCGAGACGCACCGGCCGTTATTGAAAGTTGCCGACCCGCTGGCGGAGATCGAGCGGCGGCTGGGGGAAAGGGAGCCGTACTACCGCCAGGCGGCCGAGACGACGGTTAATACGCCGGGCAAAGAACCGGCGGAAATAGCAGAGGAAATAAAAGAATGGCTAAAGTCAAAGTAGACCTGAAAGAGCGCGGTTACGAGATCCAGATCGGCTCCGGCACGCTGGCCGAGCTGGGGAAATATCTCCAGGAGGCGAAGCTGGGGCGGGACGTCTTTATCATCACCGATCCGCTGGTCAACGACCTGTACGGCGACACCGTGCGCCGGGGGATCAAGGCGAAGTGCAAGACGATCGAGGTCCAGCGCGGCGAGCGGTACAAGAACCTGCGCGAAGCGGCCAAGCTCTACGACACGCTGGTGAAAATGAGCGCCCACCGCGATTCCCTGATCATCGGGCTGGGGGGCGGCGTGATCGGCGACCTGGCCGGTTTCATCGCCGCGACCTACATGCGCGGGATCAGCTACCTGCCGGTGCCGACGACGCTGCTCGCCCAGGTCGACGCGGCGATCGGCGGCAAGACAGGCGTCAACCACCCGAAGGGGAAGAACCTGATCGGCTGCTTCTACCAGCCGAAGGGGGTCTACATCGACGTCGCCACGCTGGCCACGCTGCCGGCGCGCGAGCTGCGGACCGGCCTGGCGGAAGTGGTCAAGTACGGCGTGATCGAGGACGCCGACTTCTTCAAGTTCCTGGAAGCGAACGCCCACCACCTGAACACCAAGGCGTTCGAGAACGAGGAGAGCAAGCAGGCGGCGCTCAAGCTCTGGCAAACGATCGTCCTGGAGGCGGTCAAGGTCAAGGCGAAGATCGTGGAGAAGGACGAGAAGGAGAAAAGCCTGCGGATGGTCCTCAACTACGGCCACACGATCGGCCACGCCGTCGAATCGCTGACCCGCTACCGGGCCTACAACCACGGCGAAGCGGTGGGGATCGGCATGCTGGCGGCGGCGCTGATCGCCAATAAGATGCGGATGCTCGACAACGAAGGGGTGCAGCGGCTCAAGGGCTTGTTGGAGAAACTGGAACTGCCGACGCGGCTCGACGGGCTGCCGGCCAAGAAACTGATCGCTTACCTGGGGATGGACAAGAAGGTCAAGGCCGGCAAGGTCAACTTTGTCCTGCCGGAAAAGCTCGGCCGCGTCGTGATCCGCAACGACGTGCCGGCCGGCGTCATCAAGCAGGCGCTGGCGGAACTGGGGGCGGCATGAGCGATCTGGAGCTGATCAAGCGCGGCGCCAGCGAGCTGATCCCGGAAGAAGAGCTGTCGGCCAAGCTGCAGAAGGGGCGGCCGCTGAAGATCAAGTGGGGGGCGGACCCGTCAGCCCCCGATATCCACCTCGGCCACACCGTTATCCTGAACAAGCTCCGGCAGTTCCAGGATTTGGGCCACGAGGTCATTTTCATTATCGGCGATTTTACCGCCCGGATCGGCGATCCGACCGGTAAATCGGAGACCCGCAAACCGTTGACCGAGGAAGAAGTGGCCAAGAACGCGAAAACTTACCAGGACCAGGTATTCAGGATACTCGACCCGCAGAAGACGAAGGTCGTCTATAACAGCCACTGGCTCAAGAAGCTGACGATCGAGGATACGATCAGGTTGGCCGGTAAATACACGGTGGCCCGGATGCTGGAGCGCGACGATTTCATGAACCGTTTCGAGAAAGAACGGCCGATCTCGATCCACGAATTCCTTTATCCGCTGATCCAGGGGTACGATTCGGTGGAGGTCAAGGCGGACGTCGAGGTCGGCGGGACCGACCAGAAGTTCAATATGCTCGTCGGCCGGGAGCTCCAGCGGGAGTTTAACGAGGAGCCGCAGGTCATCCTGACCCTTCCCCTGCTGGAGGGGACCGACGGGGTCCAGAAGATGAGCAAGTCGCTCGGTAATTATATCGGGATCACCGAGCCGCCGGCCCAGATCTTCGGCAAGACGATGTCGATCTCCGATCCGCTGATGCACCGCTATTACGAGCTGCTGACCGATAAGCCGTTGGCCGAGGTCAAGGCGCTGCACCCGAAAGAGGCGAAGAAGCAGCTGGCGCGCATTTTAGTCGCCCGGTTCTATTCGGAGCGGGAAGCGCTCGCGGCCGAAGCGGAGTTCGAAAATGTCTTTAAGTCCGGGGGAAAACCCCAGGATAGAAAAGAAGTCAGATTACCAAAAAGGGATAGTTGGGGGATAATTGATGTTGTGGTTTCGACCGGATGTGCTGATTCAAAATCGGAAGCGAAACGTTTATTAGATCAAAAAGGGGTTTCGCTTGATGATTCGTTTGTCAGCGACAATACTCTGCTCGTTGACCAAACAAAACAACACGAGTTAAAAGTCGGGAAACGCCGTTTTGTCCGTATCGTATTTGAATGATCGCAGTGCGCCAGCTTGAAGTTGTTGTCCCCGCATATAACGAAGCTGCCGGCATTACTCCCGCGGTCGAACACGTTATCGGCGCCATTTTGGACCGGGTCGAGCATAGCCGGCTGATCGTCGTCAACGACGGGAGTCGCGACGCGACCGGAGAGATCCTCCGGGGCTTGACCGCTAAATACCCCCTCCAGCTCAAGGTCATTAACCAGGCGAATAAAGGGCATGGGCCGGCGCTCTACCACGGGATCGAAGAGAGCGAGGCCCCCTGGCTGCTGCTGCTCGACGCCGACGAGCAGATCGACCTCGGTTCGTTCCCGGCATTTTGGGCGGAGCGGGAGAGCGCCGACCTGATCATCGGCCGGCGCGTCGACCGGCAAGACCCGCCGGTCCGCCTGGCGATCTCCCGCGTCCTCCAGTGGATCATCCGCCTGTTCCTCGGCACCGCTCTGTTGGACGCCAACGTCCCGTTCAAGCTGGTCCGGCGAACGCTCTGGCTGGAAGCGCGGCAATATATCGGGCCGGAGGCGCTGGTCCCGTCGGCCATGCTGGCGGTGGCGGCCAAGAAGCTCGGCTACCGGGTCAAGGAGATCCCCGTCCGTCACGCACCGCGGCGGAGCGGCGAAGTTAAGCTCCGTAAATGGCGCCTGTTCGTCTTTTCCGCCCGGGCATTTGGCGAGCTGCTGGCCTTTAGCCGGCGATTGAGCGAACATGGATAAATGCGATTACCTGGTGGTCGGCCTCGGTTTTGCCGGCGCGGTGCTGGCGGAGCGGCTGGCGGCGGCCGGCAAGAAAGTGATCGCGATCGACCAGCGCGACCACCTCGGCGGCAACAGCTTCGACCAGCCGGGCGCCGACGGGATCCTGGTCCATAAATACGGCCCGCACATCTTTCACACCAATTCCCGGGTCGTCTGGGAATACCTGGCCCGCTTTACCGACTGGCAGCCGTACGAACACAAGGTCAAGGCGCAGGTCGCGGGCCGCCTGGTCACTTTACCGGTCAACCTGAACACGGTCGACGAACTGTTCGACCACCGCGAAGCGAACGAGATCACTTCGGCGCTGATCGGCCGGTTCGGCGCCGGCAAACGGGTGCCGATCTTGGAGCTGCGCCGGGCGACCGAGCCGCTTATCCGCCAGCTGGCGGACCGGGTCTACGAGCAACTGTTCCTGCACTATACCGTGAAGCAGTGGGGGATGACGCCGGAAGAGATCAGCCCGCAGGTCACCGCCCGGGTCCCGGTCTGGACCGACCGCGACGACCGCTATTTCCGCGACGCTTTCCAGGGGATGCCGGCCGCCGGCTACGGCGAACTTTTCCGGCGGCTGCTCGACCGGCCGAACCTCGAGGTCCGGCTGAAGACCCCGTTCAAGGCGGTCAGGGAGAAAGTCAGCTGGAAAAAGCTGATCTACACCGGGCCGATCGACGAGTTTTTCAGCTACTGCTTCGGCCGCCTGCCGTACCGGTCGCTGGAATTCAAGCCGGAGACCGTCAACCAGGAGTTCTTCCAGCCGGTCGCGGTCGTCAATTACCCCGGACCGGAGCCGTTCACCCGGATCACCGAGTTCAAACGGCTGACCGGACAGAAAGCCCCGCGGACCGTGATCAGCCGGGAATACCCGAAAGCGTTCACGGGGGAAGGGGATATCCCGTACTACCCGGTGCCACTGAAGGAGAACCACGACCGCTTTTTCCAGTACGAGGAGATCGCGGCCAAGCAGCCGGAAGTGCTCTTCCTCGGCCGGTTGGGCCAGTACCGCTACATTAATATGGACGAAGCGGTGGCCCAGTCGCTCCAGCTGTCGCTGGACATCTATTAACGACCGGTACTTGACAAGAACGGCCCGAACCGCTACAATGTTCATTGTCTGAACGATAGGTGAACATATGGTCGATGAGAACGAACTGAAGATCATCGAAGAGATCGCCCGCCGGAAAGACCTGACCCAGCGGGAGCTGTCGGTCAGGACCAAGCTCTCGCTTGGCGCGGTCAACGTCATCCTCAAGCGGCTCGGCAAGCGCGGCCTGGTCAAGACGACGAATCTCACCCCGAAAAAAGTCGAATACCTGATCACCCCGAAAGGCTTTGCGGAAAAGGCCCAAAAGTCGTACAAATATATCCTGAAGACGGTCGACCTGGTCAAGCAGGTCAAAGCGGAGATCGCCCGGATCGTCCTCGAAGAGTTCAACCGGGGGCAGAAGAAGTTCGTCGTCCTGGGCGACGACGACCTGGCCGACATCATCGAGCTGGCCCTCAAAGGGTTCGATTACCGGCGGGTGCGCGAGATCGGCGAGGTCAAGGAGCGCGACGCCTTGCTCCTGATCGGCTCGGCGGCCGCCCGGACCAACGGCTTCCGCGCCATCAACGTCGGCGAGCGGCTCGGCGAAGCCTACTGGGGGGTCGGATGAAGGAAAAAGCGACCGGGCGGATCGCGCGCAATTTCTCCTCGCTCGTCTTCGGCGACCTGGTCAGCCGGGGTCTGAACTTCTTCGCTTTGATCTACCTGGCCCGGGTGCTCGGCGCGGCGGCGTTCGGCCTGCTCAATTACGCGCAGGCTTTTCAGGCGTATCTGATCCTCTTGGTCGACTCCGGGCTGTCGCTCTTCGGCACGCGCGAGATCGCCAGGCAACGGGAACAGGCGGCGGTTATTTCGCTCAATATCTTCGCGATCCGGCTGGTGATCGCCGCGGTGGTCTTTGCCGGCGCGGTCGCCGTCCTTTTCCTCCTGCCCATGGCCCCGGAAATGCGCTGGCTGTTCATTGGTTCGTTCCTCTTTCTCTTTGCCCGGGCGCTCAACGCCGACTGGGTCTTCCAGGGGCTGGAGCGGATGGACCTGATCGCCGTCGGCAAGATCGCAACGTCGCTCCTCCTGTTCGGCCTGATCATTTTCCTGGTCCACTCCAGCCGCGAGCTGGTCGTGGTCCCGTTCATCACCGCCGGGGTGGGGAGCGCGGTGGCGCTGGTCCTGATCGTTCTCCTGTTCCGGCGGTTTACCCGGACTTCACAGCCCCGGCTCTCGCTCGCGACCTGGTGGGATTACCTTTTGGAAGCGCTGCCGCTCGGCGCTTCGGCGATCATGATCCAGATCTATTATAACCTCGACACGATTATGCTCGGTTTGATGGATAAGCCGGAAGTGGTCGGTTATTACAACGCCGCTTACAAGCTCTTCTTTATCGTCCTCGGCTTTCTAATGCTCTGGCAGTCGGCCGCCTTTCCCCTGGTCAGCCACCGCTTCGCCAACGACCGGGCGGCGGTCAAGCGATTCCTGGAAAAATACGCCCGCCTGAGCCTGTTGGCGTTCCTGCCGCTGACGACCCTTTTCTGCCTGCTGGCGCCGCAGCTGGTCAAGCTCTTCTACGGGGCGGCCTACGCCCCGGCGATCGTCCCGCTGCAGATCTTGATCTGGAACGTGGTGGCGATCATCTATTCCGGCATGTTCGGCACGCTGGTCATGGTCCCGATGGGGCGGGGGAAAGAATTCCTGCTCGGGGTCGCCGCCGGGGCGTTCGCCAATCTGGTCCTGAACCTGATCCTGATCCCGCCGCTCAGCATGATCGGGGCGTCGTGGGCGACGCTGTTGACCGAACTGCTGGTCGGCGGCATCATGATCTATTTTACCTACCGGCAGATCTATATCGACGTGCTCAACCGCTGCTGGGTGCCGGTCGTTGCCACGGCGGGCGGCCTGGCCGCTTTCCTGCTGGTGACCGCGTTCTGGCCGGCGCTGCCGGGCGTCATTCTGGCGGCCGCCGCTTTTGGCGTTGTCTACGCGCTCGAACTGTTCGCATTTGGCGAAGTCCCGTTCCTGGCCGGTTTCGTCACCGAGCTGATCGGAGAGAAGCATGCAAGCTAAAGCCCGGATCGCTTTCGTTTTCAGCACCAAGGACCGGCTGGAATACACGAAGCAAAGCTTGGCCAGCCTGGATACCGCGCCGATCGACCTGATCTGGCTCGACGGGAGCGACGGTGCGGAGGCGCAAAAACTCCCCTTGGAGCATAAGTTCCAGCACGCCCGCCTGCTGGAGGTCCACACCAATCTCAAAGGCGGCCCCGATGTCGCCATCCGTTTCGGGCTGCGCCGCCTGCTGGAACTTGGTTACGATTACTGCGGCCTGATCGAGAACGATATCGTCTTTCAACCCGGTTGGTACGAAGCGCTGCAGGAATTGTTCGTGCTGGGCGAGCGCGACGGCCTGGCGGTCGGCGCCGCGACGGTTAGGAGCTACGAAAGCCGGATGCTCGAATATAAGAACGGCTACGCGCTCAGCTGGAACATCGGGGCTGGCATGGCTCTTTTTTCCCGCCAGGCGACGGAGCTGATCCTGGCCGAATATCAATTCCCCACCGGACAGCAGATCTCCGCTTTTTACGCCCGCCGGTTCCGGCTTGACCTCCGGTCGGTCTGGGAGCTCTGGGTCGGCAAGTGGGACCTGACCATGGGGGCGGACTGGGCATACACGCTGATCCTTTACCGGCACGGCTTAGCTTCGGTCGCCTCCGTGCCGACCTACGCGACCGACCTAGACCTGACGCCGGAAAAGTACATGCGCTCGCGCTATGTCGGCGCCGCCGAGCACCGGCTCGAGGTCAAGCCGATCAAAAATTCGTGGCAGCTGGCGCTCCTACTGCTGCAGTCGGTGATTCTAAGGCCGCTCGGCTGGGCGAAAAAGCTCAAGCGGCGGCGCAAATGCACGCTCTGGTATTTCCGCCGGACGGAAAAGCGGGCGCTGCCGGCGGTGCAAAGCCATATTATTATTAAAGGAGGAGCATGATGAGCGGAAAAAAGAATGTTTTGGTTTGCGGGGCGGGCGGTTTTATCGGGAGCCACCTGGTGAAGAAGCTGAAAGCGGAAGGGTGCTGGGTCCGGGGGGTCGACCTGAAATATCCGGAGTTCTGGGAGACGGCCGCCGATGATTTTGTCAAAGGCGACCTGCGGAGCGTGGAGCTCTGCCGCGGCGTCACCGACCGGCCGTTCGACGAGGTTTACCAGCTGGCGGCCGACATGGGCGGGGCCGGCTTCGTTTTTACCGGCGAGAACGACGCCGACATCATGCATAACTCCGCGATGATCAACCTGAACATGCTGGAAGCGAGCCGCCTGGCCGGCGTCAAAAAGATCTTCTATTCTTCCTCGGCCTGCATCTATCCGGAATACAACCAGAACGACCCGGACAACCCGAAATGCTCGGAAGACTCCGCCTATCCGGCGGCGCCCGACAGCGAGTACGGCTGGGAAAAACTGTTCAGCGAGCGGCTCTATTTCGCTTTCCAGCGGAATTATCATCTGGCGGTGCGGGTCGCCCGGTTCCACAACATCTTCGGCCCTTACGGCACCTGGGACGGCGGCCGGGAAAAAGCGCCGGCGGCGCTCTGCCGCAAGATCGCGGCGGCCAAGGCGGGCGGGGAGATCGAGATCTGGGGCGACGGCAAGCAGACCCGCTCTTTCCTCTATGTTAGCGAGTGCCTGGAAGGGATCGGGCGCCTGCTCGCGGCGGATTTCAGCGGCCCGGTCAACATCGGCTCGGAAGAGATGGTCACCATCAACCAGCTGGCGGAGATGATCATGGCGATCGCGGGGAAGAAAGTGACGATCAAGCATATCCCCGGTCCGCAGGGGGTCAGGGGGAGGAAGTCTGACAACCACCTGATCAGCGAGAAGCTCGGCTGGGCGCCTTCCCGGCCGCTCCGCGAGGGATTGGAAAAGACCTACCAGTGGATCAGCGAGCAGGTGGCGCGGCAGGGGGCGAAGCGATGAGCGGCCAGATCTCCCTGGTCGTGACAACGATCGGCGACGGCGCGTTCCTGAACGATTACGCGGCGGCGGCGGAGAAAGAACAGGTCAAGGGCGACCTGACGATGATCGTGATCCCGGACAAGAAGACCCCGGCCGGGATCTTTGAGCAAGCGGCGGCGCTCCGCGCGCGCGGTTTCGCAGTGGCCTGTCCGACAGTGGAGGAACAGGACGCTTACCTCGCTAAGCTCGGCAAGATCAAAGAGATCGTCCCTTACAATTCCGACAACCGGCGCAATATCGGCTACTTGATGGCCTACGAAAAACGCTGTGACGTGATGATCTCGATCGACGACGATAATTACCCGACCAAAGATTTTTTTCGCGGACACCTGGTCGTCAACCAGCAGGTCAGCCTGGAAACGATCGATTCTAACCTCGGCTGGTACAACATTTGCGAGCTGCTGGAGATCGATACCGACCGGACCTATCCGCGCGGCTTCCCGTACAAAAAGCGGCACCAGCCGGCGGCGGTCACGACCAAAAAAGAAGCCGGGGTGGTGCGGATCAACGCCGGGCTCTGGCTCGGTCATCCCGATATCGACGCGGTCAGTTGCCTGCACGGGCCGACTAAGGCGAGATCTTTCCGCGGCCGGTCGTTCTTCCTCGGCCGGGACACCTGGTCGCCGCTCAATACGCAGAACACCGCCATGTCCCGCGACGCGATCGCGGCGTACTATTTCGCCAAAATGGGCTATCCGCTGATCGGGCTGTCGATCGACCGTTACGGCGACATCTTCAGCGGCTATTTTCTCCAGGCCTGTGCCCGGCAGCTCGGCCACCGGATCAGGGTCGGTACGCCGATCGTCGACCACCGGCGCAACTCCCACAACTACCTGAAAGACCTGACCCAGGAGCTGGCCTGCATCCTGATGCTGGAAGAGGTGACCGATTGGCTCCACGATCTCAAGTTGTCCGGGAGCGATTACCCCTCTGCCTACGCCGCCTTAGCCGACGCGCTCGCCGCGCAGGCGGACAAGTTCCAGGGATTCATCTGGACCGATGCCAGCCGGGAATACCTGCGCGTTCTCTCCCAATGCCTGAAAACATGGCTCGGCGCCGTCAAAACTTTGTCATGATCGTCGGACGAAAATGCGTTATACGTACCGCAAACCAGTAATAAACCGGTTAATGACGCTGCTCGACCGCCTGGCCGGTCCGCTGCTCTCCGGCCGGCAGGAGGGGGCGGTCGATCCGCGCCGGTTTCAGAATATCCTGGTCGTCAATTTCGGCCACCTGGGCGACATCTTTGTCTCCATGCCGTCGCTCCACGCTTTAAAGACCAATTGCCCCGGGGCGCGCGTCACGCTCCTGATCTCCCGCTGGTCGCTGCCGATGGCGCGGATCTTTGCCGGCGTACTGTTCGACGACTACCTCGTCTACGACGATTTCCACGTCTGCCGCGAAGGCCGCCGGCGCAAGCTGATCGCCTTCCTGGCCGGCTTTTACCGTTTCCCCAAGCTCCTTTTGACGCTTCGCCGGCGGCGCTATGACCTGGCAATCGACCAGCGGAGCAACATCTCGCAGGCGCCGCTCCTGATGAAGCTCGGCGGCGCCCGCTACCGGGTCGGTTATCTTGAGCCGGGGCTCGGCTTTCTCTACACCCATCCGGTCAGCTTTAACCTCGACCGGACGATCCTCGAGAACACCGCCAACGAACTGGCCGCGGTCGGCGTGCCGGAGTCGTTTTTCTCGTTCGCCGCTTTTTTGCGTAGTCATCCCGCCCGGGACAAAGCTGCCGCCCGGCTCCGCTCGCTGGTCGGCCCCGGCAAACTGCTGATCGCGCAGCCGCGCACCGCTTCGCCGGAAAAAGACTGGCTCCCGGAAAAATGGCGCGCGCTGCTGGCCGAATTGCCAAACGAGACCGGCCTCAAGACCGTGATCGTCGGCGGCGGGCGGAGAGGGGCTTGGGAGGGGGCGCTCGACCTGACCGGCCAAACTTCGCTCTTTGAACTGATGGTCCTGATCGACCTGGCCGACGCTTTTATCGGCGGCAATTCGGTCGGCATGCACCTTGCCGCCGCGCTCGGCAAAAAGACGCTTATCCTCACTTCCGGTAATTTTCCGCCGGTGGTCTGGACGCCGCGCGGGGAGCACGTCCGCGCGTTTTACCGGCCGGTTGCCTGTTTTCCCTGTTACAAGAGCGGGGTCTGCGCGACGAGCGAATGCGTCACCGGGCTGTCGGTTGAGGAAGTCAAAAAGGCCCTGCTGGAGCTGCTCCAATGAAAGCGCAAACCGCGATAATTGTCCTGAACTGGAACGGCTGGCGTGATACCGCGGAATGCGCCGCTGCGCTGCTGGCCGGTAACCGGCAGGATTTCCGGATAGTAGTGGTCGACAACGGCTCGACCGACGGTTCGGTCGTCCAGCTGCAGGAACGGTTCGGCGACCGGATAGATATCCTGCCGCTCAAGGAGAACCGCGGTTTTGCCCGCGGGAATAACGCCGGCATCCGTTACGCGCTCGACCGGTTCGATCCCGCTTACATTATCTTGCTGAACAATGATACGCTGGCCGGCGACGATTTCCCGGCCCCGCTGATCGCCGTGCTGGCCCACGATCCGGCGGCCGGTTTAGCCGCCCCGCGGGTTCTTGATCTCCCCGGTAAGCGTTTCTGGCAAAAACCGATCGTCCGGCGGTTCGGTTTCTGGTCATACCTGCTCCTGGCGACGCCGCTTTACCATCTGACAGCGCGCCTGGTCAGGCTTAATTTGCGGCAGCCGAGCCGCGTCTACGCCGTGCCGGGGTGCGCTCTCTGTTTCCGGCGCGCCGCCCTGGAACAGATCGGCCTGCTCGATGAACAAACTTTCCTCGGTTCGGAAGAATATATCGTAGCGGAGAAACTCCGCCGCGCCGGCCTGTTTACTTATTTCGCGCCGGATAGTACTATCAATCATCTGGTCGGGCGGTCGACCGCGCAGGTCGGCCAGACGGTCAAGGCCGGGGCTTTTTTACGGAGCGAGCGCTACCTGTTGACCGAGTATTATCGTTTCGGCTTCTGGCGGCGGCTGGCGATTAGGTTGGTACGGTTAAGTTTGTACGCGGCCCGGCTCTGGCCGCGGGGGGCGTTCAGGGAATGGTTGCAAATAGCGGGAGGGACGGCGATATGAAGATCTTGAACGTCGGCTGCGGCGGCCAGACCTACGGGACCGACCATGTCGACCTTTATCCGCAGCGGGCCGGCGTCATCCGGTGCGACGTCGACCGCGAACCTTTGCCGTACGCCGACGGGACCTTCGACGAGGTCTATTCCGAGAACATGATGGAGCACCTGAAAAACCCGAACCTGGTCCTGCAAGAGATGGTCCGGGTGCTGAAAAGGGGGGGGCGCCTGGCGATCATTACCGACAACGCTTCCTTCTGGGCTTACCATCTCGGTGCCCGGACGCATTACGGCGGCTACGAAGAGCGGCAAGGCCAGACGGCAGACCGGCATTACGCCCTCTACACCGCCTGGCATCTGGAGAACCATTTCCAGGCGCTCGGCTTGAAGGATATCCGCTATCAATATTTATTGATCGCCCACAAGCATTCCGCCAGGCTCCCGGTCCAGCTCCTTTCCCGCCTGCTGCGGGCATTTTGGCCGCATTTGGGCTCACCGCAGATCAAGATCAGCGGGGTGAAGGAGTGAGCGTGCAAAGGATCCTGGTCATCAAGATCGCGGCGATCGGCGACCTGCTGCTGATCACGCCGGCGCTCCGGGCGCTCCGCCGCCGCTACCCGCAAGCCGAGATCGATCTCTTGGTCGGCCGCTGGTCGGCCCCGATCATTACCGGTAATCCAAATTTGCACGAGATCATCACGGTCGATGATTCGGTCTTCTTCCGCTGCCGGCCGTTCACTTTGCTCCGGCTGATCCGGTCGCTCCGGCAGCGGCGTTACGACCTGGCCGTGGTCTGGCACCGCTCGCTCGCTTTCCGGCTCTTTGCCGCGCTGCTCGGGATCAGGGAGCGGCTCGGCTTTTCCCGCGGCGGCAATAAATTCGGCCTGACCCTGGCGGTCGAGGAAGACCCCGGCATCCACGAGATCATGGAATACCAGAAAAGCTTAACGCCGCTCGGGATCCGGGCGGACGAGATCGACATGGACATCGCGCTCCCGGCCGCCGCTGAACAGGGGGCGGACGAGATCTTTGGCCAGTACGGCCTGACCGAACACGACCCGGTAGTTGCCATCGCGCCGGGGGGCGGGCGTAACCCGAAAGAAGTTGTCCCGCTCAAGCATTGGCCGCGGGAATACTACGCGGCGCTGGCTGACCGCCTGATCAGCGAAGCGCGGGCCAGGATAATCTTCCTCGGCAACCAGGACGACAAGCCGATCGTCGCCGAGATCCTGCGGCGGATGAAACAACCGGCGATCGATCTTTCCGGCCGGAGCGATCTGCTGACCATGGCGGCGCTGATCAAAAAGTGCCGGCTTTTTGTCGGCAACGACTCGGCGCCGCTGCATATCGCGGCGGCTGTTCGGACCCCGGCGCTCTCCCTGTTCGGGCCGACCCAGCCGCGGGAGCTGGCGCCGCTCAATTACCGCCACCGCTATTTCTACGCCGGGCGGAGCTGCAGCCCGTGCTACCGGAACGGCGTCTGGCCCGATTGCCAAAAGAACCAGTGCCTGGCCGACATCAAGCCGGAAGAGGTGACGGTCGCCGCCAAGGAGATATTAAATGAGCAACGATAATAAGCCGGCGCTCGTCAGCGTCGTCAAAGTGCAAGGCGACGTCATGGCCGCGGTCAAAAAAGCGATGGAGTTAGCCCGCTGGCAAGACTTTATCCCGCGGGGCGCTGCGGTGGCGCTTAAGCCGAACCTCGGCTGGGACCTTTTTTTCCCCGGCGCGGTGACCAGCCCGTGGGTGCTGGAAGGGGTCATCACGACGATCAAAGAGCACGTCGGCCAGCTCTACGTCGTGGAGGCCGGGCAGGTGCTGGTCGACGTGGAAAAGGCGGTGCGGCAGACCGGGATCCTGGCGCTGTGCGAAAAATACCGGCTCCCGTGGATCAACATGTCCAAGGGGAAGTTCGTTAAGGTTAAGCTTGATAACGGCTTGATCATGAAAGAGCTCGCCGTGCCGGAGATCCTGACGCGAACGACACTGATCACGATACCGGTCATGAAGACGCACGGGAAAACGACGATCACCGGGTCGATCAAGAACCAGTGGGGTTGTTTGCCGGAGTTCCGGCACAATTATCACCCGGTGGTCAACCAGGTGCTGGTCGACATCAACCTGGCGGTCAAGCCGCGCTTCACGGTGGTCGACGGGACGATCGGCATGGAGGGGAACGGCCCGAAATCGGGCAGCCCGAAGATCGCCGACCTCATCATGGCGTCGGGCGATATTGTCGCGGCCGACACGGTGATGACGCGGCTGATGGGCTTTGAGCCGGGGCAGATCAAAATGATCGCTAATTGCGCTAAAGCCGGGCTGGGGGAGGCGGACGAAACGAAGATCAAGGTGGTCGGCGCCGATATTCGCGGACTCAACCTCCACTTTAAACCGGCCAAGCATAACACCGTTTCGCTCGTCGAGCAGCTCCTCCGGCAGAGCAAGCTCCTTCGCTGGGTGATCTTCCACACCTTTGTTCTGAAACTTTGCTGCTGGGGGGCGCTCCTTTGGTATTATATTTGGTACTATCTCGGTCCGGGGAAGAGAATGAAGGACCAAGTCTTGCGGCATCCGTTATATGGCAAACAGTGGCGCTAAACAACTGAATATCGGCGTGCTCGGCGGCGGCGTCATGGGACTGTCGGCCGCTTACGAGTTGGCCAAACAAGGCCACGCGGTCACCCTTTTTGAACAGGAGGACCGGTTGGGAGGCCTAGCGGCATCCTTTGACTGGCAGGGGCTTCGCCTGGAGCGTTATTACCATTTTATCTGCCTGCCGGACCGCCATTATCTCTCCCTGATCGGCGAGCTCGGCTTAAAACCGCAGCTCCACTGGCGCCAGACCAAAATGTCGTACTACTACAACGGGAAACATTACCGTTTCGGCGACCCGTTCTCCCTGCTGGCGTTCCCGGGGCTGTCGCTTAGACAAAAGCTCCGCTACGGGTTGAATGTCCTCTATGCCAAATTCTTCAGCAACTGGCGCAAACTGGAGGAGCGGTCGGCCGCGGACTGGCTTAAAGGATGGCTGGGAGAGAAGACTTACGAGATCCTCTGGCGGACGCTGCTCGAACTCAAATTCTGGCATTATGCCGACGAGATCTCCGCCGCCTGGATCTGGTCGCGGATCAGGCGCGTCGCTAATTCCCGCCGGGCTCTCCTCTGGGAGTTTTCCGGTTATCTGGAAGGAGGAACGGAGACGCTGCTCAGCGCGCTGGCGGCGCGGATCAAAGCGGGGCGGGGGACGATCCTGACCAATGCACCAGTTGCGGCGGTCAAACGGGGACCGGGCGGATTGCAGGTGCGGACTAAGGACGGCAAGTCGCGCGATTTTGACCGGGTCATTTCGACGATCCCTTTGCCGGCGGTCGCGGCGCTGGAAACCGACCTGCCGGCGGCTTACCGGCAGCAGGTGGCCGGGATCAAGAACATCGGCGTCATCTGCCTGCTGCTGGTCCTGAAGCGGCGGCTGACCGATAATTTCTGGCTCAACGTCAAGGACCCGCGGATCAAGCTTCCCGGCCTGATCGAATACACCAACCTGAACCCGGCCGCCGGTTACGGCGGCCGCCATCTCCTTTATATCCCGCTTTACCTGGACGTGTCGGACCCGCTTTACGCGGCGCCGGCCGAGGCGATCTTCGACCGGTATTTCCGCTGGCTGCAAATGATCGTCCCCGGCCTGGAGCGAAGCGACGTGATCGACTACCAATTAAAGAAGAGCCGTTTCGCCCAGCCGGTGCCGGTCAAAGGTTTCAGCCGGCTCCTGCCGGCGATGCCGACGCCGGTCCCCGGCTTTTTCCTGGCCGATACCGGGCACTATTTCCCGGAAGACCGCTCCGTCGACCAGAGCATCTTATACGGGCAGAAACTGGCCGCGCTGGCCATGGGGGGTAAGGCGTGAGCCGGCTTTTCTTCTGGCTGAACGCGCTCCTCCTGTTCGTTTTTGTCCTGGCGCTGACGCCGAACATCCCGTACCTGGATCAGTGGGCGATCGTCCCTTACTTTAAAGGGTTCACCTTCGGCCAGCTTTGGGCGCTGCACAACGAGCACCGGATCTTTTTCCCGCGGCTGATCTACCTCGGGCTCGCTCACCTGACCCATTGGAACATGCTGGCGGAAACGGGGTTGAACCTGGCGCTCTATCTGGCCCTGAACTGGCTGATCTACCGCCAGTTCCGGCGGGTCTCGTCAGATAAGGCGGCGCGGGGCTTGTTCCTCCTGGCGATCGTCTCTCAGATGACGGCGGCCAATTCCATAAATTTAGTTAACGGCTGGCAGCTGCAATTGACGTTAAGTTTGCTGATGGTCGTGACCGCGTTCGCCCTGTTCAGCCGGGAGGACGGAAAGCTGCCGGCACTGGCGGCGGGAGCGGCGGCCTTGTTCGTCGCCATCTTTTCGTTCGCCAACGGGATCAGCGGCGTGCTGGTCTCGGCCTTGCTGGCCTTGCGCCAGCGGCGTTACCAATTAGCCGGCGGCCTGGCGCTCTTTTTGCTCGCGGTCCTGGCGTTCTACCTGCGCGGTTACCAAAGCCCGCCGCAGCACGGCGGCTTAATGTTCGGCTTGCTCCATCCGTTCCGTTTAGCCGCTTTCTTTGTCGCTTATCTGGGGCAAAGTATTGTCTTGCCCCCTAAAGGGGCGATCATCTTCGGTTACAATCTTTTTCTCCTGCTGCCGTTCCTGGCCGGCCTCGGGTTGCTCGCGGCCGGCGCTTGGGCGGTTTACCGGAGCCGAACCCTGCCGATCGCCGTGACCGGTTTTGCTTATTGTTTACTCGGCTATTCGGCGATCACGGCGGCGGTGACCGCCGTTTCGCGGAGCTGGTTCGGCCTGATGATGTCGCAGGCGACCCGCTACCACTCTTTTGCCGGTCTCTTCCTGCTGGGAGTTCTTTGGCTCTTGCTGGTCGACAAGAACGGCTTGGCGCCGAAGATCGGCAAGTATCTGACCGTTCTCTTTCTTATTGTCTATGCCGGCGGTTGGATCGGGGGGACGGTCTTGACCTACGGCCGGACCAAAATGATCAACGCGGCCGCTCCGGCTTTATTGCATTATGAGACGGCGACCGACGCGCAGTTGCAGGTGATCGATAACGAAACAAAGCTGCTGCGGGAGCGGGCGCGGGTCCTGCGCGAACTTCGCTACAATATATTCCGGGGGAAATAATGGCCAAGATCTTGTTCCTGAGCGATAAAGCGGTCGGCCGGCAGATGTCGGGGCTCGGCTTGCGGGTCCACGAGCTGGCCAAGGTATTGGCAGCCGACCATCACGTGGCGATTGCCGGACGCGCCACCGGTTTCGGGCGATTTTTCCAAGAGCTGATCGGTAGCGATATCGTCATCGTCCAGATCTATTATTTCCGACTTTTCCGGGTTTTACTGGCCCGCTTATTGGGTAAGCGGATCGTGATCGACGCTTATTCGCCTTTCCATTTGGAACACCTGGAAACGGAAAAAGGGAACGCCAAAAAGTCCGCCCTAATGCAAAAGATCGACGCTTGCCGGATCCGGGTGATGTTCGCTTGTGCCGACCTGGTGCTCTGCGCCAGCGAACGGCAAAAAGCGCTCTGGCTGCCTTGGCTGGCGGAGGCCGGCAGCCAGGCCGTTGTGCTGGCAGTGGTGCCGACCGGGATCAGGGTGGACCCGCCGGTCCAGAAAAGGCATTTGCTCAGAGGTGGGGTTGCCGGGATAGCGGCCAGCGACACGATCGTCCTCTGGTCGAGCGGGATCTGGCCGTGGCTCGACCCGCTCACGGCGGTCGCAGCGATCGCCCTGGTCAGGGACGAGAAGGTTAAGCTGGTCTTCTTCGGCCTGGCCGCGCTCGATCCTTCGGTCAAAGGGGACAAGCAGCCGCAGCTCCGGGCGGCGGTCGCTCTGGCCCGGGAGAAAGATCTACTGGATAAACGGGTCTTCTTTGTTAACCAGCGGACGCCGTATGACGAAATGGGCGACTACCTGCTTGACGCCGATATCGCCCTCAACCTCCATTGCGACACGCCCGAGACGAGATACGCTTTCCGGGGCCGGCTGCTCGATTATCTCTGGGCCGGATTGCCGGTGGTCACGACGACGGGCGACGTCCTGTCGGCCAGGATCGCCGCCGGGCAAGCGGGGATCGTTGTCGGTTACCAGCAGAGCGGCGAGGTCGCCGCGGCGCTGGAGCGGCTGGCCGCCGACCGCCAATTTGCCGAGCAGTGCCGGCAAAACAGTAAAAAGTTAGCCGCCGAACTGGTTTGGCCGCAGGCTGCCGCCCCGTTGGCGGAGTATTGCCGGCGAACGGAGCGCTCCAGGCGGGGGACCGACGGACCGCGCCTGATCGGGTTTCTGGCCGGCGCTTATTGGTTCAGCGCGCTATATCTGTTAAAATACCTCCTAGCTGGTAAAAAATGAGAGCACTGATCGACCTGGTCGTTATCAATATCTCTGCCGTCGCCGCTTTTTTCCTGCGGGAGCACTTCGGCGATTTTCTCGTCAAAGAGCATCCTTCGCTCTACCTCGATAAGTACTTACTGGTCCTTTTGCTCTTTAACCTGACCTTTCCCTGCATTTTCTGGCTGCTGGGGCTTTACGACCGGCGGCAGAAGCGGGCGCTTTTGGAAGAGTTCCTGCTGATCTTCGGCGTTTTTTCCGTCAGCCTGTCGGTCTTGATCATCTTCCTGTTCCTTGGCCGGTTATGGTGGATGTCGCGGGTCATCCTCTTCGTTTTCTGGGGACTGTCGGTGGTGCTGCTGGCCGCTGTCCGGCTGGTCGGCCGCGACGCGAGCCGGGGGCGCCGGGTCCTGCGCTACGATCCCGCCGACCTGCGCGGCGCCATGGAGCAGAGCAAGCGGCGGCTGGAGAACGACCTCCGGTCGGGCCTGTCGATCGTTATCGTGACGTATAACAGCGCCGGCAAGATCGAGAATTGCCTCGAATCGCTGAAAAAGGCCGACCTGAAAATGCCGCACGAGATCATCGTCGTCGATAACCATTCCAGCGACAGTGCGCTCGCCTGGCTGAAAAACCGCCCGGCCGTCAAGCTGATCAATAATCCCGATAACCTCGGTTATTCCCGGGCGGTGAATCTGGGGATCAAGGCGGCGGCCCATGAGCGGCTGCTGATCCTTAACCCGGATATCATCGTCATTCCCGGCGCGATCGAACTGCTGCTCGACTACCTGCAGAAGAACCCGAAAGTCGGGCTGGCCGGCTGCCGGCTGCTCAACGAGGACGGAACCCTGCAATATTCGGTCAGGCGGTTCCTCGACCTGCGGACCTATCTCTACCGGTTCACTCCCTTGCGCGGCCTGATGGCCGGCAGCGCGATCGAACGCTATTACTTAATGCAGGATTGGGACCACGGCGGCGACCGGCTGGTCGATTGGGTCCTGGGGGGCTGCATGATGGCGCGGAAAGAGGCGCTGCAGGCGGTCGGTTTAATGGGGGAACAATACTTCCTCTACTTCGAGGATGTCGATCTCTGTTTCCGCCTCTGGGAAAAGGGGTGGCAGGTCGCTTACGTCGGCGAAGCGGCGATGTTCCACCGGCATGAGCGGGCAAGCGCGAACCGGCTCTTCACCCGGGCGACCCGGGAACACTTCAAGAGCTTGTGCGCTTTTTTGCGGGCGCACGGCCTGCGTCTGCCGGTAAACGCTCCGTCCAGCCGGGAATGATCGCCAGCGCGGCGAAATAGAGCACTACCGGTACCTCGTTCATCACCAAACGGTCGAACAGCGTCCCGTCCAACAACCAGCGGAAGGTTTCCCCGGAGCCGAACTGGACGAAGAGCGAAGAGAAATCGAGCAGGATGATCGCCAGCAGGTAGACGAGCGGCGGCCGGAACGCCCGCTTATAGAAGAAGACCAGCGATAAGACGAACAAACCCCAGGTCAGATGCCAATCGCCGTAGAGGAACAGCTTGCGGCCGAAGATCGCGGCGATCACCGGCAGCTTGCTCTCTTCCGGCGCCGGCTGGGCGACGGCCGCGGCCGCGAGCGGCGCCGTTTTCGCGCCGATGAACGACCGGATCACGGTCTCGAAAGTTCCCAGCCGCCCCAGCGCCAGCCAAGGCGAGATAATGATCAGGAAAATAACGAAGGGGATCACGGCCTTGCGCCATAACTGCCGCTCTTTATCGGCCAGCAGGAAGATGACCAGGAAAAGGATATTGACGCCGGCCAGGATCAAGCCCGCTTTTTTCGCCCAGACGGCAAAGCCGAGGAGCGTGAAACCGACCGCCGCGCTGCTTTTAGCCCGTTCTTTCATGAAGAGATAAAGGTAAAAGGTCGCCGCCGCGTAGTAGGCGGTGATCGTTACGTCCGCGTAAGCGGTGGTGGTGTGGTAGACGAGCAGGGGGAGGGTGCTGAGCAGGAAAGTGAACAGGAGCGACATGGTCCGGCCGGCGGAGCGCCGCACCACCGCGTAGAAGATAACGAGCAGCGCCAGAAAGACGGTTGGGAAAAGGACCTTGAACAGCGCGTCATTGGCGGCACCCATCCCCAGAAAAGCCCAGCCTTGGGCAAGGAACGGCAGAAGCGGCTTGTCGCCGTAGAATTGATACAGGTAGGGAAGCGTGAAGCTGCCGTCAAAGAAGATCGCTTTGGCGACGATCGAGTATTGCTGGAAGGCGTCGACGTCGACCAGCGGCTTGATCAAAGCGGTAAAGTAAACGTAAAGCGTTTTCAGGGCGAGCAGGCCGAGCAGCAGCCATTCGATCGGCTGATATGGTTCATTGGGCAACTTGAACTCCGGCCGATCGAGGCAAAAACGGCCGGATTTCAGCGCGTATGTGATCAAGCCCGCGGTAACTAGCAAGGCCGGCGCGGCGACCGTCAGGAATGTCAGCTTAAGACCGCTCATTCCCGCCAGGAACATCAGCAGGGTCAGGAAGCCGAGACCGAGCAAAAAGCTGAGGGCCAGCTTCTCCGGCGCGGTGAACTTGCCGCGGTCATTGCCGAGCAGAAAAGAGAGGGCGCCCAGCCCAAGGGCCAAGGGGACCAGCAGTACGGTCAACAGTCCCAGGTAGATCATCAGCTCTTCTTCCTCATGATGTAAGCGTTGGGGCGGAACGTTTTCCACGGGACATATTTCCCGGCGACGGCCGGTTCGACCGGTTGGTCGTAAACGACCAGATAATCGGCCTCCACAGTGCTTAACTGCCGGGGATATAAATAGTACCTGGCTTTGATATCGTTATAGATCGGCGGGATCCGCTGGTCGAACCCGGCGCGGAGCGGGATAGTTTGCTCGCAAAACCGGATGAACGGATAAAAGTCGCCGGTATTGGCCGTGACCAGCTGATCCGCATAGCTTCGGCCGACGTATTTAAAGTGTCCTTGAACGTCCAGCCAGTTGCTGATCAGGCTGCTCGCTTCCAGAACGCCCCAGCAGATGACCGTTATTATAAAGGCCGCTTGGCCGGTCGTCGCGATGACCGTCTCAAAGGAAGGTCTCTTTTTAAGCCCGTTCCATTTATAAGCTTCCCAGCCGAGTATCCCCAGTGAGAGCAGGGCAATTATCCAGTATATATATGTAAGGAACGGCCGGCCAAAAAGGTTAGGGCTCTGGATCGTGTTGATCGTGCTGCCGATGACCAGCCGTCCCCGCGGCCCCCAGAACTCTTGCCAGCCGGAGGCGAGGGTCGTCCCGAGCTTGTTGGTGGTCACCCAGGCCGGTCCGACCTGGCAGTCATCCGCGTTATTTTCCGGCAGGAGCAGCAGCTGGCCGACGTAACCGGACCAATAAGGGTTTTGCGACCGGAGATTGAAGAGATACTCCTGCGGTTCGGCCGACTTCTTCAGGAAGAACCAGACGCTTTTCGGCTCGTTCAGCCGCGGATCGAAATCGGTCGCCCAGAAGAGGCGGGCGGTGCCGCCCTGGGGCGAACTGATCTTGAGGACTAAGGTTTGGAACTCTTCGGCGTCGATATTGATCTCCGGGCGGCCGACAAAGTAGGGCGTGCCGGGCTGCCGGACGAACTGGACGTTGATCCGGTCCCAGGCCAGGGCAACGGTCCCGGCTGCCAGCAAGGCAATGATCAAGAGCCATCTCTGCATGGCCGGAATTATACCACAGATCGGGCGTCCTTTGCCTGACACCACTTGACACATCTTGACACTATATGATAAACTGACCGGGTATGGTTGAAGTTGCCGAAAAAGAGATCTACACCGCCGAAGAGGCCGAATCCCTCCTCAAGATATCCCGTTCCACCTTTTTACGCCTGATCAAAAGGGGCGTACTGCAAGCCCGCAAGGTCGGCGGGCAATACCGGATCCTGGGCGAAGAGATACTCCGTTTAGTAAAACCGCAATTGGTCAAAGGGAGGAAATAAATGAAGAAGTTAAGCCGCGTTTTGTCCCTGGTCTTGGTCGTTGTCCTGCTTGGTCCGGCGCTCCCGGTCCGCGCCGTCGATTACGAACTGCTCGGGCTGAGCACGCCGAGCCTCCGGCAGGCGGTCGGTTCCAGCACTACGGCCAACAAGGTCCAATCGGCCAGCGACCAGCCGCTGGAATCGCCGATCGATCCGCAGAGCTACCGGCTGGGTCCGGGCGATACTTTGGCCATTCACCTCCTGCTCGGCGACGCCCAGCTCTCCGTCGACCATTTTTTGACGATCGGGGCGGACGGCAAATTGTTCTTCCCGAATATCGGCGAGATCGACCTGTCCGGGCTCAGCCTGGCCGAAGCCAAGACCAGGATCGATCGGTTGATCCGGTCGAACTACAAGGACCAATACAAGCTGTTCGTCAATCTGAACCAGCCGAAAAAGGTGAAGATCTACCTGACCGGGATGATCAAGACCCCGGGGCCGATGGCGGTCTACGACAACTCGCGCGTTTCGGAAGTGATCGAGCTGGCCGACGGGGTTACCAGCGGCGGTTCCCGGCGGTATGCTTACATTCACCGCCGTGACGAGCAAGGGAACCAGACCTTGCTGAAAGCCGATATTTTCGAAGCCTACCGCAGCCGCGACCTCGCCAAGGATATCAGGATCCAGGCGGGCGACGTGGTCGAGATCCCCGATTCCGCCAATGAGCTGATCAGCAAGATCGCCAGCAGCGAACAGAGCGAAAAGCTGCTTTATTCCGGCAAGGAGACCTTTGTCTATGTTTACGGCGAGGTCAGGAACGGCGGCCGTTACGAATTCGTCCCCGGCCGGCGCCTGTCGGACTATATTAGCTACGCCGGCGGTCCGACCGCCCGGGCTTTGCTGGGCGACGTGTCCGTGACCAGGCAAGTTAACGGCAAACCGCAAAGGCTGAAGATCAACGCTGGCGCCGCCATTTACGGCGGGAACGAGAAACAGGACATTGAGATCATGGGGGGCGACGTGATCGGCGTGCCGGGCAACTTCTTCTACGTCGCCGACTTCAGCAGCTTCGTCAACACGATCCTGCTCGGCCTCTCGCTCTACACTTCGGTCACCAGGCTGTAAGGAAAGGAAGGAAATGAACATGAACCAGAGCAATATCGGCGCAGAAGAGATCGACTTGCGGGCTTATGTCGAGATCCTGGCCCGGCGCTGGAAGACCATCGTGGCCGTGACCCTGGTCTTTCTGGCAACGGCCTATGTCTACACGCTGCTTAAGAAACCGGTCTATGAAGCCAGGGCCACCGTGTTGATCCGGGCGGCCGACGGCGACAGCGCGCTCGGCGGGATCGCCGGCGCTTTCCGCCGCGTGGCCGCGGGAGGGATGGGCGGCACGAACTCCGACCTGATGGAACTGATCAAGAGCCACGCCGTCGCGGGCAAGGTCTTAGACGACCTCAAGTTGACCGAACGGATCAAGGGGTGGAATAACAAAAAATTGAAGCGGATCGGCCTGGCCGGCTCGGTCAGCCGGATGCTCAAACCGGTCAAGATGAGCGGCAACCTGATGGAGCTCCGGGTCGAGGCCTCCGAGCCCCGGCTGGCGGCCGACGTCGCGAACGGCTACGCGGAGGCGCTCGCTTATTATTGGAACGAACTGAATGCCACGCAAGCCCAGCGTAAGCTGAAGTATATTGCCGCCGAACTGCCGCGGGTGGAAACGGAGCTGGGCGCGGTGGAGGAACGGCTGAAGATCGCCCCCCGGTCGTCCGGCAGCATTCTGGGCGCGCAGGGCGGTATCCAGCGCGATTTCGAGATCTACAATTCGGTCTACATGATGCTGCGCAAAGAGTACGAATCGACCAAGCTGGACGCGGCCAAGGACGTCCCGCCTTTCACCGTCATTGACGCGGCCGTGGCGCCGACCTCGCCCAGCAAGCCGAAAATGAAAGTTAACATGATGGCCGGCCTGGTCGTCGGGCTCTGTTCCGGCTTTTTACTGGCGTTTTTCCAGGAATACATGGCAAAACGCGGCCAGGGCTGAGCGGAAAAAAAGGAGCGAGCGATGAAAAAAGCGTTGATCACCGGGATAACGGGGCAGGACGGGTCGTATCTGGCGGAATTCCTTTTAGACAAAGGGTACGAGGTCCACGGCACGCTGCGGCGCGCTTCCGTTTTCAACACCGAACGGATCGACCATCTCTTTGACCGGATCAAGACCTACCATTCCGACCTGTCGGATTCCTCCAGCCTCAACCGGCTGATCGAAAAGGTCAAGCCGGACGAGATCTACAATCTTGGCGCGCAGTCCCACGTCAAGGTCTCTTTTGAGGTGCCGGAATATACGGCCGAGACCGACGCGATCGGCACGCTGCGCATCCTCGACGCCATTCGGGAAACCGAGATCAAGACCCGCTTTTACCAAGCCTCGACCAGCGAGATGTTCGGCGGTTTGCCGGAGACGGCGCCGCAGAGCGAGACCACCCCGTTCCATCCCCGGTCGCCTTACGGCGCCGCCAAACTGTACGGCCACTGGATCACCGTGAATTACCGCGAGTCTTACGGCTTGTTCGGCTGCAGCGGGATCCTGTTCAACCACGAATCGCCCCGGCGCGGGCGGACTTTCGTCACCCGGAAGATCACGCTGGCCGTGGCCGGGATCGAGCTCGGTTTAAAGGACAAACTGGTCTTGGGCAACTTGGACGCCAAGCGCGACTGGGGCTACGCCCCGGATTACGTCGCAGCGATGTGGCTGATGCTGCAGGCGAAAAAACCGGCCGATTATGTCATCGCGACCGGCGAGACCCACACCGTCAGGGAATTCTGCGAAAAAGCGTTCGGCCGGATCGGCCGGCAGATCGTCTGGAAAGGGAAGGGGGTCGACGAAAAAGGCCATGACGCCAAAAGCGGCAAGGTCTTGATCGAGGTCAGTCCGAACTACTTCCGGCCGGCGGAAGTCGACCTGCTCCTCGGGAATTCCGCCCGGGCCCGGGCCGAGCTGGGGTGGGAACCGAAGGTCAAATTCGACAGTCTGGTTTCGCTCATGGTCGAGGCCGATCTGAAAACGGTCGCCCGGGAAGCGGCGGTACGCTAAATGGATAAACACGCCAAGCTCTACCTGGCGGGGCACACGGGGCTGGTCGGCTCCGCCTTGCTGCGGCGCCTGCAGGCGGGCGGTTACGACAACATTATTTATCGGGATATCTCCGAGCTCGATCTGCGCGACCAGGCGGCGGTGAACGCTTATTTTGACCGGCACCGGCCCGAATACGTCATTATTGCCGCGGCCAAGGTCGGCGGGATCGTCGCCAACAGCACCTATAAGGCGGAGTTTATTTACGATAACCTGATGATCGCGACGAACCTGATCCACGCGGCCTACAAGCATCAAGTGAAAAAACTGCTGAACCTCGGTTCTTCCTGCATCTATCCGAAGCTGGCGCCGCAGCCGCTCAAGGAAGAGTATTTGCTGACCGGCCCGCTGGAGGCGACCAACGAGGCTTACGCGGTCGCCAAGATCGCGGCGATCAAGCTCTGCCGCTATTATAACGAGCAGTACGGCACCGACTATCTCTCGGTCATGCCGACCAACCAGTACGGGCTCAATGACAGCTTTGACCTGCAATCGTCGCACGTCCTGCCGGCGATGATCCGCAAGTTCCACGAGGGGAAAGTCAACGACAGCCCAACCGTCACGCTCTGGGGGTCGGGCGAAGTTTACCGCGAATTCATGTGTTCGGACGACCTGGCCGATGCCTGCCTCTTCCTGCTCGAACGGTACGGAGCCAAGGAGATCGGCGAGCTGATCAACATCGGCTGCGGCGAGGACTTAAAGCTCAAGGAGCTGGCCGGGCTGATCAAAGAGGTCGTCGGTTACCGGGGCGAGATCGTCTGGGACCGCTCCAAACCGGACGGTACGCCGCGAAAATTGCTCGACGTTTCCCGGCTGAAGGGGTTGGGGTGGCAACCGAGCGTCGGTCTGGCCGCCGGGTTACGCCTGACTTATGACTGGTATTTACAAAAAATCGGGAATAAATAAAGGGGGCCTGTTAATGAAAAAGAAGACCGTTGCTAAGCATCCGTTCAATGACGCCGTGATCCTGGTGACCGGGGGGACCGGTTCGTTCGGCAAGAAGTTCTGCCGGATCGTGCTGGACGAGTACCGGCCGAAAAAACTGATCGTGTTCAGCCGCGACGAGCTGAAGCAGTTCGAAATGGCCCAGCAGTTCGCCGACCACGCCGACCGGATCCGCTATTTTATCGGCGACGTGCGCGACAAGGAGCGGCTGATGCGGGCCTTTGACGGTGTCGATTACGTCATCCACGCCGCCGCCCTCAAGCAGGTGCCGGCGATGGAGTACAACCCGACCGAAGCGATCAAGACCAATATCAACGGCGCGATGAACATCATCGACGTGGCGATCGAGCGCCGGGTCAAGCGGGTCATCGCCCTGAGCACCGACAAGGCCTGCAACCCGATCAACCTCTACGGCGCGACCAAGCTTTGTTCGGACAAGCTGTTCGTGGCGGCCAATTCCTATTCCGGAGCGACCGGCACCAAGTTCGCGGTCGTCCGCTACGGCAACGTGGTCGGCAGCCGCGGCAGCGTCGTGCCGTTCTTCAAGGCCAAGGCCCAAGAAGGGGTTTTGCCGATCACCGACGAGCGGATGACCCGGTTCTGGATCACGCTGGAGCAGGGCGTCCGGTTCGTCATCAAGAATATCGAGCGGATGTGCGGCGGCGAGCTGTTCGTCCCCAAGATCCCGAGTATGAACATCATGGATCTGGCCAAAACGATCGCCCCGGCCTGCAAGACCAAAGTGGTCGGCATCCGGCCGGGCGAAAAACTGCACGAGGTGATGATCTCGGTCGACGACGCCCGCGATACGGTCGAACTGGAAGATTGCTACGTCATCCAGCCGGCTTTCCACTGGTGGCGCAAGGAGAATCACTCCGCCGGCAAACCGGTGCCGGAGAATTTTTCCTACAGCAGCGATAACAACGGCCAGTGGCTCACTATCCCGCAGCTCCGGAAAATGATCGAGGCCTGAAGATGATCCCGTACGCCACGCAATGGCTCGACGATGACGATCTGGCCGCCGTGATCGACGCTTTGCGGTCGCCTTACCTGACGCAGGGGCCGCTGGTCGGCGAGTTCGAACAGGCGGTCGCCAAGTATTGCGGCGTCAAATACGCGGTCGCGCTCAATTCCGGCACGTCCGCTCTGCACGCGGCCTGTTTTGCCGCCGGGATCAAGAACGGCGACGAAGTCATCACTTCCCCGATCACTTTCGTCGCTTCCGCCAACTGCGTCCTCTATTGCGGCGGTAAGCCGGTCTTTGCCGACGTCCAGTCCGATACGGTTAACATTGACCCGGCCGAGCTGGCGAAAAAAGTGAATTCCCGGACGACAGCGGTCATCCCCGTCCATTTTAACGGCCATCCCGTCGATCTGGCGGAAGTCCAAAAGATCGCCCGGCAGCATAAATTAACGGTGATCGAGGACGCGGCCCACGCCCTCGGCGCGGAATACCAGGGGGGCAAGATCGGCGCCTGCCAATATTCGGACCTGACCGCCCTCAGCTTCCACGCCGTCAAGCACATCACCACCGGCGAGGGAGGGATGGTCACGACCAATGACGAAGCGCTTTACCAAAAAATGTTATTGTTCCGCAGCCACGGCATCACCCGCGACGCCGCGCGGCTGGAGCAGAAGGATAACGGCCCCTGGTATTACGAAATGCAAACGCTCGGCTACAATTACCGGATCACCGATTTCCAATGCGCGCTCGGCCTCAGCCAGCTGAAAAAACTGGACGGTTTTGTCAGCCGGCGGCGCGAGATCGTTATGCAGTACGGCCAGGCCTTGGCCGGGCTGAAAGGCCTGACGCTGCCGGTGGAAAAACCGGGGGTCAGGTCGAGCTGGCACCTCTATCCGGTCCGGTTCTCCGGCGACCGCCGGGCGATCTTCGACCGGCTGCGGGCCAAGGGGCTTGGCGTCAACGTCCATTATCTGCCGGTCTACTTGCAGCCGTATTACCAAAAGCTCGGTTACCAGGCGGGCGCCTGTCCCCAAGCGGAGCGCTACTATGAGCAGGCGATCACCTTGCCGCTTTATCCCAAGATGACCGACGACGACGTTAAAACGGTGATCGCGGCGGTCAAAGAGGTGTTATGAGCAAGCTTGCCCTGGGCACGGCCCAATTCGGGCTCGACTACGGGATCAACAACGAACGGGGTAAAGTCCCGGATCGGGAAGTCACGGCAATTCTCGACTTCGCAGCCGCGAGCGGGATCACGACGCTCGATACCGCCGCCGCCTACGGCGACAGCGAAGAACGGCTCGGCCGCTACCTGGCCGGCGGCGGCCGCCGGTTCCAGCTGATCTCCAAACTGCAAAAAAACGCGGCCGATCCGGCGCGGGCGCTGGCCGCTTCGCTGGCCAGGCTTCAGGCCGGTGCGCTTTACGGCTTTTTACTGCACGACTTTAAGACTTACGAGAACGATCCGTCCGTCTGGGAAAAATTGCAAGCGCTGCGGACCGAAGGGAAGGTCGGGAAGATCGGTTTTTCGCTCTATTATCCGGCCGAACTGGAAAAGCTGTTAACCGCCGGACTGCGGATCGATCTGGTCCAGCTGCCGTACAATCTGTTCGACCGCCGGTTTGCCCGGTATTTTGACCGGCTGAAAAAAGCCGGCGTCGAGGTCCATGTCCGTTCCCTTTTTCTGCAGGGCTTGTTTTTCCGGCCGGTCGCCGCGCTCTCCGCGCACTTTAACGGCGTGAAAGGGAAGCTGACCGCCTTGCGCGACCTGGCCGCGCGGCATAAATTATCCTTACTGGAACTCGCTCTCGGTTTTGCCCTGGCGAACGGGGCGGTCGACAAAGCGGTCGTCGGCGTCGACAGCTTGGCGAACTTACAGGAGATCGTCGCTGCCGAACGGACAGCTTCGAAGGCCGGTAAGTTGCCGGAGTTGGCGGATCTGCAAGAAGACGACGAAGCGATCATCTTGCCGTTCAATTGGACGAAGGAGAAAAGCGATGCCCGCTGAACAAAGGATACTGGCGATCATTCAAGCCCGGGCCGGATCGACCAGGCTCCCCGGCAAGGTCTTGAACAAGCTGGAGGGGAAGACTGTCCTGGAGCATGTCGTCAGGCGCGTCCAGGCGAGTAAATTGATCGGCGAAACGGTCGTGGCCACCACGGTCAACCAGTTGGACAAGACGATCGTCGAGCTGTGCGCCGGGCTGGGGATCAGGTCTTATTGCGGTTCGGAAAATGACGTCCTCGACCGGTTTTACCAGGCGGTGCTCCTCTTTGGCGCGGACCATATCGTCCGGATCACTTCGGATTGCCCGCTGATGGACCCGGCGGTCATCGACCTGGTCATTAGCCGCCATCTGCAGGCCAAAGCGGATTATACCGCCAATGTCCTGCGCGAGACTTATCCGGACGGTGAAGATGTTGAGGTGTTCAGCCTGGAAACCTTGAAAAAGGCGTGGCTTAACGCGCGGCTGACTTCCGAGCGGGAGCACGTGACCCCGTACATTCGCAATCATCCGGAGCTGTTTAAACTGGCCGGGGTGGAGAACGAAGTCGACCTGTCCGCCAAACGCTGGACGCTCGACAACCCGGAAGATCTCGCTTTTGTCCGGGAGATCTATCGGCAGCTATACAAACAAGACCCGTTGTTCGGCATGGCGGCGGTGCTCGACTTGTTACGGGCACAACCGGCGATCGAGCAGTTGAACCACCATATCAACCGGAACGAAGGGATGGCCAAATCATTAAGAGAGGACAAGGTGATAGGTAATGGGTAAGTCGCAGGCGCTGTACAAAAAGGCGAAAACGCTGATCCCGGGCGGCACCCAGTTGCTTTCCAAACGGCCGGAAATGTTCCTGCCCGATCTCTGGCCGGCTTATTACGAAAAGGCCAAGGGGTGCGAGGTCTGGGACCTGGACGGCAACAAATATCTCGACATGAGCATCATGGGGGTCGGCGCCTGCATTCTCGGCTACGCTGATGATGATGTTGACGCCGCCGTCAAGACCGCGCTGGACAAGGGGTCGATGACGACCTTGAACGCGCCGGAAGAGGTGGAACTGGCCGAGCTGCTGATCGAGCTCCACCCGTGGGCGGAGATGGTCCGCTACGCGCGTTCCGGCGGCGAGGCGATGGCGGTCGCGACCCGGATCGCCCGGGCCAAGGCGGGCAGGGAAGACGTTTTGTTCTGCGGTTATCACGGCTGGCACGACTGGTATCTGGCGGCCAACCTTGGCGACGACCGGGCACTCGATGGTCATCTGCTGCCCGGTCTGCAGCCGGCCGGCGTTCACCGTCAATTAAAAGGGACGGCGTTGACGTTCCTTTATAACGATCTGGCCGGTTTTCATAAAGCGCTTGCCGCGAACCCGAACATCGGCGTGGTCGTCATGGAAACGCCGCGCAACGATCCGCCGCAGCCCGGCTTTTACGAAACGATCAGAAAAGTCACTCGGGAAAAAGGGATCGTCCTGGTCTTTGACGAGATCACGGCCGGTTTCCGTTTGACGGCCGGCGGCGCCCATCTGCTGCTGAGCGTCACTCCGGACATTGCGGTCTTTGCCAAGGCGATCAGCAACGGCGTGCCGATGGCGGCGATCATCGGGACGAAAAAAACGATGCAGGCGGCGCAGGATACTTTTATCAGCAGCACTTATTGGACCGAACGGCTGGGGCCGGCCGCGGCGCTGGCGACGATCAAGAAGTTCCGGGCGAAAAAGGTCCACGAGCATCTGGTCCGGACCGGCGAGGCCGTCCAGCAGGGCTGGCAGAAGGCGGCGCAGCGCCGCGGGCTGGATATTCACGTTTCCGGCATCGCGCCGCTCGCCCATTTTGACTTCAAATATGAAAAACCGCTGGTCTTAAAGACTTTGTTCACCCAGCTGATGCTGGAGAGAGGTTTCCTGGCCGCGAACGCGCTTTACGCTTCTTACGCCCATCAGGCGGAACAAGTCGGGCAATATTTACAGGCGGTCGACGAAGCGTTCGCGGCGATCGGCGCGGCGCTGAAAAAAGGCGACCCGACCGATTGTCTGAAAGGGCCGGTCTGCCATTCCGGCTTTAAAAGGTTGAACTGAATGTATCGTTTCGGTCTTAAATTATGGTCGACCAACGCGAATTACCGCCAGGAAGCGGAGCGGCTTTTGCGGGCCGGGGTTTGCCAGTACGTCGAACTGTATACCGTCCCGGCCTCTTATGAGGAATACGGCACCCTGTGGGCCGGATTAAAGGTCCCTTACGTTATCCACGCGCCGCACTTTCGCGGCGGAATGAACCTGGCCAAAAAAGAGCAGGCGGCGAAAAATCTGACGCTGATCAGGGAAGCGCAGCAGTTCGCCGACCGGTTGATGGCGGATAAGATCATCGTCCATCCCGGGATCGCCGGCGAGATCAAGGAAACCACCCGCCAGCTGGCGCTGATCAAAGACCGCCGGATCCTGATCGAGAATAAGCCGTATCACGCGCTCGACGATGACCTGATTTGCAACGGGACTACCCCGGCGGAGATCAAGCTGGTCATGGACGGGGCCGGCGTCGGCTTTTGTCTCGATATCGGCCACGCGATCTGTGCGGCCAACGCCCAGCGGCAGGAACCTTTGGCGTTCTTGCGGGAATTCCTCCGGTTAAAGCCGGCGATGTTCCATCTGACCGACGGCGACCGGCACGGCGTACTGGACAGCCACAGCCACATCGGGCAGGGTAACTTTGATTTTCCGGCGCTCCTCCGGCTTTTACCGGCGGACGCGCTGGTCACGGTGGAGACGGACAAGAGTTCGCCCGGCGACCTGCGCGACTATGAACAGGATATCGCCCGGTTGAAGGAATATGACAACAATTAAACTGAGAAAAGCGGTCCCGGCGGACAGCGCCGATATCCTGAACTGGCGGAACGACCCGGCCACGGTCAAGGTCAGTTTTAACCAGGCGCCGGTCGGCGCGGCCGAGCACGAGAAATGGTTCGCCGGCGCGTTCAGCGATCCGCGGCGCCGGTTATTGATCGCCGAAAGCGAACGCGGGGAAAAGATCGGCCTGCTCCGGTTTGACCTGCTGGGAACCAGCTTTGCTGAAGTCAGCATCAATCTGGCGCCGGCGCAGCGGGGAAAAGGCTTTGGCGCGCCGCTGATCGCGCAAGGCTGCCGGGCAATGGCCGGCTGCAGCCTGATCGCCCGGGCGAAAGAGTCGAATCCGGCCTCGGTCAAGGTTTTTGAAAAAGCCGGATTTACCCGACTGTTCGCTTATGAAGACGCCGGGCAGGGTACGGTCCTGGTCCTGGGGTTAAGGGGGTAACATGAGAAACATTAATATCGGCCGGCGCCGGATCGGACCGGACCAGCCGCCGTTCATTATCGCCGAAATGTCCGGTAATCATAACCATTCGCTGGCCCGGGCGCTGGCAATCGTCGACGCGGCGGCCAAGGCCGGAGCGCACGCCCTAAAGATCCAGACCTACACCGCCGAAACAATGACGCTCGACCTGACCGGCGGCGCCTTTTCGATCAGGGACAAAAAGAGCCTCTGGCGGGGGAAGTCGCTTTTTGACCTTTATCGCCAGGCGGCGACCCCGTGGGAATGGCACAAGCCGATCTTTGACCGCTGCCGCAAATTGGGGATGATCGGTTTCAGTTCGCCGTTCGACGCCACCGCCGTCGCTTTTCTGGAAAAGCTTAAAGTCCCGTGTTACAAGATCGCCTCGTTCGAACTGGTCGACCTGCCGCTGATCAAAAAAGCGGCGGCGACCGGCAAGCCGCTGATCATGTCGACCGGCTTGGCAACGGAGCGGGAGATCGCGGAAGCGGTCGGCGCGGCCAGAAAAGCGGGGAATAATAAGATCGTCCTTCTTAAGTGCACCAGCACTTATCCGGCCTCGCCGGAGAACTCGAATCTGCTCACGATCCCCGACCTGCAAAAGCGTTTCGGCTGCCAGGTCGGCCTTTCCGACCATACTTTGGGGATCGGGGCGGCACTGGCCGGCGTGGTGCTCGGCGCGGTGGTCGTGGAAAAGCATTTTACCCTCGCGCGGGCCGACGGCGGGGTCGACGCGGCGTTTTCTCTGGAACCGGCGGAGCTGAAAGCGCTGGTCGCCGAAACGGAACGGGCGCGGTTGTCTTTAGGTGCGGTCAAGTACGGCTCGACCGCGGCGGAAAAAGGCTCGCTCAAGTTCCGCCGCTCGCTCTACATCGTTAAAGACCTTCAGGCCGGCGAGAAACTGTCGCCGGAGAACATGCGGGCGATCCGGCCCGGTTTGGGATTGCCGCCGAAATATTACGATAAGCTGATCGGCAAAAAGCTGAAAAAGGCGGTCAAAAGAGGGACGCCGGTCAGCTGGGGGATCATCCGCTAGAACATGGAGATCGTCAAATTAACGCCGGATAACGTAAAACTGTGGGACGAAGCGGCACGCCGGCACGAGGGGGCCTGGGCGTATCATCTAAGCGAACTGGTCTTTGCTTTTGTCGCGCTGTACGGAGCGCGGAACCGCTCGTTCCTGATCGTGGAGAACGGCCGGGTCCTGGCCCAGCTGCCGCTTTACCTGCTCGGCCGCTCGCTGCAAAGCATTGAACCGGCCGGGCCGCTCCTGTCGCCGGCGCTCAATTACCGGGAGAAAAGGGGGGTCATGGCCGCGCTGGTCGCCGAGGTTGAACGTTTGGCCGTTCAAGATCGGGCGAAAAGAATAGCGCTTCAGGCGACGCACCTCTCGGCGGGGGCGCTGGCCGGAACCGAGCGCAACCTCCTTTGCGACCTGTTGCCTAACGGTTATTTGAACGCTTCCTTTATGCTCCACCGCTGCGTCGACCTGACCAAGCCGGAAGCGGAGCTGTGGAACAACCTGAAAAAGGGGACCAGGTACCTGGTCAAGAGAGCGGAAAAGCAGAAACTGGAATTTGCCTGTTATGATCAAAGCAATCTCACGCCGGCGATCATGAAAGATTTCTACGACGCTTGCGTCAAAGTCTGCAAGCGCGGCGGTTATCAGGGGGCGCTCGGCGATTTCCCGACCTTTAATTTTCGTCAGGAACTGATCGAGCGGGGGCTGGCGCTCCTCTACGTCATCAAGACGGAAGGGAAGATCGTCGACTACGCCTTTATCCTCCGCTACGGCGTCGCCGCTTATTATTATTCCGGCGCGCTGGAGCCGGCGTACGCCGCGCTGGAGCCGAGCCACTACCTGCACTGGCAGATCATGCTCGACCTGAAAAAGCGGGGCGATAAGTGTTACGACCTTGGTTTTCAGGATTATTCCAGCCTCTACCGGACGGCCGACCGCAAATCGCTCAGTATCTCCACTTTTAAGGCGGGTTTTGGCGGCGACAATATTTTGCTGTTCGAGGTGGAAAAGCCGCTGGCGCCGCTCTCTTTCCTGCGCGCCCAGATCACCCGGGCGGTCAGGGCGGTTTTAAACAAGCGCGAATATTTCCGGGTGGCTGATCATGAGTAGTTTAACGGGAGCCGTCCGCGGCCTAATCGCCGGCCCGGCCCGGCGGCTGAAGCTGAAAGAAAAATATCTGGCCTGGAAGATCTTGCGCGCTCTGCTGGCGGGGAGCAGCGGCAAAGACGGCCGGCTGCCGATCCTGATCATTAACCACCATTTTGACCAGGATATCGCCGCGCTGCGGCACGCGCTGAACGGGCGGCCTGACGCGGCCGTTATCCAAACGATCGCGCCCAACGACCTCTACGCGCTGGCCCGCTGCTACTTGCCCGATTCGGCCAGCGATTTCTACGGTTATGTCGATCCCGCGCTGGCGGCGGGGAAAGCCGCGCTTCGCGCGCTGCTCGTCGGCGTTTTGCGGACGCTAAAAAAACGACGGCCCCGGCTCGTCTTTGTTTCGCCGTCCGACCAGTTTTTTTGGATCCGCGAATTTGTGGCGGCCTGCAAGGCGGTCGGCTTGCCGTTCATCGTACTAGATAAAGAGGGGACGATCTCGCCGCTCTTTTACGAAACGCAGGCGGAACTGATCAAGCGCTATATGCCGCCGATCTGCGACTACGTCCTGGTCTGGAGCGAGCGGCAGAAAGAGTATTACCGGCGCTCCGGTTTTCCCGATCCGGCCGGGATCACGGTCGTCGGCCAGCCCAGGTCCGATTTTTGGAACCAGCCGGAGCGGTGGGCGGAGCGCGGCAAACTTTTCCGGGAACTCGATCTTGACCCGGAGAAAAAGACCATTCTTTATTTTGACTTTGAGAGCGACAACTACATTAAGAAAGAGATGTTCGACCGCGGTTATAACTGGGACGCCTTGCTGGCCGATATCCACGCCGAACTATGCGAACTTGCCCGGCGGGCGCCGCAGATCAACATTATCTTCAAGGTCCACCCGCAGGCGCGGAACCTCGAGCAGGTTCGGGCGCAGATCGCCGCGGCCAACGCGGCGAACGTCCGCCTGGTCACGGGCGCCGCGCTGTCGAACGACCTGATCGTGCAGGCGGACCTGACCGTCGGTTTTCATTCGACCGCCATGCTGGAAGCGATGTTGACGGCCAAACCGCTGATCTATACTTACTGGGGAAAGGCGCCGGAATCGAAGCAAGACCTGATCCCCTTTGACGAGAACCGGGGGATCGAGGTCGCAATTAGCCGTGACGACTTTCGGCGTCGGCTGGAAACGCACGTTAACAACGGTTTTAAATCTGTTCTGACGCCCGAACTGAAGCGGGAACGGCGGAAGCTGACCGAGGTTTTCTTTTTCCAGCCCGACGGGCACGTCAGCGAACGGGTCCTGGCCCGGATCGCCGGGCTGGCGGCGGAGTACCATCGTGAAAGATAAGATCGTCAACAGTACTATAATAAATATCGTTAACCTGGCGTTCGGTTTCATCCTCTCGTTCGCTTTAACCCCGCTCATCTTGCGGCGGTTAGGCACCGACCAGTACGGCATCTGGGTCTTTTTGAGCATCTTTTCGGCCAGCGGCTACTTCTCCCTCCTAGACCTGGGAATGCAGGGGTCGGCCGTTAAGTACGTCGCCGAGTACCACGCCCGGGGCGAGAAAGAAAAATTGAACCACCTGGTCAATTCGGTCATTTTTTTCTTCCTGGCCATGGGGGTGGTCGCCGGGGTCATCTTGCTTTTGATCAACGGGCTCTTTCTCGATAAGTGGTTCAACGTGCCGCTCCAATACCTGCCGGCGGTCCGCGTCCTCGTTAACCTGATCGCGCTCAGCTTCCTTTTTCAATTTCCGCTGATGGGTTTTTCCGCGGTCGTCGAAGGGTTGAAGCGTTATGATATCCTGCGCGGGGCGACGATCGGCACTTCCATCGTTAACGCGCTCTTGATCTATTTCCTGCTCACCTATGCCAACGGTCTCTGGCTGATGGTCGGCGCGTCGCTCGCGATGTCGCTTTTGACCGCGCTCTGTTACCTCTGCGCGGCGGTTCGGCTACTGCCGGAGTATACGCTCAATCCGTTCGCTTTCCAGTTCGGGATCCTGCAGCAGCTGTTCAACATGGGGGGCAAGCTGATCGTCTCCCGTATCGTCGGCCTGATCTTCAACAACACGCAAAAGATCCTGATCGCCGCTTTCCTGACGATGGCGGTCATGACCAATTTCGACATCATCAACAAGGTCCATATGATCGTATTGACCATCATGTCGCTGATGAACCAAGCGCTGATCCCGTTCGCTTCGCACCTGGACGCGGCCGGCGACGAGGACCGGCTCCGCCTGCTTTTCCTGAAGGCGACCAAATATGCCGCTCTCCTGACCCTGCCGGCGCTCGTTTTCTTCATGGCCCTGGCCGGTGAGTTCCTCGGGATCTGGGTCGGCCCGGAATACGCCGCTTACGCGCTCTTGACCCGGTTCTATCTGTCGCATTGCTTGTTGACGGTTTTGACCGGCGTCGGCAGCACGATGATGGTCGGCATGAACCGGGTCAGGGAGCTGCTCAATATCTCCGTCCTCGGCGCGGTCCTTAATTTGCTTATTACCCTTTTGACCATCCGGCAGTGGGGGATCGGCGGCCTGGTGGCTGGAACAGTGCTGGCTTACATTATCTGCCAGATCATCTATATCGGACTGTTCACGAAACTGTTCAAGATCGGCCTGGCCGGTTTTCTCCGGCAAGTCGTTCTTGGCCCGTATCTTTTGGCCGGTTCGTTCTTTTTCCTGACCGTCTTATGCAAACAGTGGTTCGCGTTCACTTCGCTCGGCCAGCTCTTTTTCTTTGCCGTCTTTCTGTACGCCGCTTATCTCTCGGTTTACCTGCTTATTGACCGGCAGGAACGGGCGCTGTTGTGGGGTTTAGCATGGAAAAGGTGAAATTAAGCCTCAAGGAACGGTTGCGGGAAACGGTTTCCGGTTTACTCGGGCGGCGGCGCCTGATCGGCCAGGTCAAAAAGATATTCAGGCGGCGCCGGCCGGCCCCTGTTCAGGGCGGGAAAAAGGTCTTGTTCTTTCCGCTCGGTTATTTCGAAGTCGCGCTGACTTGGGAACTGACCTTGATGAAAGCGCTGGAGGGCAGGGGGCACGAATGCCGCAATTTTCTCTGCGATCTCCCATTACCGATGTGCGAGCTTCGGCTGATCGACAGCGATACTCCCGCGATCTGCCGGAATTGTTCCCAGAAGAGCGCGGCGCTTTTTGCGGCGGCCGGTTACCGGCCGTTCCTGGCCAGCAAATATGTTAATCAAGACGACGCTTTAAAGGCGGCCGCCCTGCTGCCGGCCGAAGACGACCGCTTGAAGGATTTCGTTTACGAAGGGCTCAGGTTCGACGACGTCATCAAGGCGTCGCTCCTGCATTATCTCCGGATCGGCCGGGAACAGCCGACGGCGGAGTATTACGCCGCCTACCGGCGGCTCCTGATCTCCGCGCTCCTGATTCACTGGGCGCAGGCCCGCTTGCTCGACGAATACCGGCCGGACGTCGTCGTGGTGATCAACGGTCTTTTTTATCCCGGGATGCTCCTGGTCGAACACGCCAAGAAACGGGGGATCAGGCACATTACTTACGAACGCGGTTATCTCATCGATCGGTTGGTCTTCAGCGACACGACGCCGGTCGTCTGGTTCCCGATCGATAAGGCCTGGGAAAAATGGCGAGACAAACCTTTGACGGCGGCCGAGAACAAGGTGCTGGACGATTACCTGGACGAGCGAATGTACGGCAAACGGTCGGAGATCAAATTATGGGACAAGCCAGATTTTAACCGGCCGGAGTTCCTGGCCAAGTATAACGTCCGGAAATACCGCCGGGTCCTGGCCCTGTTCACCAATGTCCTGTGGGACAGCGCGGTCGTCGGCTGCGACGAGTCGTTCCCCAGCATTTTTGACTGGCTTAAGGCGGTGATCGGCCAGATCGGCGCGCGGCCCGACACGCTGCTGTTCATCCGCGTCCATCCGGCCGAGCTGAAACCGCGGCATCTGGCCTCGCGCGAAAAGGTGGCCGATTTCCTGGCGCGGGAATATCCCCAACTGCCGCCGAACGTCGTGGTGATCGGCCCCGAGGAGCCGACCAGCTCGTACATGATCATGGAACTGGCCGACGGCGTGCTGGTCAACACCTCGATCACCGGCCTGGAAGCCGCCTGCAAGGGGAAGCCGGTCATCGTTGCCGGCAAGACGCATTATAAGAACAAGGGGCTGACGATCGACGCGCGCGACCAAAAAGAATTCGCCGCGGCGCTGGCGGCGCTCTGCGACGGCCGGGAACTGATCAAGCCGGCGCAGGCGGTCGAAACGGCCCGGCGCTACGCTTACACTTTCTTTTTCCGTTACATGATCGATTTCCCGTTCTTTGCCCAGCATTTGCGGGTCCATAATCCGGTCCTGCTCAAATACCGTTCGGTCGCCGAGCTGCAGCCGGGCGCCAACGCCAGCCTGGACGCGATCTGCTCGTTTATCTTAGGCGAAAAGGGGTTGTGGGAGTAAAGATATGGGATTTATTAAAGCAATTTTGATAAGGATCGCGGAGTGGTCGGCGGCCAGAAAGCTGGGCCGGACAGTTTCTCTCGGATTGCGGTCGACCATCGTTTTTCGGGCCGTCCACGCGCAAGCCGACTGCCGACTGACGATCGGGAGCGATTGCCTGGTCCAGGGAGAATTTTACCTGGAAAGATCAGGCGCCGGCATCACGGTCGGCGATCGCTGTTACATCGGCGGCGCCAAACTGATCTGCGCCGACCGGATCGAGATCGGCAGCGACGTCATGATCGCCTGGGGGGGGCAGATTATTGACCATAATTCCCATTCCCTCAACTGGTCGGAGCGGGCTAACGACGTGCTGGAACTGGCGAAAGGCCGGAAAGACTGGGCCAAGGTCAAACGGGCGCCGATCGTGATCAAAGATAAGGCGTGGATCGGTTTTAACGCGATCATCCTCAAAGGGGTGACGATCGGCGAGGGAGCGGTCGTCGCCGCCGGCAGCGTGGTCACGAGCGACGTCCCGGCCTATACCGTGGTCGGCGGCAATCCGGCCCGGGAGATCAGGAAGTTATGACGAAATACCTGGTCACCGGTTTTTCCGGTTTCGTCAGTCAGCATTTTATCGCTTATCTGGCCGGGCAGGGCGAGCAGGCCGAAGTGCTGGGGGTGGATATCGCGCCGCCCGATCCGGCATTTGCCGGTTATCCGGGGTTAAAGATCGAATACGCGCCGCTCGATCTGCTGAATAACGCCGGGCTTAGGGAACTGCTCGCGCGGTTCCGGCCCGACCGGATCCTCCACCTGGCTTCCTTCAGCAGCGTCGCTTTCAGCTGGCAAAATCCGATCCTCAGTTTTCAGCACAACACCAATATCTTTCTCAACCTGGTGGAACAGGTCCACAAGCTCGGCCTGGATTGCCGGATCATTTCGGTCGGCTCCTCCGATGAATACGGCCAGGTGGCGGAAAACGAGCTCCCGCTCACCGAAGAAAGCCCGCTCCGCCCGGCCAGCCCTTACGCCGTGGCGCGGGTCTCGCAGGAGATGCTGTCGCGGTTGTTCGTCGACGGCTACGGCCTGGACATTATCATGACCCGCTCGTTCAATCACATCGGGCCGGGACAGCGGGAGACGTTCGTGGTCGCTTCCTTCGCTAAACAGCTGGTCGAGGCGAAAAAGCGCGGTCTTCATAAGTGCGAGCTGGTGACGGGCGACCTCGACGTGGTCCGCGATTTCTGCGACGTGCGCGACGTTGTCCGGGCCTATCACGGACTGTTCCGCCAGGGGACCAAGGGGCAGCTTTACAATATCTGCAGCGCCCAGGGGCACAGCCTGCGCGACCTGGTCGCGCTGCTGGCCGAGCTGCTGGGGATCGAGGTCGTGACCAAGGTGGACCGGGCCTTGATCCGGCCCAATGAGATCAAAATGATCGTCGGTGCCAATCAAAAGATCGCCAAAGAGACCGGCTGGCGGCCGCAATACGATCTGCGCCGGTCATTGCGGGACATCCTCGATTATTGGTCGGCAAAATGAAAGTTTTATACGATCACCAGATATTTACCGAGCACCGTTACGGCGGCGTTTCGCGGTATTTCTGCGAACTGCTCCGGTCTTTCGCTGTTGATCGGCAAGTAACCAGCGAATTGGCGCTGGTTTACAGCGATAATGAACACTTAAAAGCGCTGCGGACGGTAGGCGGCGGGCGGTTCTCTTTTGCCAGCGGTTTTTTGGGCGGACGCGATTTTCGCGGCAAGGCCAGGCTGTTCGGCTGGCTGAATCAGGCTAATTCGCTAAAACGATTGCGCCAAGGCGATTACGACCTTTTTCACCCGACTTATTACGACGATTATTTTTTGAGCGCTTTGGGCAATAAACCTTTTGTCCTGACCGTTCATGACCTGATCCACGAGCTTTATCCGGAATATTTCGCCCCGCATCATCCTTTGGCCGCCCGGAAACGGCGGTTGATCGAGCAAGCGCGCCGGATCATCGCGATCTCCGAGCAAACGAAAAAAGACCTGGTCAGGGTCTTGAACGTCGCTCCGGACAAGGTCACGGTCGTGCACCTCGCCAGTTCCCTGGGCGGCGGCCGGGTTGCGGTTGGGCCGGCGATCAGCCGGCGGGTCCCGCCCAAATACTTACTGTACGTCGGCAATCGCCAGGCTTACAAGAATTATGAGCTTTTGGTGCGCGCGATCAGGCCTTTACTACTGGCCGATCCGGATCTGCTGCTGGTCTGCGCCGGTCCGGCCTTTACTCAGCAAGAGGAGCGCTTGTTGGTTGAGCTGGGGTTGCATGGGCGGGTCAGAGGTTTTTACATTGATAGTGACGTCACCTTGGCTTATTTATACCAGAACGCTTTAGCCTTTGTTTTTCCTTCATTGTATGAAGGTTTTGGCTTACCCGTGCTGGAAGCCTTCAGCTGCGGCTGTCCCGTGGTCCTCAGCAATGCCAGTTCCTTGCCGGAAGTGGCGGGTGAGGCGGCGGAATATTTTGAGCCGAAAAGCGGCGCGGACCTGCTTAAGGCGGTTACCGCGGTCATCGGCGATCAGGCTAAACGGGCCGCTCTGGTAGCGAAAGGTTATGAGCGGTTAAAGAAGTTCTCCTGGGACAAGACTGCGGCCCAAACTAAAGAAGTTTATCGGGAGGCATTGGCGTAGTCATGGATCAATCATTTCCCAGGATCTCGATCGTGACCCCGTCATACAACCAGGGGCAGTATCTGGAGAAAACCATTTTATCCGTCCTGGAGCAGGGCTACCCGAACCTGGAATTCATCATTATGGACGGCGGCTCGACCGACAACAGCGTCGAGATCATCAAAAAATATGAAAAGCGGATCGCCTATTGGGTCAGCGAACGGGATGAGGGGCAGTCGGACGCGATCAGGAAAGGGTTCCAGCGCGCCAAGGGGGAGATCCTGGCCTGGTTAAATAGCGATGATACTTACCCGCCGGGGACATTGCACAAAGTCGCGCAATATTATAACCGGCACCGGGATATCGACGTCATCTATGGAAATCTCTTATTGATGGATGGCGCCGGGAAGATCTATGATGAAAGAAGGGTGATGCGGCCGATCCCCTGTTTAATGGGCTACGGGCTGCTCTACGGTTATTTCGCTTTTTACCAACTGTCGGCGTTCTGGACGCGCGCCATATATGACAGGGTCGGGGGGGTTGACCCGGCACTGACGCAAGGGATGGATAACGACCTGATAACCAAATTCGCTTTTGCCGGCGGCCGGTTCGGCAAGCTCAACGATCAGCTGGCCGTTTTTCGGGTCCATGAACTTTCCAAGACGTTCATTCTCAGCGGCGGGATCCATTTAAAGGACCGGGCAAGGATATTCGCGAAATACGGGGCCAAAGAATCCGGTTGGCGGCCGGTGCTCTTGAAAATCTTGTTAAGGATAGTAAAGATCGGCTCATTCATCGCGCAGGGCGATGGCATTTGGTTCCTGGCCAGCATGATCAAGAAAAAATATTTCCGGGATAAAACGCCGTGAAGATCACCATCAGATCGATCGTTAATGGTTTAATTCTGATTATATTCATGCTAACCCCGATCTTCGGTTGGCAGGAGCTCTTGACATCTTTCCCCGGCTTCAGCGGCATTATGAGCTCCGGCCCGATGGTTTTGATCAAGATCATCAAAGACCTGGTGCTCGGGATAATCGCCGTCCTTTTTATGATTGACCTGTTAGTCGCCAGGCGCAAGCTGGTAGAGAACGCCTGGCTATGGCTGCTCATGGGCTTGCTGCTCTTGTCCGCCGCCAGTACGTATTTTTATGAGCCGATGATGGCGATCGTCGGGGTGCGGGTCTTTTCCCCGTTCATTTTGGTGTTCGTTAGTTACCGTTTTTTTGACCTGCCGTCGTTCCGTCGGATCAAGAACGTCTTGTTCGCCGTTTGTCTGTTGGAATTTGCGGTCGCCCTGGTCCAGCGGAGCTTTTTTTACGGGATGCCGGCGCTCTTTGGTTCGCGCGTCTTCGGCACTTTTACGGCGCCGGGCGCTTTTGCGGCGTTCATTTGTTACGTGCTTTGCCTGCAAATGGGGGATGATCTGGCCCGCCATAATAAGGTCAAGATCCGGACCTGGGTCTTTTATCTGTTATCGATAGTCTTTATTTTGTTTGCGGCTTCAGGCGGCGGGCTGGTCAGCCTGGCGGTGATCGCCGTAGTGTATTTCCTGGTTTACGCCCGGGTCGATGTCTTGATCAAATACATGCTGGTTCCGGTCATCTTGATCATCCCTTTGGTCGCGTTCAGTAATCTCCCCTTATTGACCGGGCGCAACCAGATCATTTCGGAATCGGGGAGCACCCGCTTGAGCATCTTCGTTGAGATGATCTCAACTTTCGGGATAAAGGAGATGGCGATCGGCAAAGGCCTCGGCATCGGGAGCAACGCGGCGGCGACGATCCAAACGTATAACATCGTTCCGGGCATGACCGGGGACGAGGATATCCTTATCGCCGATTCGTTTTATGCCTCGGCCTTATCACAGGTCGGGCTTGTTTTCCTGGTAGCTTTTATCGTTTTTATGCTGAACCGCTTCCTTTTTGCCTGGCGGAATAAAATGAGCGGGATCAACCCGACCATCATCTTGACGGTCCCTTTGATCTTAGTCACTTCAATGACCGGGATCATTACGGAATCATTCCCGCTCAACTGGCTGATCTTCATCTTGTTCGGCGTGGCTTTAAAGGAGCAGGATAATAATAATGCGGCCTGAAATGGAAAAACTGAAGAAGCTGCTGGCCAGACGGTATAAATGGGAGGCGCACCCGTACCAGCCGGCCGATGACCAGGCGATGCTCCGGATGTGGCAACAGGAACATCAGGACGACGACCGCTGGACGCAGGAGTATTTCACTTGGGAATACCAGAAAAATCCGGCCGGGAAAGCGCTCATCCAGCTGGCCAAGTCGCAAGGCGAGCTGATCGGCCAATATGTGCTGATGCCGCTGCGGTTCCGCCTGAGAGGGAAGGAGATGCTTGGCTCGATCGCCCTGAACACCTTGACCCGCTCCGACCATCGCGGCCAGGGGGTCCACGTCTTGCTGGCGGAAGAAGCTTTTGACGAATGTGCGCGCTTGGGGATCGCCTTTTCTTACGGCAGTCCGAACGAGAAGGCCTATCGGGGGACCGTCACGAAAATGGCTTTCGCGGACATTGGGAAGATGGTCTTGATGGTCAAGGTCCAGGGGATCAAGCAGTTATTGCCAGCGGTCTTTCGCCGGCAGCCGTTAAAGCTGGTTTTAAACCTGTTTTCGCCGCTCATCTCCCTGCTGCTGAAGGTAGTTTTTTTCGCCCGGCCCGTGAAACCGTGCCCGGGCTTGAACATCCGGAGTACCGCCGAGATCGATCGGCGCTTTGACGACCTCTGGGCGAGAGCGCAAGGCCAGTTCATCAATGCCGGGATCAGGGATGCCGAATACTTGCGCTGGCGCTACCTGGACAAACCCGGTGAGCCTTATAAAATATTGGTCGCGGAAGAGCCTGGCCGGTTGGCCGGTTATGTTGTCCTGGCGCAAAGCGAACGGCTGAACGGCGTAATGGGGATCATCGTAGACATGTTGCTGGCGGAAGGCGAGGGGCAAAAAGCCGTCGCCGGTAAACTGCTCGAGGCGGCGGAGAAAATGTTCCGGCAAATGAACAAGGAGATAGTCGCTTGCCTGGTTACGCCCAACTCCAGCCTGGAAAAATATCTGGCCCTTGCCGGTTTCCGGCGCTGTCCGGACCGCTTCAAGTCCGGCCCTTTTCCGATCATCATCCGCAATCACGGCGGTCTGCTGGATGCCGCCCAGACGCATGATCTGAACGACTGGTATTTGACCTTTGGTGATTTTGACATTTATTAAAGGATGGACATGATTAAAAGAACGGTGAAGAACCTGGCGGCTTGCTTGTATTTGTATTCCGGCCTGGCCTTTTTGTCTGCCGTTTTCCTGCAGCAATTGTTACTGCGCCGGAAAAAAGTGCTTATTCTCATGTATCACGGGGTCGCGGAAAAAGAGCTGCTTTACGCCGACAATGTTCCGTTGGCGCGTTTCCAGCGGCAGGTCGAATACCTGCGCCGCTGCTATGAAATTACGGGCTTGGATCAGGCCTTGGACTATCTTAACGGCACCTATCGTCCGCAAAAACCGTTAGTAGTGCTGACCTTTGACGACGGTTATGAGGGCGTTTTTGCGCATGTCTCCCCACGGTTCTGCCAAGCGGGGATCAGGGGAATAACCTTTTTACCCACTCGGCATATTGGCAGCGCCGGTGATTGGGAGCGGGCCGAAAAAGGGTATAAAGGCAAGATCATGAACTGGGAGATGCTTAAACAACTAGTGAGGGATAAGGCGATCGAGATCGGCTCTCACGGCATTACGCACCGGAAAATGTCCGCCTTAAGCCGGGCGGAGGCCCTCCAGGAGCTTCAAGGCTCAAAAGAGGCGATCGAGAAGAAACTGGGCATTCAGGTGCGGTTCTTTGCTTATCCTTATGGACAAGCCCGGGAATGTACCCGGACGATCAAGGAACTGGTGCAAAAGGCCGGCTATGCTGCTGCTTGTTCTACCATCTGGGGGCGGCATTCCGGGAAAGATGATATCTACGCGCTGCGCCGTCTCCGGGTCGATTATGATGACAGTCTGTTCGAGTTCAAGCTGAAGCTCTGGGGCGGTTATGATTGGCTGGAAGCGGTGCACTTGCTAAAAGGGATGTTGCGGAAATGAAGATCGCGCTTAACTTTCTCTCGGCCCAGATCGGCGGCGGAGTCTCTTTCGCCCGCGAACTGACGGCCGGCTTGCTGACAGAAGACCGGGAGAACGAATATCTCGTTTTTGTTCCGGCGCAGTTGCAGATAGAGATCACCGGCGCGGTCACGAGCAGCCGCAACCTGACGGTGGTCGGCTTCAGGTCGCCAAATATCCTGGTCAGGTTGTTCAGGGAACAGTTGCAGCTCCCTTTCTTGATCCGGCGGAATCGGGTAGACGTTCTTTTAAGCCCGGCGAACCTGGCCTCATTTTTTGCGCCCTGCCGGCAAGTGCTCTGGATCCAGAACATTGACCCGTTCCATTATTTCCGCAATGAAGGGCGGGTCAGGCAGACTCGTAACCGGCTTTTATTCTGGCTGGGCAAGCTGTCGATCAAGATAGCCGCCCGGGTGGTCTTTTCTTCCGCTCATTCCCGCGCCCTGGTCGAGCGCCGTTTGGGAAAACCGTTAAAAAAAGCGGTGACCATCAATCTGGGGGTCGCGGCAGAATACTTTGCGTCCGCCAAGCCGGCGCCGGACGCCCGGCCCGGTTACATCCTGTCGGTCTCAAATATCTCCAAACGGAAAAATTACGAATTACTGCTGCAAGCGTACGCCTTGTTAAGCCCGGCGCTGCAAGCAGCGCACCGTTTGGTCCTGGTCGGCCGGGTCGCGCCCGGGTATCAGGCGGAGCTCCTTAGCCGGCACAAAGCGGCGTCGGCTAAGGTCGTTTTTACCGGCGAGCAAAAGGGGCGAGCCCTGATTGACTATTACCGTCAGGGTGGTATATTTATATTGCCGTCGCTGGTCGAAAGTTTCGGCTTGACGGTCGTGGAAGCGATGGCATCCGGGCTCCCGGTCCTGGCGGCTGACGCGACCTGCCTGCCGGAGATCGTCGGGGAGGCCGGACTGCTTTTTGACCCCCATGATCCGGCCGACCTGGCCGGGAAGATCACCCGGGTATTGACCGACGAAAAGCTGCAAAAGGAACTGATCGCCCGGGGGAAAGAGCGCGCGGGACAATTCCGCTGGAGCCAAACCGCCAGGCGCTTGCTGGCGGTATTTAAGGAGCTTAGTTAGCGTGGCAAAAGTATTTATTGACGAGATCGCCGGCCAATTGCCGGCTAAGTTACGGGCGGCCGCGGTCTGGACCGGGCTGGATAAAGGCCTGGCCGGACGGCTCGTCTTCCTCAAGCCGAACCTGACCTACCCGAAGTTCAAGCCGGGGGTCACGACCACGCCGGCGCTGCTCGAGACGCTGATCGTGCTCCTTAAGGAATACGGTTGCCGGATCATCGTCGGCGAATCCGACGGCGGCTACAATTCTTACGCGGTCAAGGACGCTTTCCACGATTACGGGCTTTACGACTACGAAAAGAAGTACGGGATCCGGGTTGTGAACCTTTCCCAGCTCCCGTTCGGCTTCCTGACGATCAATAAATTCGGCCGGGAGTTCAAGGTGGAGATCCCGCGGCTCTTGACCGACGAGATCGAAGGCTTTATTACCCTGCCGGTCCCCAAGGTCCACGCCATGACCCAGATCAGCCTCTCTTACAAGAACCAGTGGGGGTGCGTCCCCAACGTGATGCGGCTCCGCTATCACCCGGTCTTTAACGAAGCGATCTTCGCGATCAACCGGGCGATCAAGAACAAATACACGATCATCGACGGGACCTACGGCCTGACGCGGAGCGGGCCGATGGTCGGCGACGCTTTCGATCTCGGCTGGGTCCTGGCGTCGGACAGCTTTGAGGCCGCCGACCTGGTGGCGTCCCGGCTGATGAAGGTCGACCTCCGGCAGATCAGGCATTATTACCTGGCTTATAAGAATAAACTGGTCCCGCGGCTGGAGGAGATCGAGCTGAACCAGGCTATCGGCCGGTTCGTCTCCGACCGCTTTTACTTAAAGCGTGACATCTGGAGTTACCTGGCGCTGTCGGCCTGGCTCCACCCCGTGATCAATTACACTTTTTACGAATCGCCGGTCTCTGACCTGCTCCATAAGATCATGTACACGTTCCGGCAAAAACCGATCAGTGAATAACATTAAGGAAGGGGAGCGAAGATGAAGCAGTTGATCCAGAACTATAAATCGGGCGAATTAATGCTGGCCGAGGTGCCGGACCCGCTGCTGCGGCCGGGCGGCGTCGTTTTCCGGACGGTCAACTCGCTGGTCAGCGTCGGCACGGAAAAACTGATGATCTCCCTGGCCAAGAAAGGTTATATCGGCAAAGCGCTGGCTCGGCCCGACCTGGTCAAGCAGGTCATCAGCAAGATCAAGGTGGACGGCCTGATGGACACTTATAAAGCGGCGATGAGCCGGCTCGATTCGCCGGTCACGCTCGGTTACAGCTCCGCCGGCGTTGTGACCGGGGTTGGCGAGGGGATCACCGCCGTCAAGCCGGGCGACCGGATCGCCTGTTTCGGCGACGGCTACGCCACGCATTCGGAACAGAGCTATATCACCAAGAACATGTTCGTGCCGGTCCCGGAGGGGGTCTCGTGCGAAGAGGCGGCTTTTGTCGGGCTTGGCTCGATCGCGCTCAACGCGATCCGCGTCGCCAACCTGACGTTCGGCGAGAAAGTCGCGGTCGTCGGGTTAGGTTTACTCGGCCAGTTAACGGTCCAGATGCTTAAAGCGTTCGGCTGCCAGGTGATCGGGATCGACATCAGCCAGGCGAAAGCGGAGATGGCGAAGCAGTTCGGCTGCGACCGGACGGCGCTGATCGGCCGCGACGACGTCGCGGAGCAGGTCAACGAATTCACCGGCGGGCTCGGGGCGGACGCGGTGATCATCATGGCCGGTTCCCAGGACAACAAACCGATCGAACTGGCGGCCGAGATCAGCCGCGAACACGGGCGGATCGTCGCCTGCGGCATGATCTCGCTTGACGTGCCGCGCCAGGAGTTTTTCAAGAAAGAGCTGTCGGTCATCGTGTCGCGGGCGACCGGCCCGGGCAAGTTCGATCCGCTCTACGAGTCAAAGGGGATCGATTATCCCTTGCCGCTGGTCCGCTGGACAACCCAGCGGAACATGGCTTGTTTTCTCGATCTCATTGCCGCCGGGAAGGTCCGGGTCAAGGAGTTGATCTCGCACCGTTTCCCGATCGACGACGCGCTGCAGGCATACGAGATGATCCTGAAAGGGACCGCTCCTTATCTGGGAGTGCTTTTGAGCTACGGAGCGGAAAAACCAGCGACGGGGAAGGTCTCATTACCGATAACCGCGGCGGCGGCGCGGCCGGCCGACGCGGTCAACCTCGGTCTGATCGGCGCCGGTTTGCATTCCAATACGAGCATCTTGCCGGCCTTAAAGTCGCTGCGCGCAGCCAACCTGGTCGCGGTCGTCGATGCCGAAGGGTTCAAGGCGGAGCACACCGGCCGGAAATACGGCTTTGCTTATTGCGCGACCGATTACCAGGCGCTGCTGGCGGACAAGAGCGTCAACGCGGTCATCGTTGCCACGCGCCATAATCTGCACGCCAAAATGGTCATCGACTCCCTGCGGGCGGGAAAACATGTCTTTGTGGAGAAGCCGCTGGCGCTGAACCAGGCTGAGCTGGACGAAATAACCGCGGCCTACAAGGCGGCGGCCGCCAAGAACGGCGCGATCCTGATGGTCGGCTTTAACCGGCGTTTCGCGCCGCTGACCGTAAAAGCCGGCGAATTGCTGGGTAAGCCGGGCAATATGGTGATCAACTGCCGGGTCAACGCCGGTTTCGTGCCGAAAGAAAGCTGGGTCCACGACGCCGCCGAAGGGGGCGGGCGGGTGGTTGGCGAGGTCTGCCATTTTCTCGACCTGATCCAGGCGCTGACCGGTTCGCTGATCGTGAGCGTCCAGGCGAGCGCGACGGCGGAGAAGGGCGAGGATAACATGGTCATCAGCCTGCGGCTGGCCGACGGTTCGGTCGCTTCGCTCCTCTACGCGTCCCAGGGCGACCGGCTGCTGCCGCGCGAGCGGCTCGAACTGTTCAGCGGCAACGCGGTTTGCGTGATCGATAATTTTAAGTCGCTCTTCCACGCCAAGAACGGCCAGGCGACCAAGAAGTCGTTCCTGAGCCTGGACCGCGGTTACGAAGCGGAATTCCGGGCTTTCTGCGCCGCGGTCAAAAGCGGCCGCGCGCCGGTCGGCTTCCGGGAATACTGGAACGCCACCGCGGCGACGTTCGCGATCGAAGCGGCGATCAGGAGCGGCCAACCGGAAAAGGTCGAGGCGGGGCCGGCATGAAGATCCTGATCCTGTCGGAATCGTTCCCGCCCGAGACCAAGTCGTGCTCGACGCTCTTTTTTGAACTGTCCGAGTCGCTGGTCAAGAACGGGCACGAAGTCTCGGTGATCACCCGGCTGCCGAAATATAACGTCGCCGACGGGGTCGATTTGGGCAAGATACCTTCTCGAGAAACTATTTCCGGTGTTCAGGTTTACCGTTATCAGACTCCCCCGCTCGCCAGGGACATACCGGTAGTTCGCGGACTGGAGCATTTTCTTCTTGGGTTGACTTTCTTTTGGGGCGGGCTTTTTCTCGGCCGGTTCGATGTCATTCTGGTCTATTCGCCGCCGCTGCCGCTCGGCATCGCCGGCTACTGGCTCGGCAAGATCAAGCGCTGTCCGGTCGTGGTCAACATCCAGGACCTTTACCCGCAAACGGTCATCGATCTCGGCCTGCTCAAGAGCCGTTTGCTGATCAAGGTGTCCCAAATGATGGAACGGTTCATTTACCGGCGGTCCGCCGCCTTGACGGTCCATTCCGCAGGGAACAAGGAATATCTGGTCAACCACGGGGCCGCGGCGCAAAAGGTCCGGGTCATTTATAACTGGGTCGACGTCGACCTGATCAAACCGGGGGACAAGGACAATCCCTTTGCCCGACAATACGGCTTGAAAGATAAATTCGTCGTCTCGTTCGCCGGCGTCATGGGTTTCGCCCAGGGATTGGAAGTGGTGATCAGGGCGGCGGAACGGCTGCGGGACAAACCGGACATCTTGTTCATCATGGTCGGCGACGGGACCAAGAAACCGGAGCTGGAGAAGTTGACCGCTGAGCTTGGCCTGAACAATGTCCGCTTCATCCCAACCCAGCCGGTCGCCCTGTATCCGCAAGTGCTGCACGCTTCCGCGCTCTCGCTGGTAGTGCTCGATAAGACGCTGGTCACCCCGGTGGTGCCCGGCAAACTGCTTTCCGTGATGGCGGCCGGCATCCCGGTCGTTGCCAGCCTGCCGCTGGTCGGCGACGCGCCGAAGATCATCGCGGAGAACGGCTGCGGCGTGGCGGTGGCGGCGGGCGAACCGGCGGCGCTGGCCGAGGCGATCGTCAGTCTGTACAATGATGAGCGGTCCCGGCGGCAGATGGGGAGTAACGGGCGCCGGGCGGCGGAGAAGCTCTTTTCCCGCCAGGCCTGCGTCCAGGCGTACGAAGAACTGTTTCGCGATCTTTAAGGAGGGGTAAAGATGGATTACAAGGCGGAGTATAAAGGGAAAAAGGTCCTGATCACCGGCGGGGCGGGGGCGATCGGTTCGAACCTGACCCGGGCGATCGCGTCGCTCGGCGCGGAACGGGTGATCGTGCTCGACGATCTCTCGTCGGCGGAAAGGTGGAACATCCCGTCGCTGCCGAACGTCCTTTTTTCCGAAGGGGATATCCTGGACGAGATCAAGCTCAAGCGGGTCTTTTTTGAAGCGCCCGATTACGTTTTTCACCTGGCGGCCTTTTTCGCCAACCAGAACTCGCTCGACCACCCGGAGCGCGACTTGCAGGTCAACGGGATGGGGACGCTTAAACTGCTGGAGTATTGCGCGCTGACCAAGGTCAAGCGCTTTGTCTACGCCTCGTCCGGCTGTTCGATCTACGGCAGCCACGCGCCGATGCCGCTCACGGAGGATTTTATGTCGCTCCACCTGTCCACCCCGTACCAGATCACCAAGATGCTGGGCGAACTGTACGCCAATTTCTTTCAGCACCAGTACGAAGTGCCGGTCGTCAAGACGCGGTTCTTCAATTCCTACGGGCCGGGCGAGATCCCGGGCCAGTACCGGAACGTGATCCCGAACTTCATCTACTGGGCGATGAGCGGCAAGCCGCTGCCGATCACCGGGACCGGCGAAGAGACCAGGGACTTTACCTTTGTCGGCGATATTGTTGACGGGCTGCTGCGGGCCGGCGTCATGCCGTCGGCTGTTGGCGAAGAGTTCAACCTGGCTTCGGGGCGCGAGATCGAGATCCGCCAGCTGGCGGAAATGATCAATAAGCTGACCGGCAACAAGGCGGGGATCAACTTCGCGCCGCGCCGCAAATGGGACACCAAGAGCCGGATCCTGGCCTCGGTCGACAAAGCGCACAAAGTGATCGGCTACACCCCGAACACGACCTTTGAGCAAGGTTTGCCGCAAGCGATCGACTGGTTCAAGCAGAACTGGGACAATATCGCCAAAGCCGCCAGTTTCGGGCCGGGCGCTTCTTCGGCGGTCAGGTCGGTCGTTGGTAAATGAGCGAGCCGCTGCTGTCCGTTTGCCTGGTCAACCATAACGCGGGGGAGCTGACCCTGAACTGCCTCCGCTCGATCCGGGCGAAAACGGTTGACCCCGGTTATGAGATCATCCTGGTCGACAATGATTCGACCAACGATGGTCTAGCGGCGATCACCCGCGAGTTCCCGCAGATCACGCTGATCCGCAACGACCGGAACGTCGGATTCGCCAAGGCCAATAACCAGGCGATCCGGGCCGCCAGGGGGAAATATCTCCTGCTGCTGAACAACGACACGCTCCTCCGCAACGACGCTTGCGGCCGGATGGCGGCTTTTATGGAGGGGCACCCGAAGACCGGCATCCTGGCGGGGAAACTCTATAAACCGAACGGCAAGGTCCAGCGCAACTGCCGCTCTTTTTACAAAACTCCGTTCGATACGATGTTCGGCCGGGCTTCGCTGCTCAGCAAGCTTTTCCCCGGCAATCCGGTCACCCGGCGCAATACCTTGTCCGATTGGGATTATAATTCGGTCCGCGAAGTCGACTGGGTCTCCGGCGCCTGCATGATGGTGCGCCGCGCGGTTTTTGACCGGATCGGCTTATTGGACGAGCGCTTCTTCATGTACTGGGAAGACACCGACCTGTGCAAACGGGCAAGGGACGCCGGCTGGAGCGTCTGGTTCACGCCGGAGGCGGAGATCACTCATTTGACCGGCCAGGGCGGGGGGCGGCGAACGCTCAAGACCAGGATCTTCATGATCTACGAAATGCATTCGTCCGCCTATTACTATTTCCGTAAACATTCTTACCGGAGCTCCTGGCACCCGCTGGCGGTCGTTTCTTACCTTGGTTTGTTGGCGCTGGTTGCCGGTAAAACGGTCTACGAGACGGTCAGGAGCCTGTTCCTGTTCGCTTCTTTCCGGTTAACACGGCGATGATCTGGCTTTTGCTCGGCCCGGCGCTGGCGTCGCTCTGGTATGTTATCCAGTTCCATTTGCCGTTCCCGGTGGCCGACCAGTGGTCGCTCGCCGCCAATATCGACAGTTTCAACTTTCACTATCTCTGGCAGTCGTTCAGCGTCCACCGGATGTTCTTCCCGAAGCTGGCTTTCGCGCTGCTGGCGCGGGTTTCGCATTGGAATATCCTGTGGGAAGTGCTGGCGAACTGGGCGGTCTTCACCGCTTACGTCTTTTTCCTGAACCAGGCGCTTAAGCGGCGCGACCTGGTAATTACCGGCCTGCTGGCGGTTTATTTTTCGCCGCTCAATTACCAGAACCTGATCTGGGGCTTTCAGCTCGATTATAACCTGGCCGCCCTTTTTTCCGTCGGCGCGCTCTCTCTGGCCGCCGGATTGCCCGACCGCTTCGCTAATAAGTCTTTGGCCCTGGCCGCGTTAGCCGCCTTGCTGGTCCTGGCGGCCTATTCGCAAATGCCCGGTCTGGCGGCGGTGCTGGTCGTCTGCCTCCTGGCCGGATATCATTGGCACCGTCGGCGGTTGGCGTCTTTTTACTTTGGTGTTCTGGTAACGGCGGCGCTGGCGATCACGGTCATTTATTTTATCGGCCTTCAACCCGAGCCGGGAGCGGTCGGTTTTGGCCTGACCGGCATCCTCAAGCTGCCGATCTACCTGCTCATCTACGCGGGCGGGATCTTCACGACCGCCCGGGTCGGCGGCGGGCAAGTTTTGACGCTGGCGGCGGAAGCCGGTTCTTTGTTCGTCGGTTGCGGGCTTCTGGCCGGTCTGTTTTACAATGCCGGTGATATTGCCCGCCGTTTAAAAGAAGGGATCGACCAGGGCCGTTTGTTCGCCCTGGCGCTGATCGCTTTTTCCCTCTTGACCGGGCTATTGATCTATCTTGGCCGGAGCGAAATGGGGCTTAGCTCGGCACTGACCTCGCGCTACAAGATCTTTGGCATGCTGTTCGCGCTCGGTGCGGTCTACCTGATCGCCGGCGGCCGTTCCCCGGCCTGGCTGAGCGGGCGGGCTAAACTGGTCAAGCTTGGCCTGACGGCCGCTTTGGCCGGATTACTCCTTTTTAACTGGTTGGTCGGATTGGCGATCGGCGCGAAGTGGGGAGAGAAATACCGGGTGATCGGCCGGTGGATGCGGACCGGCGACCGCGCGGTCCTGCGCTCGGCTCCGCGCAATTATTTCGGCAATCTGCCGGCCAAAAAACTGGAGAGCGTCTTGGCAGGACTAAAACATAAACGCTATACTATATTCCGGTGAGCAATGAAGGGCGAACAATGAACTATTCTATCGTCGTGCCGGTCTATAATTCGCAGGCGACGCTGGACGAACTGCATCGCCGTTTGACGCAGGTCATGTCGGCGGCGGCCCAGGGTTCGTTCGAGATCATCTATGTCGACGATTCCTCCCGCGACGGTTCCTGGCCGGCGCTGGCTGAGATCTGCCGGGTCGACGGCCGGGCGCGGGCGCTGCAGCTGATGAGGAATTCCGGCCAGCACGCCGCGCTGATGTGCGGTTTGCAGCAAGCGGCGGGCGACTTTGTCATTACCCTGGACGACGACCTGCAGCATCCGCCGGAAGAGATCCCCAAGCTGATCGCCGCCCTGGCGGCCGAACCGGCGCTCGATGCGGTCATGGCCGTGCCAGCCGATAAAAAGCAGGCGGTCTGGCGGAACCTGGGGAGCGGGCTGGCGAACCGGGTCGTTACTTTTGTCCTTAACAAGCCGCGGACGATGGGCTTTTCCAGCTTCATCATCATGACCGGGGCGCTGAGAAGCGCGGTCGTGGCTTTTGCCGGCCGAGATACCACGATCGCGGCGCTGATCTGCCTGATCAGCGACCGGGTCGGGAATGTCGTGGTCCGGCACGAGCCGCGGCGGGTTGGCCGATCCAATTATTCCCTGCTCAAGCTGATCGGCCTGACCCTGACCTTCATTTTTAATTTTACCACCATTCCTTTGCGGCTGATGGTCTACCTGGGAATGGCGACGGCGGGGCTGGCGTTCTGCCTGCTGCTTTTGACCGTTTACCAAAAGCTGACCGGCGCTATTACCGTCCCCGGTTTTGCCACGACGACGATCATGATCAGTTTCTTTGCCGGCGTCATTCTTTGCTCGATCGGCCTGATCGGCGAGTACCTGATGCGGATGATCGGTTATCTGAACGCGCCTCAGCGCTACCAGGTCAGGCAAATGACGAAAAGAACTTGATGAGAGTCGCGGTCATCCAATCCAATTACCTCCCCTGGAAAGGTTATTTTGACATCATCAACGACGTCGACCTCTTTGTCTTTTATGACGACGTGCAGTTCACCCGGAACGACTGGCGGAACCGGAACCGCATCAAGACGCCGAACGGGCTAAAGTGGCTTACCGTCCCTTGCGGCCCGGATATTTCCCGGTTGATCCACGAGGTTCGGCTCGATTCGTCCAAGTGGCAGGAGAAGCATTTTAACCAGATAGCCGAGGCCTATAAACAATCACCGTATTTTGCGCGGTACGAGCCGTTCTGGCGCCAGATCTACCGGGAAAAAACCTGGCAAAGCCTGTCGGAACTGAACCAGACCCTGGTCCGGCGGATAATGGGCGAGCTGCTCGGCGTGACCAGGCAATACGCCGATTCCCGCCAATACGAATTGACCGGGCGGGGGGCGCCCAGGCTGTTAAGCTTGCTGCAGCAAGTTGGCGCGACCTCTTACGTGACCGGGCCGTCGGCCGCTAATTACCTGAACGAGCAAATGTTCCGGGAGCGGGGGATCGAGCTGATCTGGAAAGACTACAACGGTTACCCGGAGTATCCGCAGCTGTACCGGCCGTTCGAACAGCAGGTCTCGATCATCGATCTGCTTTTTAATACCGGGCCGGCAGCGCCGCAATATATTTGGGGCTGGAGAAGCAAATGAACGGCTTGGCGACCCAAGAAAGCATAAGATTGTCGGCCGACCGGGAGAATACGGCAACCGCACAGACCACGCCCTGGGACGCTAAAGTCTTCGGGTTCAATACCGGGATGATCGCCGACCTGGCGATCGCGTCGGAGGATGGCGGCCGTCGCTTGCTCGGGGCGATCGATGACTGGGCGGCGGCCAAAGCGCTGAAATGCGTGACAGTCACGGTCGCGATCGGCGACCTGAGGGCGATTCATCTGCTGGAAGCGGCCGGGTTTCACTATTACGAAACGAAAATCAGCCCGACCGTTAAGCTCGACGGTTACGAGATCGACGAAAACGCGCTCCTGCCGTTGCGCCCGGCCGGACCGGGCGACCAGGCAGCGATCGAACAGATCGCCCTGCGCTCGATCAGCCACGGGCATTTCCATCATGATCCGAATCTGGGCGCCGGCCTTGCCTCGGACCGCTACCGGGAATGGGCCCGCAACCTGATCAACGAGGGGACGAACGACATTTTTGTTCTGGATGATGATCAGGGCGGGATCAGGGCATTTATGATCTGCCGGCGCGCTAAAGATACCGTGGAGTTCGTGCTGGGGGGATTTGCCGAGGAAAACCACACCGGGGGGTTGGGATACGGTTTCTGCCTGACCGTGTTGCAGACCATGAAAGCCAGAGGACTGAAAAAGGTGGTAACGACGATCGCCTTGAGCAATCTGCCGGTGCTCTCGCTCTATTCCAGATTGCGGTTCAAGCTGATCAGGCCGGAAGTTACCTTAAGGAAATGGTACCAAGCATGAGAACGGCCGATTACCGTCCCGAAGAGATCTCTTTATTGTCGCGCCACCGCCGTTTATTCTGGTTCACGGCCAGGAACCGGTTGATCGGCGCAAAGATCGCCGGTTACGCGGGCGGCGCCAAACAGGCGAAAAAGATCCTGGAGCTGGGTGCCGGTTCCGGCAACATCGCCCGTTATCTGCGGCAGTCCGGCTGGCGAGTCGATGCGTCCGATTGTTACCGCGAGTCGCTCCCTTTCTTGCAACAAGCGGCCGAGCGTTCTTTTCTTTTCGACCTGATCAGCGACCCGGTCCCCGGCGAACTGCGCCGGCAGTATGACCTGGTGATCATGGGGGACGTGATCGAACATTTGTCCGAACCGGTGCCGGCGCTGAATAAAGCCGCTGGATTCTTGCGGCCCGGAGGCTTTATAATCGTAACCGTGCCGGCTTTAAAGAGGCTCTGGAGCCGCTACGACGAGGAGAGCGGCCATAAGAAACGGTACACGCCGGAGGAATTAAAACGGGAACTGACGGCGGGCGGTTATCAAGTGAAGGAGATCGCCTATTTTCTGTTCGTGCCGGCGCTCATTATTTTTGTCCTGCGGCGTTTTGCCAGCGGCGATGAGGCCTCGGTCCCCGGCTGGGCCAATGCCTTGCTGGGACTGGTCTGCCGGTTGGAAGCGGTCATCGGCCGGGCAGTGCGGTTCCCATTCGGCAGTTCCTTGATCGCGGTCGCGGAGGCGGCATGAAAAAGATCCCGTTCAATAAACCCTATCTGACCGGCGGCGAACTTGACAACGTTAAGCAAGCTTACCGTTTGGGCTGGGTGTCCGGCGACGGCAAGTTCACCAAGCTCTGCCAGCGCCGGCTGGAGCGGAACATCGGCTGCCGCCGCGCCATGCTGACCACTTCGGCGACCACCGCGCTGGAAATGGCGGCGCTGCTTTGCGGGATCAAGCCGGGCGACGAGGTGCTGCTGCCTTCTTACACTTTCGTCTCCACCGCCAACGCTTTTGTTTTGCGCGGGGCAAAGCCGGTCTTTGTTGATATCCGGGAAGACACCCTGAACATCGACGAACGGTTGATCGGCCAGCGGATAAGCCGCAAAAGCCGGGCGCTCTGCGTGGTCCATTATGCCGGTGTCGCTTGTGAAATGGCGCCGATCGTCCGGCAGGCAGCCGCCGGTAAACTGGCGCTGATCGAGGACGCCGCCCAGGCGATCGGGTCCAAATACCGCGGCCGCCCGCTGGGGACGTTCGGTCAGCTGGCCGCGCTCAGTTTCCATGAAACGAAGAACATTATCTGCGGCGAGGGCGGCGCATTGTTGATCAACGACCGCCGCCACATTTTACGGGCGGAGATCATCCGGGAAAAAGGAACCAACCGGAACCAGTTCTACAGGGGAGAAGTCGACAAATACAGCTGGGTCGATATCGGTTCGTCGTATCTCCCTTCCGATATCCTGGCCGCTTTTCTTTACGCCCAATTGGAAAAGCAGGCGGATATCCAGCGGCGCAGAAAGAAGATCTACGACCGCTATCGGGCCGGGCTGGCGGACCTGGCCGAGGCCGGGAAGGTCCGGTTGCCGTTCGTGCCGGCCCACTGCCAGCAGAATTACCATATGTTCTATATTATGTTGCCGTCGCGGAAGCTCAGGGACCGGGTCATGTCCCGCCTCAAGAAACGGGGGATCGACGCGATCTTCCATTACGTCCCGCTCCACCTGTCGCCCATGGGGCGCAAGTTCGCTTACCAAAAGGGCGATCTGCCGGTGACCGAAAGCGCCGCCGCGCGCCTGCTTCGTCTCCCATTTTATAATACCTTGAGCGCGGCTGACCAGGCATATGTCATAGATAACCTGCGGCAGGTGGTCAGGGAGGAATGTTAATGAATAAAACCCTGTCGCTGCTGATCCTGATCTGCTTGATCTTTGCGGCCGTTGCCTCTTTTCGCCTTGACCTGCGGGTCGTAACGGACGAGTCCTGGCTCTGTGTCCCGGCCTATTCTCTGCTCAGCAGCGGGGTTCCCAAAATGACGATCTTCCGGGGCGCGGATGACGGCAGCGACCGGCTCGACCTGGGTTCTCCGCTGCAGGGACCGCTCCTGGCTGCGACCTTTAAGGTGTTTGGCTTTGGTTTGGAGCAGGGGAGAGCGTTATCGCTGTTGTTCGGCCTCCTGGCCATTCTGGGCACTTTTCTCCTGGCACGCCAGTTGTACGATGACCGGGTAGCATTGGCGGCGGCCGCGCTGATCGCCGCCGACAACTTCTTTTTTCTGGCCGCGCGGACGATCCGGGGCGAGATCTTCCTGACCGCTTTTCTGCTCTTCTCCGTCTATTTTCTGCTTTCCGGTTTTCGCCGCGGCGGCAGCCTCCGTTTCCTGCTTTCCGGCGTATTTGCCGGCTTGGCGTTCCTTGCTCATCCGAACGCCATTATCGGCCTGGCCGCGCTTTTTTTCATCATGCTGGCTGAAAATGGCCGGGCGGTGTTCACCAGGCGTTCGAGCTGGCTATGCCTGGCCGGGGCCGTTATCGCGATCCTCCCGTATGCCATTTTTGTTCTGGTCCTGACGTATCCCGACAAGTTTTATTTTATTACCGGGCAATATCTGGTCGGCAGCCGGATGGGGCCGGTCTTTGGCCCCGGCTGGTTATGGCACAGCCTGCGCGGCGAATTATTTGACCGCTATGCCGATCTGATCGCTTTCCCTTATCGCTTTCATGTTTTTATGACCGCGATCGCGGCGTTGGCCTATACCCTAGCCAACAGGAAAAAAGCCGACCGATTTTTACTGATCATGGTCGTGACCTGGCTGGTTCTCCTCTGGCTGATCATTGTCAACAAAACCGCCCGCTACACCACCGCCTTTGCCCCTTATCTCTGGATCCTGGTGGCGGCGGTCTTGATCAGAGCGGCCGAAAAAGGGCGGGAGCTTGTCCGCTGGGGAGCGTTCGGTCTGATCGGGCTGCTGGTCGCCAGCCAGCTGGCCGGGAACTTGCTTTTCTTCCGGCTGTACGCCGGTTCCGGCTATCGGCAGCTGGCGGCGCGGATCAGGCGGATCGTGCCGCCGGCTGCCGCGATCTACGGCCCGACCACTTACTGGCTGGCGCTTTACGACCATGTGTATTACGGCAGCGAAAAAGTCCCTTTTACCAAGGCCCGCAGCCGGTTCCGGCCGCAAGTCTACATCATTGGCGCCCGGGAATTCTCCGAGGGGCGGGAATACCATGGGTTGAGCAGGCGGCGAGCATTGCAGGCCGAGATAAAAGACTACCTGGATAAGAACGGCCGGCTGATCGGACAGCTCAACAACGCTTTTTACGGCAAACTCCGCTTCTACGCCGTTGATTGACGGGCGGCAGGGCGATTAATTATTCCTTGCTGTTATGCTATAATATATAGGTGAAGCACCTCGACGAACTAGAGAACCGGTCCGTTTACCTGCTGCGCGAAGCCTACAGCGAATTCAAGCAACTGTGCATGCTCTGGTCGATCGGCAAGGACAGCACCGTCCTGCTCTGGTTGGCCCGCAAGGCGTTTTTCGGCCACGTGCCGATCCCCCTGGTCCACATCGATACCGCCCATAAGATCCCGGAGATGATCGTTTACCGGGATAAATTGGCGCGGGAGTGGAAACTGGACATGATCTTCGGCCAGAACCGGCCGGCGCTGGAAGAGGGGAAGACCTTTCCGGCCGGCAAGGCCAGCCGCCTGGAATGCTGCAAGGTCCTTAAAACCGACGCGCTGACCAACACCATCAACGGGACGGCGCCGCGTTACCGCCTCAACCACGATACCGGCCGGTACGAGCTGGACCGGGAACCGGAACCGTTCACCGGCGTGATCGTCGGCGTCCGGGCGGACGAAGAGGGGAGCCGCTCCAAAGAGCGTTATTTTTCCGCCCGCGACCAGCGCAACGTCTGGGAGATCGCGGAGCAGCCGCCGGAGTTCTGGAACCAGTACAAGACCGACTTTGCCCCCGGTACGCACGTCCGGATCCACCCGCTGCTCGACTGGACCGAGCTCGACGTTTGGGAATACATCGCCAAGGAAAAGATCCCGACAGTCGACCTCTATTACGACCGGGGCGACGGCACCCGTTACCGCTCGCTCGGCTGCGCCCCCTGCACCAAGCCGATCAAGTCGACCGCCCGGAACGTCGCGGAAGTGATCGCCGAGCTTAAGACGGGCAAACTGGCGAACATCGCCGAACGCGCGGGCCGCGCCCAGGACCTGGAAGATGGCGGCGGGCTGGAAGAGCTGCGCAAAGGCGGGTACATGTGAGCGCGCCCGCCAAAGAAAAAGAAAAAATGAGCATTGTGATCGTCGGCCACGTCGATCACGGCAAGAGCACGATCATCGGCCGCCTGCTGGCCGATACCAATTCGCTGCCGGAAGGGAAGCTGGCGCAGGTCAAGGAAAAGTGCCGGCGCAATGCCCGCCCGTTCGAGTACGCTTTCCTGCTCGACGCGCTGAAAGAAGAGCAGGCGCAGGGGATCACCATCGACGCGGCCCGCTGCTTTTTCCAGACCGCCCGCCGCAAATACCAGATCATCGACGCGCCGGGGCACATTGAGTTCCTGCGCAACATGGTGACCGGCGCGGCCAAGGCCGACGCCGCTCTCCTGGTGATCGACGCGGCGGAAGGGGTCAAGGAGAATTCCAAGCGGCACGGTTACATGCTTTCCCTGCTCGGGATCAAGCAGGTCGCCGTTTTGATCAATAAAATGGACCTGGTCGAATACAGCCAAAAAGTATTTGACCGGATCGTCCGCGAATACCGCGACTACCTGGCGAAGATCGGGTTGGAGCCGGTCGCTTTTCTCCCGGTCAGCGGCATGGCCGGCGACAACATCGCCGGCGCTTCGACCTCGACCGGCTGGTTCCGGGGGAAGACCGTGCTGGCGACGCTCGACGACCTGCAGGCCGCCAAATTACCGGAAGACAAGCCGTTCCGCCTGCCGGTCCAGGCCGTTTATAAGTTCACGCGCGACGGTGATAACCGGCGGATCATCGCCGGCACGATCGTCGCCGGGACGGTCCGCCCCGGCGCGGAGATCGTCTTTTTCCCGTCGGGCAAGAAGAGCGTCGTCGCTGCGCTGGAAGCGTTCAACGAACCGGAGCGCCGGAGCGCCCGGGTCGGCCAGGCGGTCGGCCTGACGCTGACGGAGCAGATCTACGTGCGGCGCGGCGAGCTGGCCGTTCTGGCCGGCGAAACCAAACCGCAGACCGCCACTCGCCTGAAGACCCGGCTTTTCTGGCTCGGCCGGGAGCCGCTCGTTAGCGGCAAGCAATATCTGCTCAAGACCGGTAACGCCAAGGTCGGCGCGCAACTGGAGCAGGTCAATAAGGTGATGGACGCGTCGACGCTGGCGGTCATTCAGCGGGAGAGGGTCGAACGGCACGAGATCGCCGAATGCGTCTTGAAGCTTGACCAGGCGGTCGCGCTCGACAAGGCGGCGGACCTGGTGGAGACGGGGCGCTTCGTCCTGATCGACGACTATGAGATCGCCGGCGGCGGGCTGATCGAGGATACCCTGCCGGACGAGCAGCAGGACCTGCGGGAAAAGGTCATGCTGCGCAACTACAAGTGGGAAAAGAGCGAGATCGCCGCCGAGTCCCGGGCGGAGAAATACAGCCAGCGTTCCGCCCTGATCCTGATCACCGGCCGGAAAGATTCCGGCAAGAAAGCGGTCGCCCGGGAGCTGGAGAAACGGTTGTTCGACGAGGGGAAGCTGGTTTATTTCCTCGGCATCGGCAACGTCCTCTACGGGGTCGACGCCGACATCAAGGGGAAACATCCGAACGAGCGGTTCGAGCATCTGCGCCGCCTGGCGGAGGTCTCGCACCTGATGCTCGACGCTGGCGTGATCCTGATCGTCACCGCGCTCGACTTGACGCCGAGCGACCTGGAGATCATTAAAACGGTCATCAGCACCGACCGGAGCAGCATCGTTTGGGTCGGAGCGGGGTTGCCGGATGACCTGGCGATCGATCTTCACCTGCCGCCGGACGAGCCGGTCGAACAAGCCGCCAGCCAGATCAAAGAACTGTTGCAGGAACAAGGAGCGATCTTTCGCCCATGAACGGCCGAAACCTGACCTGGCATCACGGTAAAGTCAACGCCGCCGAACGCGGGCGCGGTCTTGTCGTCTGGTTTACCGGGCTATCCGGTTCCGGCAAATCGACGATCGCCGTAGAGGTCGAGAAAATGCTGCACGACGCCGGGAAGCCGGCGTTTCGGCTCGACGGCGACAATGTCCGGCACGGCTTGAATTCCGATCTCGGTTTTTCCGCCGCCGACCGGGCGGAAAATATCCGCCGGGTCGCGGAAGTGGCGGCGCTTTTTCGGGAAGCTGGGCTGATCACGCTCGTCTCTTTCATCACCCCTTATGAAAAACTGCGCCGGTTGGTCAAAGAGAAGGTCGGCGCAGAAAATATGATCATGGTTTATGTCAAGGCGAGCGTAGAGGTTTGTGCGCAACGGGACCCGAAACGCCTATATCGGAAAGCTCAGAACGGCGAAGTCTCTGATTTTACTGGGGTTTCCGCCCCGTACGAAGAGCCGGAAAGGCCGGACCTGGTCCTTGATACCGAAAAGTTGAGCGTGGCGGAGGTGGCGGCCCTGGTCATAGACGCGATAAACAAACGCCTGACCGCCTCAATATGATCTTACCGAACTTTATTTGCATCGGCGCGCAGCGGGCGGGGACAACCTGGCTTCACCGGATGCTTTTGAGTCACCCGGGTATCTACCTGCCGGCGCAAAAAGAACTGCACTATTTCGACGAAAAACCGGATTTTAGCGATTATCAGGGATTGGGGAAGAAATGGATGGGAAAACGGCCTTATTACGATATGAACGATCGCGCGGATTGGTTGTGGTATCAAGAACAATTTAAAGCCGGCTGGGACCACAAAATACGAGGAGAAATAACCCCATTTTATGCTACTTTATCTGATCAAAGAGTTGCTTGTATGGCTGATAAGCTGTCAGCGCTTAAGCTTATTTATATTATTAGAAATCCGATAAAAAGGGCCTGGTCAAATTTCCGTTATCTTTGTTTGAAGGAAGGGATAGGATCGCCCAGCGAGCTTGATGGGCAGGCCATGTGCGATACGATCATGCATCCGCAACAACTAAGACATGGAGAGTATCGTCGGAATATCACTATTTACGAGAGCCACTTCCAACCGGATCGGATCCTTTACCTTTTCTATGATGATATTGTGCAAAAGCCAGCCGAGGTGATCAGTCAGGTCTATTCATATTTGGGAGCAGCCAATATTAGTTTGCCGGTCGAACTGATGAAGACAAAGATCAACAGCGCGCCAAGCGGAGAGATGCCGGCCGGGATCGCCGCTGAATTAGCGGCGTATTATGCAGAGCAGTTTGCTTTTGTTCAAGATAAATTCAAGCGCGGATTGGAACATTAAAATGAATATTTTAGGTTTTTTTCGTCGATCCATATTGGGCTGTCCGCGCAATGAAAATGAGGGGAAGGTGGACCGTTCCGAATGGAAACAGGCCCGGACCAGGTTGATCCCGGATGTCCGACCCGAGATCGTCCCTTCCTTCAGTATTAATAAGAGCGATAAGATCTATACGGTTGGCAGCTGTTTCGCGCGTAACATCGAGGAACACCTAAAGCGTTACGGCTTTAATGTCCCGATGTTGCTGTTCCGCGCACCACGCGAAGAAATGGGGCCGACGATACGGCCGAACGGTATCCTGAATAAATTTTCTCCGGATACTATCTTTCAGGAGCTGAAATGGTGCGAGCAAGTGATGTTGTCGGGGGGCAGGGTCCAGCCCGCTTTACTGGAACCCCTATTATATGCTCTGGCCGATGGTCGAGCGATCGATCTGCACCTTGGCGGGTATGTGCCGGTCACGAAAGAGCGGGCGCTGGCGCGCCGGCAGGAGATCTACGATGTTGTGGCCCAGGCTTTTTCTGCACAAGTTGCGGTCATCACGCTAGGATTGGTTGAGGTCTGGTTTGATAAAAAGACCGGCTTGTTCATCCAGAGGTATCCGCACGATAAAATAGCGGGGGAACAGGAACGATTTGTTTTTGTCCGCTTAAGTTACGATCAGTGCCGGGATTATCTGCAGAATACTATCTCACTGATCAGAAAATACAGCCCGCAGTGCAAGTTCCTGGTCACCACCTCGCCGGTCCCGCTCAAGAAGACCTTTACGGACGATGATGTGATTGTAGCGAACACTTATTCCAAGTCGGTCTTGCGAGCAGTTTGCGGGGAAATAGTGAGCAATAACCCTTTTGTGGATTATTTCCCGGCCTACGAGTGTGTCGTGCTGGCCGGTGATCGGCAAGCCTATGAAAAGAACCTGCGTAATGTTACCGATGAAACAGTTAATAAAATAGTCGGCTACCTGGCGGAGAAGTACTTTGCCTGAAACAGCCCTGCGGATAGGCCTGTTTTATCCCGCCGGGCTGCCGGACAGCAGCCGGATCTATATCGACGCGCTGGCGCCGGAACTGACCAAAGCCGGTTGCGCGCTGGTCCCTTTTGCCGGCCCGGTGCTGCCGGCTGGCGTTGACCTCTACTGGCAGCCGAGCGCCGGGCGGAACGGGCCAAGCGAAATATTTAAGAACGCCGCGGCGCCGCTGGTCGTTACTTTCCACGGAGCGGCGAACCTGGCGCTGCCGCTGCGCGACTGTTACGGCCCGGGTTGGCGCCAACAGCTTAAGGGCTATTTTGCCCGCCGGGAAACCAGGTTAGGCTGGCGCCGGGGAGCAGGGCTGATCTCGGCAGTGATCGCCGTTTCGGAATACGCTAAAAAAGAGGCCGAACGGTATCTCGGCCTGCCGGAGAAGTTAATTACCGCCATTTATCATGGCGTCGATCACCAGCTCTTTCGTCCCGTCGATAATACGGCCGGGCGCGGACGCTGTCTTCTTCACGTTTCCGCTTACCAGCCGAAAAAGAACCTTGAACGGTTGATCGCCGCTTATGAACGGCTGCCGGCCGGTGAGCGGCCGCCGCTTAAGATCGTGGCGCTCGGTTATCGGCCGGGGCAAGTGCCGGCCGGGGTCGAGATCGTCAGCCAGCCGCTGGGGCGGAGCGAGGTAGCCGGGCTTTATCAGAACGCGCTGGCGCTGGTTTTCCCCTCGCTGCACGAAACGTTCGGCTTGCCGATCGTCGAAGCAATGGCCTGCGGCTGTCCGGTGATCACGGCCAACAATACCGCTTGCGCCGAAGTCGCCGGCGCCGCCGCGCTCCTCATCGACCCGCGCTCGATCAACGAGATCGCCGGAGCGATGAAAAATATCGCGGCTGATCGGCCGCTGCGTCTTGCCCTGAGGGCAAAAGGGCTGGAACGCGCGGCGCAGTTCGCTTGGCAGAAAAGCGCCGGGGAACACGCGGCCCTTTTTCGCTTGAGGGCCGGGCGATGATCATCACCGACAAGTTCGTCTTTCTCCATTTTCCCAAGACCGGCGGCCTGTTCGTGGCCGGCGCGCTGAAGAAATTAAGCGAGCGGAGCGGGGGGCGCTGCACTTGCCGCGAACTGCTCCTGCCGAACCTGAAGCGGATCGACGGCGCGGGCGTCAATAACGTCCACGGCACCTGCGAACAGATCCCGGCCGAGGACCGGCCCAAGCCGATCGTCAGCTGTATTCGCAATCCCTTTGATCGCTACGTTTCCACCTACGAGTTCCGTAACTGGGTGCAGCAGCCGGCGCGGTTCCTGCCCGAGATCAAGGAGCGCTTTCCGCGTTTTCCCGACCTCACTTTTGCGGAATACGTCGAGTTCATCAATATTTACGATATCAGGAGCCGGACCGACCATGAGCTTTTAACGGCGGACATCGGGATGATCAGCTACGCCTTTATCCAGTTCTTTGCCCGCGATCCGCGGCGGGCCATCCGCGAGCTGGGCGAGGCCGATCTTGGCCTGGCCGCGGTCACTTTTCTGCGCACGGAAGACCTTAATCGCCAGCTCTACGAATACCTGCAAAAAATGGATTATAATGACGAGGATATTCGTTTTATTCTGGCCGAAGAACGGAGCAACGCGACGCCGGCGCGGCAGGGGAAGGCCGGCTGGCGGCAGTATTACGACCGAAAGCTGTACGAGCAGGTCAGACAGAAAGAGAGTCTTCTCTTTAAGCTATTTCCGGAGTATGACCAACCGCTGACATGAGCAAGCAACAGGCGATAATCGTTTTAGGGATGCACCGGAGCGGAACATCCGCTTTTGCCGGTACCCTGTCGCTTTTGGGCTGCGACCTGGGGAAGAACATCATGACCCCGCTGGCGGAGAACGAGCGGGGTTTTTACGAGAACGAGAGCGTTTACCAGGTGAACGAACGGATCCTGAAAAAGCTCGGTTCCGCCTGGGATAGCCCGTTCCCCCTGCCGGACAGATGGTGGGAAAGCGAGACGCTGGCCGACTGCCGGCAAGCGCTCCGGGCAGTGATCCAGAGCGAATTCAGCGGCGCCGGGTTGTTCGTGATCAAGGACCCCCGCATTTGCCTGCTCCTGCCGCTCTGGCTGGAAGCGCTGGCTGAACTGGCGATTGAGCCGCTGTTCATTATCCCGCTTCGCCATCCGCTGGAGGTCTTCGGCTCGCTGCAAAAAAGGAACGGTTTTTCGCCGGCCAAGTCCGCCGCGCTCTGGCTGAACTACATGCTGGAAGCGGAACTGCGCAGCCGCGGCTGCCGCCGGGTCATGGTCTCGTTCAACGACCTGCTGGCAGACCCGTCCGGCACGATCAGCGCGTTGGCCGCGCAATTTGGGCTGGAATTCCCCAACGAACTGACGGGCGCGCTGGGCGGGGTCAGGCGGTTCCTGGAACCGAGCCTGAAGCACCATGACGAACGTTCGCAAAGTACCGACGCCGGCGATCTCCCTTATGTTACCGCGTCTTACCGGGCGCTGCTGGCCATGGCGCGGCCGGACAGCACCGGCGGAACAGAGGCCGTGCTGGATGGGATCAGGGCTGAATATGCCGCCGCCCGCGCCGAATTCTATTTTCCGGAACTGGCGGAAGCGGTCAGCGACTTGAGAAAAGAGGTCATTGCCCAGAGAAACAAGGTCGGGGAGATGGAGCTGTTGACGCATTCTCTCTCGTGGCGGCTGACGGGCCCGGCTCGTTCCGCTAAACAGGGGTTGTCTCGCTTAGCGCGTTTAGCCCTCCGTTTGGTCCGCTGGGGGATCGGTGCCGCGCGCCGGGTTATGGAGCCGAAACCGGGCCTGGCGTTAGGCTCGGCAGTGCAGCAGGCGCTGGCCGCCAGGGTGTCTTTGGCGGAGATCGGCCGTCAGCCGCTGGAGTTCGCCGCCGCGGATAAACCGCGGGTCTCGATCATTATCCCGGTCCATAATAAGCTGGAATACACTTTTAACTGTTTGCGGGCCATCAAGGAGCGGACCGACGAGCGGCTCGGTTACGAGATCATCATGGTGGACGATGCTTCCACCGACCAGACCGCGGCGGTGCTGGCCACGGTCAAGGGCCTGCGCGTGCTGCGCAACCAAAGCAACCGGGGATATTTGTATTCCTGCAACCTGGCGGCGGAGCACGCGGCCGGCGAATATCTGCTCTTTTTGAACAACGACACCTTGGTCTTGCCGGGATGGTTGGACCGGCTGCTGAAAACCTTTGCTACTTATCCGGCTGCCGGTCTGGTCGGCGCCAAGTTCCTCTCTCCCGACGGCCGTTTGCTGGAGGCGGGGGGGATCGTCTGGCGCGACGGCTCGGCCGCGAACTACGGCCGGGGGGACGATCCCGGACGGCCGGAATACAATTACGCTCGGGAAGTTGATTACTGCTCCGGGGCTTGCGTCATGCTGCCGCGCGCTCTTTTTCTCGCGGTCGGCAAGTACGACGTTAATTACAGTCCGGCTTATTACGAAGATGTCGATCTTGCGTTCAAGGTCCGGAGCGCCGGCAAGAAGGTCTATTACCAGCCGAACGCGGAGATCGTCCATTTCGAAGGGGTTTCCTGCGGCACGGACACGGCCGCCGGCGTCAAACGTTATCAGCTCCTGAACCGGGAAAAATTCGTCGTGAAATGGCGGGCCGCTCTGGCGCGCCATGGCGAACCCGGTTCCCCGCTTGAGCGGGAAAGGGATCGCGCGGTCGCGCAGCGGCTGTTAGTGATCGACGAGACGGTCTGTCTGCCGGACCAGGATGCCGGCTCGCTCCGGATGTGGCACCTCCTGAAGCTAGCCGGGGAGCTGGGATACAAGATATCTTTTTTCCCGCATAACCGCTATTATCCGGCCGATTATGTCAGGGCGCTGAATGATCTGGGGGTAGAAGTGCTGGCGGAAAGGTACAACGGCCGGTTAGCCGGCTATTTGCGGCAGTACGGACCGGCCTTTGACGTCGTGCTGCTCAGCCGGGTCAGCGTAGCGGAGCACTACATCGATCTGGTCCGGGAATATTGCAGCCGGGCGCGGATCATCTTTGACACGGTCGATCTCCATTACCTGCGCGAAACGCGGGGGGCGGAGCTGAGCGGCGATCCGGAACGCCGGCGCCTGGCGGGATCGCTCAAACAGCGGGAGCTGGGGGTCGCGCTCAGGGCCGATGTGACCCTGGTCGTCAGCCGCCATGAGCAAGAGCTGATCGAGCGGGAGGGGCTGGGGATCCGAGTTGAGGTCGTTCCGACGATCCAGGAAGTCGTCGGCCGGGGCGCGCCTTTCGGCGAGCGCCGCGACCTCTTTTTCGTCGGCGGATTTCGCCACGCGCCAAACCTGGACGCCATGCTCTATTTTCTTAAAGAGGTCTGGCCGCTGGTCAGCGGGAAGCTGCCCGGCGTCAAACTGTTCGTTATCGGCGGTAATCCCCCGCCGGAGCTGCTCGCCCTAGCTGCGGAGCGGGTGATCATCGCCGGCCAGGTGCCCGATATCGCTCCGTATCTCGAGCGCTGCCGGTTGTCGGTCGCGCCGCTCCGTTTCGGGGCGGGGGTCAAGGGGAAGATCAACCTGAGCATGGCTTACGGCGTGCCGGTGGTCGCTACGCCGCTTGCCGCCGAAGGGATGAACCTGACGCCGGGCGAGGACGTGCTGACCGCGGAAAGGCCGGCCGAGTTTGCCGCCGCGGTCACCCGTTTGTACAACGACGAACTGCTTTGGCACAGGTTGTCGCAAGGCGGTCTGGAGAATGTCCGGCGGCATTTTTCCCCGGAAGCGGCGCGCCAAGCAGTGGCCGCCGTGCTGCGGAATGTTAACGCCGGAGCGGCCGAAGGAGAAGGCGCGTCCGGCGCCGGAACAGCCGCCAGGCTGATCGCTTTTTTCCTGCCGCAGTTCCACCCGATCCCGGAGAACGACAAATGGTGGGGTGAGGGATTTACGGAGTGGCGCAACGTGATGAATGCCCGGCCGCTCTTTCCGCGGCACGCCCAGCCCAAGACGCCGACCGACCTCGGTTTTTACGATCTGCGCGTGCCGGAAGTCCGAGAAAAGCAAGCCGCGCTGGCGAAACAATACGGACTGGAAGGGTTTTGCTACTGGCACTACTGGTTCAACGGCAAACTCTTGCTGGAGCGGCCGGTACTGGAAATGATCTCGTCGGGCAAACCGGACCTGCCGTTCTGCCTGGCCTGGGCGAACGAGCCGTGGTCGCGGCGCTGGACCGGCGAAAATCTCGACGTCCTGCAGGAGCAGGCGTACGGCGGCGACGATGACGGCCGGCGCCATTTTGCCTGGCTGCTCCCGGCGCTGCGCGATCCGCGCGCGATCAAGATCGACGGGAAGCCGGTCTTTTTGATCTACCGGGCGGACCAGATACCGGAGATCAAGCGGCTGATCGCCTTATGGCGGGAACTGGCCAGGGAGAGCGGTTTGCCCGGGCTTTACCTGATCTCGATCGAAACGACCGGTACTTACGGCGTCGATCCCCGCCGCTGGGGGTTTGACGCGGCGGTCGAGTTCCAGCCAAACTGGCGGAAATGCGGCGCGGTGCTTAACGAACGGCGCTCCTGGCTGGAGAGACTGTCCGCTAAATTTAAGCGGTTTTTATTCGGCGTCCAGGTTTGGGATTACCGGCGGATCTGGCCTTACATGCTGCGTCGCCAGGAGCGATCGTATCCGTACTATCCCGGTGTCTTTCCGCGCTGGGACAATACGCCGCGCAAAGGGCGCGACGGCCTGGTCGTAGAGCACTCGTCACCGGCACAGTACGGCAGCTGGTTGAAAGCGACGATCGCCGGTCTGGCGGACCGGACACCGGACAAGCGGATCGTTTTCATCAACGCCTGGAACGAATGGGCGGAGGGGAACTATCTGGAGCCGGACCGGCGCTACGGCCACGCTTACCTGGAAGAGACGCGGCGGGCCAATACGGGAGAGGCCGGGTCAAAGCCTATTCTGCCGGCTACGCATCTAAAGCCGACCTTCCTGATAATCGGGACGCAAAAAGGGGGGACGCACGCGCTTTTCCACTATCTGCCGCAGCATCCGCTGATCGTGCCGGCGCTGAAAAAAGAGGTCTGTTATTTCTGCGACGGTAATAATTTGGCGAAGGGGGATTCCTGGTATCATGAGCACTTTCCGCTGGTCACTTCCGCCAATCGGGACGCTTTGACCTTTGAGGCGTCGGTCGGCTACCTTTGCAACCCCAAAGCCGCCGAAAGGATCCGGCAATATAATCCCGAGATGAAGTTGATCATGGTTTTGCGCGATCCGGTCGAGCGGGTTTTTTCCCAATGGAATATGTACCACAACTTTATCGGGCATGGAGAACACGCTGAACTGGCTGAACAGCGCGATTTCGACCGGGTTGTTCGCGACGAACTGGACGCGATCGGGCAGGGTGCGCCTATCCCCCGCTCACGGCCGGACCGGGTTTACCTGCCGATGGGTTTGTATCTGGAACAGATCGAGAACTATCTGAAATATTTTCCCCGGCAGCAGCTGTTGATCCTGGAAAGCGGGCGGCTGCGGCGGGAACGGACCCGGGTCCTGGACGAGATAGTTGAATTCCTGGGCTTGCCGAAATGTAAATGGAATGAAAAGCTGCTGACCGACCGCCAACAGGGGAAGTACCGGCAGGCCAAGATCGACCCGGCAACGGCCAAAATGCTGGCGGAATTTTACCGGCCTTATAACGAAGCGTTATTCAATTTCTTGGGGGGAAGATACGATTGGCAATGATCTTGAACGGCCAGGTGGCGGCCCTTCTGGCCTTATGGGACAGGGTGGTGAAGCAGTTCCTAAACCGAAACAGGTTTAAATGGTTGCCGCGTAATATCTCCCGACAATCCGCCTGGTCGTAAAAACGTTCCTTGGCGTACTCGTAGAGCTCGATATCGTAAGAATTGTTCCGGCGAATGGTCTTGATTATTTCGTCCGATATTTCGTTTAGCTTGGGCCGGGCGTTCGTGGCATTCAATTTGACATAATTAACGTGTTCCAGCTTTAGTCTCTTCTGCAGTAACAGCAGGGAAAGGTCGAATTCCTCGGTCAGACCGTAACACAGGTAATCGTTCAGCAGACGGTCTTTTGCCAGTTCCAAGTCTTCTTTGCCGATTATTTTTTTCGGGTCGATGCCGGCAATATGCTTGATCTGTTGATTGAAATGATATTTTTGCTGGCAGAACGTTTCAAGATTGATGTCGCCAAAAAGGGGGTTCCTTTTCCGTAAATAATAATACAGCGATAAAACGCGATTGACCGGCTCTCTTAGCATGGTGTAGTAAGTGCAGGGGCGGGAAAAGCGCTGGTGCAGGCCGTAGTTAAAATGGCCGTTCAGGAACATAATAGCATCGACCTCTGCTTGCTGTAGCGCGTAAAAGTCATCGACAGTATGATTGTGGGGATCAATCGTGTAAATCGAGCGCGACGGAAAATGCCGGCATAAAACTTCGCGCAGCGTGACGCCACCGGTTTTATGGATATGGACAAAGATCAGCGGTTTGCTGTTGCCAAGATGACCTGCGTTGGCCTCAGGTGTGCGAGCGAACATTTATGGTATTATTGTATTATAATAATGAATAAAGCTCAAACCCTCATAAAGGAAGGTTGCCGATACTTACCATGGATGATCAGCCGATAAGACTTTACCTTGATCTTTTAAAGAAAGCCTTGGCCTATACTCTCTGGCCGGAGCCGCCGCATCCGGTGGATGAATACATCCAATTTCGGCTGCCGCTGAAGCAGAAAATCGTTGCCTGGCTCTATCGGCTCCTGTCGGCGCTTGACCGGGATATCCGGGTGGTCAGAGACATCAAAGTGGCCCCGGAAGCGCGGGCGGAGGGGCGTTTCTGGCCGGCCTATGCCGATACGATGATCGGGCTTAAACGGCTGGATAACTTGCAAGCTTGCGTGGAAACGGTCATCAAAGAAAAGATCGAAGGCGACTTGATCGAGACCGGCGTTTGGCGGGGCGGGGCGTGCATCTTTATGCGGGGAATATTGGCGGCCTACGGCGTGACCGACCGGACCGTCTTTGTCGCTGATTCATTCCAGGGATTGCCTGAACCGGACAGTGCCGAGCATCCTTTGGATAAAGAGGACAATCTTCATTCAGTTGAATATCTGAAAGTATCTAAAGCCGCGGTAATGAACAACTTCCGCCGTTACGGCTTGCTGGACGACCAGGTCGCGTTCATTGCAGGGTGGTTCAAGGACACCCTGAACGATCCCCGGCTGAAAAAACTGGCCTTGATCCGGCTTGACGGCGACATGTACGGCTCGACGATCGAAGCGCTCGATGCCCTGTATCCCAAACTTTCGCGCGGCGGCTTCTGTATTATTGACGACTATGGGGCACTCGAACCGTGCCGCCGGGCCGTGGACGATTATCGGTCGGCGCGAGGGATAACAGCGGAACTGATCAAGATCGATTGGACCGGCTGCTATTGGAGGAAAGAATAAATGGACAACGAACAAATAACCCGCGCTTACCATGAGTGGTATTACGATAACAAGGTCTGGCAAGCGACCAACTTTCTGGGCGTCGACTGCCTCAAATCGGTCAGCGACATGTGGAACTACCAGGAGATACTTTTCCGGCTGAAGCCGTCGCTCCTCGTCGAGTTCGGCACGCATCACGGCGGCTCAGCGCTCTATTTTTCCACGATCCTGCGGGCGATCAACGAGCGATCCAGGGTGCTGACGGTGGATATCACCATTGATGAGGCGACCGGAAAGCGGCTCCGCCGGCACAAACATATCCAGACCATGACCTGCTCGTCGACCGACCCGCGGGTGGCCAAAGAGATCCTTGCCCTGCGCCGGAAGTTCCCGGGGCCGGCCTTTTTTATCCTGGACAGCGACCACTCGCAAACGCACGTGCTGGCGGAAATGGAGTCGCTCCGGCCGGTGACGCGGGCGGGGGATTATCTCGTTGTGGAGGACGGCAATATTAACGGACATCCGGTCTTGCCGGACTTCGGTCCCGGGCCGCTGGAAGCGATCAGGGTATACTTCGGCAAATATCCGGGCGACTATGAGCACGACTCCGCGGCGGAAAAAAAGTTCGGTTTCACTTTCGCGCCGGAAGGCTTTTTGGTGAGGCGCTAAGATGGCACGCCTTTTGCCCGCGCCGGCCCGGCCGCAGCTTTACGCCGATTATACTTGCGACCTGCCGGCGATGTACTTTATTGAACCGACCAATGCCTGCAATTTGCATTGCCCTTTTTGCGCGACCGGCAGCGGCCAAAACGAGCGGCCGAAAGGTTTCATGAAATTGGCCGATTATCGCCTGATCCTGGATAAGATCGCTCCGGTCGCTACCTTTATCAATATGTTCAATCAGGGGGAGCCGCTGCTCAACCGGGAGATAATCCCGATGATCGAGCTGACCGCGGCTAAGGGGATAACCAGCTATTTGAGCACCAACCTGTCGCTGCCCGATCTCGACTTTGAAGCGCTGGCCCGCTCGGGCTTGTCGGTCATGCGGGTAGCGCTTGACGGCGCCAGCCGGGAAACTTACGGCCGTTATCGCCGCGGCGGCGATTTTGATCTCGTCCTGCGAAATATAGCCGGGATCCAGGCGGCTAAGTCCCGTCTCGGCTTAAAAACGCCGCTGGTGGTCTGGAACTATTTGGTCAATTGCTACAACGAGTATGAGCAGGAAGCGGCCAGGGCGATGGCCGGAGAATTGGGGGTGCAGATCGATTTTCAACCGATGCTTCTCTACGATCCGGAGTGGCGGTCGTCGCTTCATCGGGCGGGGATCGTTTCGGACTGCGTCCAAAGGACCGACCCGGCGGCGTTCGCCCGGGCGGATCGGTCGCTGCCGATCGCCGTAGAGGACGTTCTGCTTCAGCCCGCTCTTTACAACCGCTTTTGCGGATACGTTTTCCGGGCGATGTTCGTGCAATGGAACGGCGACGTTTATCCCTGCTGCGACGTCAACGGACCGGAAGGCAAGGTCGGCAATTTATTGACGGATGATCTGGTCACGATCTGGAACGGCCCGGGCTATCGCCGCTGCCGGGAATACCTGTATAATTATGGCGAAAAGAAAACGCCCGATTGCGTTTGTTCGTCCAGCGATTGCCTGATCAGGAGGAAAAATGTCGGTTAAAGGATCCCTCGAATGACGTTCAGTATTGAACGATACGCCGGGCTTTTCCGGCAGCCGGAGACGATCCAGGCCGATTCGACCTGGAACGAACACCTGCCGTTCGCCTTTTTCCTGGTCGAACTGCTGCGGCCCGCCAACTATGTCGAGCTTGGCGTGTTTAGGGGCGGTTCCTACAATGTTTTTTGCCAGGCGGTCAAAGAACAAAAGACCGGAACGAAATGCTACGGGATAGACACGTGGGAAGGAGATCTCCATAACGGCGCTTATGATCTTTCGGTTTATAACAAGCTGACTGACTACCAGCGGAAAAATTACGCCGGCTTCTCGACCTTGCTGAAAATGCCGTTCGACGAAGCGCTGGCCCGGTTCCCCGACGGCTCGATCGACCTCCTCCATATCGACGGGTATCACACGTATGAGGCGGTCAAACACGACTATGAATCGTGGTTCCCCAAGATGAGCAAGCAAGGGGTAATGCTCTTCCACGATACCCAGATCCGGCGGATGGATTTTGGCGTCTATAAACTTTGGGGGGAAATAGCGCCGCGCTATCCGTCGCTGGAATTCGAGCACGGTTGCGGCCTCGGCGTACTGGCGGTGGGGCCGGAAGTGAGCGCGGAGTTTCGGGGATTTCTCTCCGCCGCCCGGCAGAACGGTTTCTTTGCTTTGCTTTTTGCCGCGGCCGGAAGAGCGGCCACGCTGGTCCCGACCTTGTGGGAAAAAGAGCGGGTACTAACGCAAATAAACGAAGCGTTAACGCAGCTTGAAGCGGAACGAAAACAGATTGGCCGGACCGTTGAAGAGCAGCGAAAATTGCTCGGACGCCGGGAAGAGCAACTCCGGCAGATCGTCGAGTCGCCCAACTGGCGCCTGGCGGTCAAGCTGTCGAAACTGAGCCGGCTGATCGCCCCGCCGGGAACGGCGCGGGAAAAGCTCAAGAAATATCTGGCCGGGAAATTGGCCGGCCGATGACCGAACTCGCCCGGCTGATCGCTTTTTACCTGCCGCAATTCTACCCGGTCCCGGAGAACGACGCCTGGTGGGGCGAGGGCTTTACCGAATGGACCAATGTCAAGAAAGCCGAGTCCCGCTACCCGGGGCACTATCAGCCGCGGGTGCCGGCGGAGCTCGGTTACTACGACCTCCGCTCGGCGCAGGTGCGGGAGAACCAAGCCCAACTGGCAAGGGAGTACGGGATATACGGTTTTTGCTATTACCATTACTGGACGATGGGGAAGATGATGCTGGCATTGCCGCTCCGGGAAATGCTCGCTTCCGGGAAACCGGACTTCCCTTTTTGCCTTTGCTGGGGGAACCATAACTGGACCCGCCGCTGGGACGGCCTGGAGGAGGAAATGCTGCTCAAGCAGGAATACTCCCCGGCCGACGATCTCAACCATATTAATTATTTATTACCGATCTTCGCGGACCGGCGTTATATCCGGGTGGACGGCAAGCCGCTGTTTGCGGTGCATTTGGCCCAGTGTTTGCCCGACCCGGAGCGGACGGCTGCCGTTTGGCGTGGGGCGGCGGCCGGGGCGGGATTGCCTGGCCTTTACCTGGTCAACGTGGAGAATAATTTCGGCGGCAACGGTTACGGGCTGGTCAAGGGGTTTGACGCGACGATCGAGTTCGCGCCCGACGCGCGTTCGGTTGGGCAGCCGCTGTTCGGTCAGGACCTTACCAGGAAAGGTTACGCGGATAACCGGGTCTTTTATTACGATACCGTTGTCCGGAACATGCTGAATAAGCCGGACGTCGGTTACAAACGGTTCCGGGGCGTTTTTCCCGGCTGGGATAACAGCGCGCGGCGGCGCAATATACCGGCGCATATTTACCATGGCAGCACCCCCGCCAAATACCGCGAGTTCCTGGAAAAGATGTTGCAAAATACCTGCCGGACGTTTTCTGGTGAGGAACGGCTCCTTTTTGTCAACGCCTGGAACGAATGGGGCGAGGGCTGCTATCTCGAGCCGGACCGGAAATTCGGCCGGGCCTATCTGGAGGCGACCCGGGACGCTTTAACCGGCACGGCAGAAAAGACGATCGCCGTGTCGGTCGTGATCCCGCATTACAACAAGGCCTCGTTGCTCGACCGCTGCCTGGAGACGCTTTGCGCGCAGGCGGCCGATTTTGATTTTGAGATCATCGTCGTCGATAACGCTTCGACCGACGGGAGCGCGGCGCTGGTCCGGGGCAAATATCCGGCGGTCAGGTATATCGTCCTGGACAAGAACCACCTGTTCGCCCGCGCCTGCAACGAAGGGATCAAGGTCGCGCGGGGGCGCTATATCGCTTTGCTGAACAACGACACCGAGGTCGATCGGCATTGGTTGGCTGCGTTGAAGACGGCGCTTGATAACGACCCGGAAGCCGGTTTTTGCGCGTCGCGGGTCTATTTTGCCGATGACCGCGTCAAGATCGACACCGCCGGCGACAGTTACACCATCGCCGGCACGCCGCATAAGATCGGGCACGGGGTCAGGACGCCGGGTGCTTACGCGCAGCGGCGCTACGTTTTCGGCGCGTCGGCTTCTTCCTCGATCTACCGGCGGGAGTTGTTCGAGCGGGTCGGTTTGCTCGATGAAGACCTGTTTTTCAGCCATGAAGACGTCGATCTCAGCTTTCGCGCCCAGCTGGCGGGGTATAAGTGCCTTTACGTGCCGGAAGCGATCGTCTACCACAAAGTTTCCGCCACGATCGGCCAATTGAGCGCCAATTACGTCTATTTGAGCCAGCGGAACGTCGAATACGTCTATTTCAAGAATATGCCGACCCGCCTGCTGGCCAAGTACGCGGCGCTGCATTTTATCTTTAACCTGGGGGCGCTGGTCTACGCTATCCGGCAGCGGCGGCTCTTCAGCTACCTGCGGGCCAAGACCGTTTTTCTCTCCCGCCTCGGCGTGATCCTCCGCAAACGCCGGGAGATCCAGCGCGGCCGCCTGGTGCCGGATTCGTACATCGCTTCCATCTTGCAGAAGAGCTGGTTCCGGCTGAAACTGAAGAAGGCGCTGTCCTGAAACTGGCTTGACAAAATAACCGCTTAACCATATAATCCCTACAGGATAAGTAGGGATATGAAACTTACCACCAAAAGCGAATACTCGATCCTCGCCCTGATCCACCTGGCGCGCCGGGCTAAAAAGGGGTTCACCACCACCGAAGAAGTCTGCGCCAAATACTCCCTGCCGCACAAATACCTGGAACAGCTGTTCGTGGTGCTCAAGAACAACCATTTTATTAAGAGCAAGAGAGGGAAAGAGGGGGGCTATCGCCTGGCCCGGCCCGCCGGGCAGATCAAGATCGCCGCGGTGATCCGCCTGATGGACGGCGCGCTGGCGCCGGTCGAATCGGTCAGCAAGTATTTTTACGCCCGTTCGCCGCTCGAAAAGGAGCGCAAGATCATTGCCGTCTTCCGCGAGATCCGCGATTATGTCGCCCGGCGGATGGAAAAATTGACCCTGGCCGAATTAATATAGGTAAAGGAGAGGTAAGAAGATGAAAAACCGTGTTATTGGTCTCTTGGCCCTGTCCCTGGTCCTGTTCGCCGCCGTTCCCGCCCGCGCCGTCAACGTTGATGAGCTGTTGCTCGATCAATTAGTGGCGCAAGGGGTGGTCAGCGCGGAGACGGCGGCGGCGCTCCGGGCCGACGCCGCGCTCAAGACCTACGACGAAAAGGCGCTGGTGACCGCGTTCCCGGTCAACGGCAAGAGCAAGATCAATGTCAGCGGCACGATGCAGGTCCTGTACGGCGCCGATGAAACTGCCAATGTTGCCGACAACCTCAAGGTCAGGCGGGCGCGGCTCGATTTCAAGGGTGACGTTTCCCGGCAGGTCGGTTACGAACTGCAGATCGACGCGGTCCAGCCGTACCGGACCGTGGTCGAAACCGTCACCCAGACCGGCACCGGCGCGGTGACCAGCAAGACGACCCGGGTCATTAACCGGCCGATCATCCTGGACGCCTATGTCGTTTATTACCTGCTCGAGGGCCTCGATCTCAAGGCGGGACAGATCAAGGTGCCGTTCGGCCGCGAGAACCTGGAATCGGACGCCAAGCTCGACACGATCAACCGTTCGCAGGTGACGGAACGGCTCGTTCCCGACCGGGACAACGGTTCGCAGGGGCGGGACCTGGGAGCGCAGCTCGGCGGCGCCCTCGATCTTGGCGGCGACGAGAAAGTCTTTGAATACGCGGTCGGCGCGTTCAACGGGAGCGGCTTGATCTATGACGAAGATAACGAAAGAAAAGACCTGTGCGGCCGGCTGGTTTATTATCCTTTCCCCGGGGCGTCGCTCGGCCTGGCCCGTTATGAGGGCTGGACCGGGACCACAGAGGCCACCAAGCTCCGGGCCGGGTTGGAAGCAACTCTGGCGCTCGGTAAAACGTTCTTTAAGGGGGAATACATTACCGGCAAGGACGGCTCGACCGACAAGCTTGGCTGGTACGCGCTGGCCGGCGTCAAGGTGCGGCCTGACCTGGAGCTGGTCTACCGGCTGGACAGTTACGATTCGAACACGGCGCTGGCCGGCGACCGGAGCAATATCGCGACCTGCGGCCTGAACTGGTATCTCAACAAAATGGCGAAGGTCCAGGCGAACTACGAGATCAAGGCGGAAGAGACCGTCCAGGTCAAGAACAACGCGCTCTCCGTCCAGGCGACGGTCACTTTCTAAAGGGAGGAAAACAATGTTTAAATATTGGAATTTAAGATTTCTGGTTTGTTTAGTATTTAGTATTTCGATTTTAGGATTTGGAGCCGGTGCGGCCGAGCTCCAGGGGACCATTACCGTCTCCGGCGCCTGGGCGATCTATCCGACGGTCGTCGCCTGGGGCGACGCCTTTCATAAACTGCACCCCGGGGTCAGGATCGACGTTTCCGCCGGCGGGGCCGGGAAAGGAGCGGCCGACGCGATCGGCGGGATGGCGGATATCGGCATGGTTTCCCGCGATCCCGACCCGGCGGAATTGGCTAAAGGGGCGGTTGCCACCTACATCCTCCACGACGCGGTCTTCCCGGTCGTCAGCGATAAGAATCCGGCGCTTGGCGATCTCCTGAGAAAAGGGGTGACGAAAAAAGAGCTGATCGGTCTCTACATGACCGGCAAGCTCTCCAACTGGAGCGAACTGGCCGACAGCGACGTTGACAAGCCGGTCCACGTTTACACCCGCTCCGATTCCTGCGGCGCGGCGGCCAGCTGGGCCAAGTTCCTCGGTAACAAGAAACAGGAAGATCTGCGGGGGGTCGGCGTTTACGGTGACCCCGGCTTGCTGGAAGCGGCCCGGCGCGACCCGATCGGTATCGGCTATAACAACTTCAGTTACGTCTTTGACGCCCGGGGGAAAGTCGTCGCGGGGGCGAAATTGCTGCCGATCGACGCCAACGAGAACGGCAAGGTCGACGCGGATGAACTGTTCAACGACCGGCCGTCGGCCGTCCGGGCGATCGAAGCCGGCCGCTATCCGGCGACCAGGAAGAATTATCTCTTTACTAAAGGCAAACCGCAAGGTTTGGTCGCGGAGTTCATTAAATTCGCCCTGTCGGAACCAGGGACCGCGGTCGTTAACCGGGTCCAGACCAGTTTGCCGGTCGTCAGAAGCGAGCGGCAAAAACTCTTGAAATGGCTTTCCGCCGACTGATAGATAACCTGTCGCGTCGGGGGATGGTAGGGCTCTGCTGGTTCGCGCTGAGCCTGGCTTTCCTGATCGCGCTCGGCTTGCTCTTGCGGGCCTGGCCGGTCATAGCCGGCGCCTCGCCGGCCAAGCTCCTGTTCTCCGCGGCCTGGCATCCGACCAACGGGGAATTCGGCCTGGCGGCCTTTATCATCGGCACCTTTTGGGTGACGGCGATCGCCATCATCTTGGCCGTGCCGCTCAGCATCCTGACCGCGGTCTACCTCGCCGAGTTCGCGCCGAAAAAGGTCGCCGCGCTGATCCGTCCGGTCATCGACCTCCTGGCCGGCATCTCGCCGGTGATCTTCGGCGTCTTTGGTTTGCTGGTCATCGTGCCGCTGGTCCGCGACTGGCTGATGCCTTTCTGCCAACAGTGGCTTCCGTTCTTCCCGTTCCGTTCGGACAACTACACCGGTTTTTCCGCTTTGGCCGGCGGCATCGTCCTGGCGATCATGGTCTTTCCGATCATTATTTCGGTCGTTGAAGAAGTGCTCCGGACGGTGCCGGCCGAGATCAGGGAGGCAGCCCTGTCGCTCGGCGCCACCCGCTGGGAAGCGGTCAAGCTCGCGGTCCTCCGGCGGGCGCGCCCCGGGATCATCGCGGCGGTCATCCTCGGCCTGTCGCGCGCTTTCGGGGAAACGATGGCGGTCTTGATGGTCGCCGGCTGCAGCCTGCAAAGTTTTCCGCAGTCGTTCTTCGACCCGGCTTATCCGCTGCCGGCCCTGATCGCCAATACTTACGGCGAGATGATGTCGGTCCCGCTCTACGACGCGGCCGTCCTCTTTGCCGCCTTGATCCTCCTCCTGGTGACGATCGGTTTCAACATGGTCGGCTGGGGGATCCTGCTCCGGAGCGCGCGGAGTGACGCCTGATGGATAGGCGCAAATTCGAGGAGCGGCTATTCATCACCCTGATGATCGGGTCGACCATGATCGTGGTCGGCAGCTTGCTTTTGATCATTCTCTCGATCCTCTTCAAAGGTTTGCCGGCCTTGAGCCTGGAGATGCTGATCAGCACCCCGTCCGGCGGCTATTACCTGGGCGAGGGGGGCGGGATCCTGAACGCGATCGTCGGCTCGCTGGTCGTCAGCCTGGGGGCGACCGTCCTGGCGGCCCTGATCAGCCTGCCGATCGTCCTGTATCTCAACGTTTTCCGCCGCCGCCAGTCGAAGTTCTCCCTGCTGGTCCGGTTCTTCCTCGACCTGCTCTGGGGGATCCCGTCGATCGTCTACGGCGCGTTCGGTTTTACCCTGATGCTCTTTTTCCGTTTCCCGGCGTCGCTGTTGGCCGGAACGATCACGCTGGCGCTGGTGATCATGCCGATCATGGCCCGCGCCATGGACGAGGTCTTGAAAATGGTCCCGGAGGAGCTGGCGGAGGCCGCTTATTCGCTCGGCGCGAACCGGACCGAAGCGGCGCTCCGGGTCGTCGTCCGGCAGTCGCTCCCCGGTCTGCTGACCGCGGTCCTGATCGCCTTCGGCCGCGGGATCGGCGACGCGGCGGCCGTCCTGTTCACCGCCAGTTTTACCGATTCCCTGCCGTATTCGCTCTTCAAGCCGGTCGCGACCCTGCCGCTGGCGATCTTTTTCCAGCTCGGCACGCCGTTCCCGCAGGTCCAGGCGCGCGGCTACGCGGCGGCGCTGGTTTTGATGCTGATCGTCCTCGGCGTCAGTATCACCGCGCGGCTGGCGGCTGGCCGTTATTCGCGGAATATTATAAAATAGGGAGTGACCATGGCAAGCAAGACCCACATCAGCGTCCGCGGCCTTAACGTCAGTTACGGGGACGCGCCGATCTTAAAGAACGTTTCCGTCGACATTCCGGACAAGAAGCTGACGGTCATCATCGGCCCGTCCGGCTGCGGCAAGACGACGCTCCTCAAGTCGTTCAACCGGCTGATCGACTCGGCCGACGGCGTCCGGGTCAGCGGCCAGGTGCTGGTCGACGGCGACGACATTTTCCACCCCCAGGCCGAGGTGACGCAGATCCGGAAAAAAATGGGGCTGCTCTCCCAGAAACCGTTCCCGCTGCCGATGTCGATCTACGACAATATCGCTTTCGGCCCGCGGATCCACGGCCAGCGGGATAAGCGCGAGCTGGACAAGCTGGTCGAACACTACCTGAAAGAAGCGAGCCTCTGGGACGAGGTCAAAGGCCGGCTGCACGGGCCGGCTTCGCGGCTGTCGGTCGGCCAGCAGCAGCGGCTCTGCCTGGCCCGGGGCTTGGCCGTCCAGCCGGAGATCATCCTGGCCGATGAACCGACCTCGGCGCTCGATCCCAAGTCGAGCCAGCATATCGAACAGCGGTTCCTGGCGCTGAAAAAAGATTACACCATCATTGTCGTGACGCACATCCTGCGCCAGGCGAAAAGACTGGCCGATTACGTTATTTTCATGTACCTGGGCGAACTGATCGAGCACGGGCCGGCCGACGCCTTCTTTAGCGCCCCCCAGCAGGAATTGACCAAGGAATACCTGCGCGGGATCATCAGCTGATGGAACGGGCGCCGGCCTGGCTGGCCGATCACGCGGCCAATGTCCACTCCCAGGCGGGAGAGGACGGCGTTATCGCCAAAGTCCTGGAAACCTTGACGGCGCGGGACCGCTGGTGCGTGGAATTCGGCGCCTGGGACGGCGAGCACCTTAGCAATACCCGCCGGCTGATCGAACAAGAAAGTTATTCAGCCGTCCTGATCGAAGGCGACAAAAAGAGAGCGGCGGCGCTGCAAGAGAGATGCCGCAGCGAACGGCAGGTGACGGTGCTGAACCGTTATGTCGGTTTTGGCCGGGATGATTCGCTCGACGCGATCCTGGCGGGCGGTCCCGTGCCGGTTGATTTCGATCTATTATCGATCGATATCGACGGCAACGATTATCATGTCTGGCAGGCGATCAAGCGCTACCGGCCGAAAGTCGTGGTGATCGAGTTCAATCCGACGATCCCCAACGAAGTTAAGTTCGTCCAACCGGCCGATCGCCGGGTCAACCAAGGCGCGAGCTTATTGTCCCTGGTCGAACTGGGCAAGAAAAAGGGGTACGAGCTGGTCGCCGTCCTGGAATTTAACGCCTTTTTTGTGCGCGCCGAAGACTTTCCGCTTTTTCTGATCGCGGACAACCGACCGGCCACGCTGCGGAGCTCGCCGAAAGGGGCTACCCACATCTTCTTCGGTTACGACGGCACGGTCTTTATCCGCGGCGCGCGGAAACTTCCCTGGCACGGCGTCCTCCTCGACGAGCGGCGTTTCCAGCCGCTCCCCGGATTCCTGCGCAAATATCCGGAAAGATACGGCTGGTTGGAAAAACTGCTGTTTTCCTTTTTGCGCCGGCTCGGGCGCATCCGCGTTGTTTAGGCCGGCCTCCCTTGTTTCAGGGCGTCGATTATTCTATAATAATGACGATGTGGTCTTATCCTTTGGCCTTTCTATTTTCCCTTGTTCTGGCGCTGATTTTAACCCCGCTGGCCAAGTGGCTGGGTAACCGGTTCGGCGTCCTGGACAAGCCGGGGCACCGCAAGATCCACGACCGGCCGATCCCGCTGACGGGCGGGGAGGCGGTCTTTATCGCGCTGGCCGCCGCGCTCCTCTGTTTCGGCGGTCCGAACCGGTTCAACGTCGGGCTGGTTATTGCCGGCCTCGCCTTTATCCTCTTCGGCTTGCTCGATGACGCCGGGCTCAAGATGCGCGCCCGCTACAAGATCTGGAACCACCTTTTATTCTCGGCCTTTTTCGTCTGGTTCACCGGGGTCCATTTTTCCTTTTTTCACAACGACCTGATCAACGTCCTGTTGACGGTCGGCTTCATGACCTTCATGACCAATTCGATGAACATGCTCGACGGCATGGACGGGTTGGATGCCGGGGTTTCCTGTTTGGCCGGACTTTTTTTTGCCGTCCTGGCGGTCAACAGCCGGCAGGCGGACGTCCTGCTCCTGGCTGCCGCGCTGATGGGGGCGACGCTCGGCTTTCTCCGTTATAATTTCAACCCGGCCTCGATCTTCCTGGGGGAGGCCGGTTCGACCTTTCTCGGCTTTATTCTGGCGGTCATGGCGATCCGGCTCAACGTCTTCGGCCTCTGGGACATCGCCGTTTCCCTGAACATCGAGCGGCTCCAGCTGATCTCGTTCATTATTCCGCTGATCGTGCTCGGCATCCCGATCTTCGACACCTACTTCGTTTTTGCCAACCGGTTCCTGCACCGGATCAAGTTCAGCCAGGCGGGGAAAGACCATTCCCACCACCGGATCCACCTGATGGGCTTGTCGCAAAAAGCGACCGTGCTGACCCTGTACTCCATCGAGATCGTCCTCGGTTCGGTCGCCCTGGCGATGATCCAGTCCAATCTCCAGCAATTCTTCGCCCTGCTGGCGATCGTCGCCGTCTTCTTTTTCGGTTTCACGGTTTTTCTTTCCCAGGTCAAAGTCTATTCAACCCCAGAGTCCCTGGATAGCTAATCTTTCATGAACAGGGACAAAACGCTGATCTATGTCCACATTCACAAGACTGCCGGCTCGACGGTCCGCACGGCGATCGAACGGGTGTACGGCCGGGACAAAACCCTCAAGATCTATAATATCAACGGCCTGCCTCTAGAGGAGTTCAGGGCGATGTCTCAAGAAGAGCGGGACCGGTATGATTGCGTGATCGGCCATTTCTCTTACGGCATCCACCGTTATCTCGGCCGGCCGTCCGAATACGCGACGATGCTGCGGGAGCCGGTGGACCGGGCGGTTTCGCTGTACTACTACATCAAGCGGAACCCCAATGTTCCACTCCATCGCAAACTTGTTTCCGAACGGATTTCCCTGGAACGGTATATTGAGGAGGACGAGTGCGGACGGCAAGCCAATCCGCAGGTCCGCTTCGTCACCGGCGAATCCGGGAGCGATCCGGCGCTGGCCCGGATATATCTTGCCGATCGTTATGCCGCGTTCGGCCTGGCGGAACGGTTCGACGAATCAATGGTCATGTTCCAGCGAGCGTTTGGCTGGCAAACGCCGTATTATACCAGCCGGAACGTCACCAAAGGGCGTCCGCGGCTGGCCGACCTGCCGGAGCGCCTGCTTGCCAAAGTTAAGCGGCAACATGCCGCGGACGTCGAGTTGTACCGTGACGCGCGGGAACTGTTCGACCGCCGGGTGCGCGAACAGGAACGGCGCTACTTCCATGATCTTGTCAGGCTTAAAAGGGTCAATTTCTTTTACGCCGCCCGTTTAAAACCGGTCAAATGGCTCAAGGATCGGTTACGCGCGATCCGGGGCAAAATGTTATAATTAATGGTCGTGAACAGCAAGACGATGAATAAGCGTAAACACGAAAAGATCCTGTTATTTGTGCATATCCCGAAGACCGCCGGCACCACGCTCGGTTCGATCCTGCAGGGCCAATACGCCCGCGACCGGCTGTTCCGGGTCTACGAAGTGGGGACGACCGAAGCGGACCTGGCCGCACTGCCGCAGGCGGAAAGGGATAAGCTGGATTGCGTGATCGGTCATTTCCCCTACGGGCTCCACCGCTATTTTACCCGGCCATGCCAGTATGCCACCTTGCTGCGCGATCCGGTCGACCTGATCGTTTCGCTCTATTATTACCTCAAGAATAACGTCGATCATCCACGGCATAACGCTTTTATCGCTAAAAATCTAACCCTCGGCCAGTATGTCGGCCAGCAGGAATTCGATCATGTCGATAATTACCAGGTCCGGTTCCTGGTCGGCAGGAAGGAAGAAGAACCGGTTACCCGTGCCGATCTGGAACTAGCCAAGAGAATGCTGAAAGAGAAATTCGCCGGGTTCGGGCTGACCGAACGTTTTGACGAGTCGATCCTTATGTTCCGGCGCAAGTTCAATTGGAGCATGCCGTATTACGCGAAGCGGAACGTTTCTTGTTCCCGACCCGGCTTGGCCAGCGTTCCCGAGGAAGTTATCGGCCTGATCCGCCGGTACCACGCCCTGGACGTCGAACTATACGCTTACGCGCAACAACTCTTTACCGAGCGGATCGAGCGGCTGGACGACGGTTTTCAGGCTGAACTTAGGAAATTGCACGCCGGGAACCGGTTCGTCAAATGGAAAGAGACCATTGTCAGGATCGCACCAATGATCAAGCCGCTGATCTGGCAGCTGCGCCAGCGGCGTAACCGTCTGGTGCGGCGGCTCCAGCGTTTGCCGCAGAAAGCGCAGCGGTTGAAGCGGCTGGTTTTTAGGCAGTTGTCCCGGCTCCAGCGTTTGCCGCAGAAAGCGCGGCGGTTGAAGCGGCTGGTTTTCAGGCAGCTGTCCCGGCTCCGGCGTTTGCCGCAGAAAGTGTGGCAGTTGAGATGGCTGGTGCTTAAAGCGTCGCTCCGGCTGGTCCCGAACCGCGTTAAGGAGCTGTTCCGATGATCGTGATTTGCGGCGGCATGATCAAATCCGGTTCCGCCTGGTACGTCGAAATGGCCAATAGACTGCTGGTGGCCGCCGGCTATGCGGACGCGCGGCAGATCAGGGAAAGGTTTTCCCTGGGAGAGATCATGGTCGGCAATGAATGTTACGTGCGCAAATTGTCCCCCGGCAGCATCTTGCGCCTTTATCGGGTGAGGCAGGCTGGCCACACGTTTGCGGTCAAGACCCACGCGCCGCTGCCGCTCTACCTGGCGCCGCTGCTCTGGCTCAACACGATCAAGGCAACCTATATTTTTCGCGACCCGCGGGATGTGGTCGTCTCCGCCCTTGACCACGGCCGGAAATTGCGGGCGCAAGGGATAACGACCAATTTCGGCGCTTACTCGACCTGTGCTGACCTGCTTCCTTTGATCGATAACTACCAACGGGTCTGGTCCGAATGGGACCGGATCGGCGGCGTCTTGCGGGTCCGTTACGAGGACCTGCTGGCGGATACCCCGGGAGAGCTCCGGCGGCTCGCCCGCCATTTAAGGCTGACGTTGGCTGAGCGGATAATCGAGCAGATCGTTGACCGCTATCGGCCGGAGAAATTAAGCGACGAGAAGAAAGACGATCTGCATTTCAACCGGGGCGTGATCGGCCGTTATAAACAGGCGTTGACCGCCGGGCAGATCGCCATGTTGAACGAACGTTACGCCGGCTGGTTGCGGAAAATGGGGTATACGCTCGATGCCTAAGAAGGAACTGACGATCATCAAGCCGCAGCACGGCTGGCTCATGGTGGACCCGCGGGAGCTCTGGCGGTTCCGCGAAACTCTCTACTATTTCGTCTGGCGCGACATCAAGGTCCGCTACAAACAGACGGTCCTCGGCTTTGCCTGGGCGATCCTCCAGCCGCTCCTGATGATGCTGATCTTCAGCATCTTCCTCGGCCGGATTGTCCGGATGTCGTCGCACGGGATCCCGTACCCGGTCTTCAGTTATGCCGGGCTGCTCCCCTGGACCTTCTTTTCCAACGGCGTCAACCAGGCGACGTCCAGCCTGGTTTCCAGCGCCAATCTGATCAACAAGGTCTATTTTCCCCGGCTCTTGATCCCGGTCGCGGCGATCATTTCCGGCGTGATCGATTTCTTGCTGGCCTTTACGGTTTTGCTCGGTATGATGGTCGTTTACCGGATACCCCTGACCGGTGACATCGTCTGGCTGCCGTTTTTCCTGTTGCTGGCGGTAGTGACCTCGGTCGGCATCGGTCTCTGGCTGACGGCGCTCAACATCATGTTCCGCGACGTCCGTTACATAGTGCCGTTCCTGCTGCAGCTGGGGATGTTCGCCACGCCGGTGATCTATCCCAGCAGTTTGCTGCCGCGGTCGCTCCGCTGGCTGCTGGGCTTTAACCCGATGGCCGGGGTGGTGGAAGGTTTCCGCTGGTCGCTGCTGGGGATAAAATACGTGCCGGGGCCGCTGATCTGGATCTCGGTCTTGATCTCGCTGGTCATTCTGGTGACCGGCGTGTTCTTTTTCCGGCGGATGGAGAAGTTTTTCGCGGATGTGGCTTAAATGAGCAAAGCGGCGATCACGATCAGCGGCCTCGGCAAAATGTACCGCATTGCCGGGCCGCGCGCCAAATACTACACGCTGCGTGACGCCGTCAGTAATGTGCTGATGGCTCCGTTCAAGAAGGGCGGGCAGCTGCTGCGCGGGCGGGTCGGGGACCTGGACGAGATGATCTGGGCGCTGAAGGACATCTCCTGCGAGGTCAAGCAGGGCGAAGCGCTCGGCGTCATCGGGCACAACGGGGCGGGCAAGAGCACCATGCTCAAGATACTCTCGCGGATCACCGACCCGACCGAGGGCTCCGTCGAGATCCGGGGCCGGGTTTCGGCTTTGCTGGAGGTTGGCGCCGCCTTTCACCAGGAATTGACCGGCCGGGAGAATATTTACCTGAGCGGCGTGATCCGCGGGATGAAAAAGAGCGAGATCGACCGCAAGTTCGGCGAGATCGTCGAGTTCTCCGGCGTGGAGAAGTTCCTCGATACGCCGGTCAAGCGCTATTCCTCCGGCATGATCGTCCGCCTCGGGTTCTCCATTGCCGCGCACATGGAGCCGGACGTCCTGATCATTGACGAGGTGCTGGCGGTCGGTGACGCCGATTTCCGCCGCAAGAGCATGGCGAAGATCCTCAAGGTCGCCCGCGAAGGGCGGACGGTGATCTTTGTCAGCCACAACGTCCAATCGGTCGCCACTCTCTGCCAGCAAGTCCTCTGGCTGGACGGCGGGCGCGCCCACCGGCTCGGCCCGGCGGACGACGTGATCGCCGAATACCTGACCAATTGTTCCGACGACGTCGGCGAGTGGCTGCCGGAAGAGAGCGCCGTCGAAGACGAGGAAACTATCCCGCTGGTCGTGAACGCGGTCCGGCTGCGCGACGCCGCCGGCGAGATCTCCAGCCGGCTGGAACGGAAAAAGCCGTTTACCATCGAGCTCGATTACACGGTCAAAGAATTGCTGGAACGCTGCCTGATCGAACTGACGGTCTCGACGATGCAGGGGGACACGGTCTTTACCGCTTACGACAGCGACGCCGAAGGGATCGTCCGGCCGGTCCGCTTGCCCGGCCAATATCTTTGCCGCTGCCGGGTGCCGGCGAACATCCTGAACACTAAAAGTTTTTCCGTTTCGGTCCGGATCAAAGGGAACGGCGAGCAGCTCCTGACGCTCGACAACGTGATCTCCTTTGACATGAACGACTTTAGCGCCGAAGGCAAAATGGAGGTTAAGAAACGGCAAGGGGTGATCCGCCCCGAAATCGACTGGGAAACTCATTACCGGCCGGAGGGACCCGATGCCGCCTGAAAAAAAGATCGAAGTTTTCCAGCCGCAGATCAGTGAAGAGGATATCCGCGCGGTGGAGAGCGCGCTGCGCCGGGGCGAGATCTCCGGTTCGTTCGGCGACAGTCTTCGGGAGTTTGAAGAACGGTTCGCCGCCTTTTGCGGCTGTTCCCACGGCGTGGCGGTTTCCAGCGGAACGACCGCTCTGCAGCTCGCGGTAGCCGCGGCCGGTATCGGTCCCGGCGACGAAGTGCTGGTCAGCGCTGCTACGAACATCGCGACCGCGCTGGCGGCCGTTCATAACGGGGCGGTCCCGGTCCCGATCGACTCGGAAAACGAGACCGGGAACCTTGACCTGGACCTGGTCGAGCCGTTGATCACCGCAAAGACTAAAGCGATCATTCCCGTTCACCTTTACGGCCACCCGGTCGACATGGACCGGCTAATGGCGATCGCGGGGAAGCACCGGCTGACGGTGATCGAGGATTGCGCGGAAGCGCACGGCGCGACCTGCCGCGGCCGGAAAGTCGGCGGCTTTGGCGCCATGGGTTGTTTCAGTTTTTACGCCAATAAAGTGATCACGACCGGCGAAGGGGGGATGGTCGTGACCAATGACGCCAAACTGGCCGAACGGCTTCGCCTGCTCCGCAATCTCGGTTTTACGACCCCCCGGTTCCGCCACGAGGTCCTCGCTTATAATTTCCGCCTGACCTCTTATCAAGCCGCCCTGGGCTTGTCGCAATTGAAGAGGATCGACCGGATCATCGAGACAAAAAGGACGATCGCCCGGACATATGAGCGTTATCTGCGGGGGATAAAGGGACTGCGCCTGCCGGTAGAAAAAGAGTGGGCGCGGAGCGTTTACTGGATGTACGCGCTGGTCGTTGGACCGGAGTTCGGCTGCAGCCGCGACCAGCTGGCCGCCCGTCTGGCGGCCGACGGCATTGAGACCAGGACCTTTTTCTGCCCGCTGGACCAGCAGCCCTGTTTACGGAATTTACCCGGTCGCCGCCAGGTCGATTGTCCGGTCGCCGGCCGGCTGTGGGAGACCGGTCTTTATCTCCCTTCCGGTTACGACCTGACCGAGGAACAGATCGCGCGGGTTTGCGACGCGATCGGGCGGGCGGGGGCCGCCGGACGATGAAGCTGTCCCTTCTTCATTCACTTCTTCCCAACTGGGGGCGGCATTCCGGTTACAGCCCTTTGCTTTATTACCTCAACAACGACAAATTCCGCCAGACCATCTACACGACGCCGCACGGCAACAATCTTTTCCCGATCGGCTATTGGCGCCTGAAAAGATTCGCCCTGAAACGGGTCAGGCGCAACCACCGGCCGGTCTATTGCCTGAACAACCTGGTGACCGAGTGGCGGCTGCTGGCGGATCAGGTGAGGGAGCGGGCCGACATTATCCATTACCTGGACGCGGAGCGGAACATGCAGTATTCGCCCCGGTTCCTGAAGATCATCCGTGGCCGGGGGAAAAAGCCGAAGTTGATCGCCACTTTTCACCACGCGCCGGAGGTCCAGGGAGACTACATCAACGACGGGGTGATCAAGCTGGTCGATCACGCCATCGTCTTTGGGCCCAGTCTGGCCGATTATTTTCGCCGGTTCCTGCCGGCCGACCGGATCACGGCCATCCCCCTCGGGATCGATACCGATTTCTTTGCGCCGGCCGAGAAAAAACCGGGCGGCAAGACCGTTTGTCTGGCCGTCGGCAATTTTCTGCGCGATCACGATTCATTCCTGCAAGTGGCGGAAAAGTTCCGGGACGACCGGTCGCTGGAGTTCCATCTGCTGACCGGCAAACGGCCGGCGCGCCTGCCGCGCAATGTTCGCCACCATGCCAGGCTCAGCGACGAGCAGCTGCTCGCGCTTTACCGGCGGGCGGATATTTTTATGCTCCCACTGCAAAACGCTTCGGCTAACGGGGCGCTTTTGGAAGCAATGGCGTGCGGCCTGCCGGTGATCACCACCGAGCTCCCTGCGGTCCGGGAGATCGTGGCCGGAACGGGGACGACGCTGGTCAAACGCGGCGACGTCGCCGCTTATGCCGAGGCGCTCGACCATTTGCGGAAAAACGGCAGGCTGCGCCGCTCGCTGGGCCAAAGAGCGCGGCAAAAAGCCCTGACCTATGCCTGGCCGGCGATGGCGCGCCTGCACGAGAAACTTTATCTGCGGGTGGAACAGCAATGAGCACTATCCATATAATTTTGCCGGTCCATAACGGCTGGGAATATACCGAAAAGTTCGTCGATTGCCTGCGGCGGCAGACCCACCAAGATTACCAGTTAATCCTGGTCGACGACGGTTCGACCGATGGCACCGCCGATCAGGTCCGGCGGCGGATCGAACGGCTGACGGTGATCAAGGGGGAAGGGAAATGGTGGTGGGGCGGGGGGATGCAGCAGGGTTATCTGCATATCAAGCGAACAGCCCTGCCGGCCGACGACCTGGTCCTGATCATTAATAACGATACCGAGTTCGGCCCCGAATTCCTGGCAACCGCCGACCGGATCATGGCCGCAGAGCGGAACTGCCTGCTTTTTGCCGCCAATTATGACCGCCGGACCGGCGAACTTTACGACGCGGGCGCGAAAGCCGATTGGCGGATCTTAAGATTTCCCAAGAACGTGCCGGAGAGCGAAATCGATTGCCTCTCGTCCCGCGGCTTGTTCCTGCGGGTCGGCGACCTCATCAAGCTCGGCGGCTTCCGCCCATTTTTCCTCCCGCATTATCTCTCGGACTATGAATTCACGATCCGGGCGCGCCGGCGCGGCTACCGGCTGATCGTCCGGCCGGAACTCAATCTTTTATACGATCCGTCGCAAGGCGGGCATTACCTGCTGGCCAAGGAAGTCGTCTCTTTCGGCGATTACCTGCGCAAAAGTTTCTCGCTCAAGACCCCGGTCAACCCGGTGATCATGACCAGCTTCGTTATTTTATCCTGCCCGCTGCCGTACCTGCCGCTCAACCTCCTGCGGGTCTGGGGCAGGTTTTGCGGCCGGACCTTTGGGATGTTCCGCAAGTTCTATTATTATCCCGCCCGTTCCCGGTTCCGGAACAGCGGTTTTTATCGCGGCTGGAAACGCTTCCAGCGCCGGTTGGGAAAGAAAAAATGAAAAAGCTCATCTACTTTTCCCGCTTTTTGCCGACCATTGACCGGGGCGGCGGCTGCCACCGGATGATGCAGATGCTGACCGCTTTGTCCGGCTTTGAAGTTGAACTGGTTTCCGCGCCGCGCGGCGACTGGCTGCCGGAGAATAAGCTCCGGCATAACGCCCGGGAGGTCGCGGTCAACGTGCAAAGCGCGCTGGCGCGATTATCGCCGGCCGTTGATTGGGGCCCGGACCTGAATAAAATGGCTATCCGGTTCCGGTCGATCGCCGGCCAATGGGCGGATAAGCTGACCGCCGCCAAAGCGCCGGCGCTGGTGATCATTGACGACCCGATCTACTTTCTGCCGCTGTACGATAGGGTCAAGAAGCTCGGACTGCCGGTCATCGCTTTTTGCCAGAATATCGAGTCGCTCTCGTTCGTTCACCCTAACGTGAAATCGGCCCGCGCCCTGCTGCAGCAAGAGCTGGAGACGCTGGCCGGCTGCGACGAAGTCGTCCTGCTGGCGCAGGAAGAAGACTGGCTGCTCCGCAACCTGGGACAAAAGCCGATCCTGTTCCCTTACTATCCCGTCCAACCGCTGGTCGACCGTTTAATGGCGGTCCGCCAGGCGCGCAGCGGCGGTGCTAAAAATGACGTTTTGCTGATGGGCACCGCCAATAATTTGCCAACGCGGTTGGGCATCAGCGAAGCGCTTGCCTTTTGGGGTGGAGCGTGCCGGGAACGGTTGCTGGTCGCCGGTTACAATACCGGTCGCTATTTTGAGAACAAGACCTTTCCGGACAATGTCCGGTTGCTCGGCGAGCTGACCAACCAACAGCACGATGAACTGCTGGCCAGGGTCAAGGCGGTACTGTGTTACCAGCTGAGCGGCTCCGGCGCCCTGACCCGGATCTGCGAAATGCTGATCGCCGGCGTTCCCGTCGTCGCGAACCGGCACGCGGCCCGTTCTTACCACCGGCTGGACGGGGTGCACGAATTCGACACGCTGGCCGACTTGCCCAAGCTCCTCGCCGGATTGCCGGAACAGGGGGAGGAGAGCGCACCGCCGCAACCGCCCGATCCGGGGCCGCTGCGGGCGGCGATCGCCAAATATTTATGAACAAACCTTTGGTCTCGATCATAACGGCGACTTTGAACCAGGGTGAGTTCATCCAGGAGACGATCGATTCGCTGAAGCGCCAGTCTTATAAAAACTTTGAGCATATTGTTATTGACGGGGTCTCCAACGATGGGACGCTGGATATCCTCAAGAAGAACGCCGGTTCCTATAATATGCGCTGGTGGTCGGAACGCGACCCGGGGATGTACGCCGCGATCAATAAAGGTTTGCGCCTGGCGCAGGGGGATATCCTTTGTTACCTCAATTCCGACGACCTCTATCTGCCGTGGACCCTGGAGACGGTGGCCGAAGCCTTCGCCCGTTTCCCGGCGGCCGGTTTTATTTACGGCGACATGATCAAGTTGACTCGTTCCGGCAAACTCCTGACGTTTTTCATCCCGCCGATCGAGCAGGATCATTTTTTGAGCGGCGGGTTTCTCGCCCAGGCGGCGGTCTTTTTCCGCCGGTCCGTTTACGAGCGGCACGGCGGCTTTGACGAAACGCTGAAGTACGTGGCCGATTGCGACTACTGGATGAAAATGGTCGGGCGGGAAGAGTTCCAAAAGATCGAGGAATTCCTGGCCGTGGAAAGGGACCACGCGCAGGCCAAGCGTTTTCACGAGCGGACCGCCGTTTTTCAGGAGCTGGCGCAGGTCCGGACCCGCTATACCGCGCTGGGAGCGAATGCCCGGCAGCAAGAATACGAAAATAGCAGTCGCCGCAACTACGGCCGCAGATTCCTGGAACTCTACGCGCAGCGCGGCGCTACCAGGCGGCGCCGGGATTCTTGGTACCGGACGATCGGCCAACTGTCCGGCCGGGCCGGCCGATTACGCTGGGCGGCGCGCCGGGCCCGCAACTTCGCCAAGCGGACTTACCAACAGCTGCCGCTTTTCTTTACCCGGCCGATCGTCAAAGAGCGTCCGCGTCCGGGAACGTTCGTCATCCAGCAAGTCGCGATCATCGCGCCGGAATCGCCGCTCCCTTTGACCTCCGGCAGCAAGATCAGGATCTACCATTCGCTGCAGGCGTTCGCCGCCAAATATCCCGTTTCGCTGGCCGCTTTTGCGGCCGGGACCGATCGCCGGGAGCTGGAAAGTCTCAGAAAGCGCTGCCAGTTGCTGCTGAATATCATGCCGCGCGAAAAAACTGATGATCTTGTCCGGCGCTCGCTCTTTTCCCTGTTGCCGTATAAGGCCTTCAAGCTGTTAACTCCGGATACCCGGTATGAGATAGTCGACCTGCTCGATCATCTCGATCAATGCCTGGTCTGGGCGCACGACCTGGCTAGCGCCGCCTTTTTGCCGGCGCAAAGGGACAAAGGGTGTTACACGGTCCTTGACCTGCATAACCTGGAGCAGGACTACTGGGGGAGCTTTTTGCGGCACCCGAGCTGGTCTTATAAATTTTACGCCTGGCAAAACCTGATCAAGACCCGTTGGCTGGAAAGACTGGCTTTTCGCCGGGTCGACGCCGTGGCGGTCGTTTCCGAACAGGACAGGCAAAAGATCGCGCCCCGTTTGCCGCGCCATTGCCGGGTACTGGTCGTCCCCAACGGGGTCGACACCGCTTACTACCAGCCGGTCCAAGAGGAGGCCGCGGGGAATAATATTATTCTTTGCGGTTCGCTCGACATTACGATGAACGCCGACGCCGCCGTCTATTTTGCCAAAACGGTCCTGCCGCTCGTCCGGCAAGCGGTGCCGGACGCGGCCCTGACGCTGGTTGGGCGCGATCCGGGGCCGGAGATCCGCGCCCTGGCGCAGATCAAGGGGATCACGGTCACCGGCACGGTCGACGATGTCCGGCCGTATTACCGGGAAGCGAGGATCGCGGTCGTGCCGCATCAGCTGGGGGCGGGGACCAAACTGAAAGTGCTGGAAGCGCTGGCGCTCGGCGTCCCGGTAGTCGCGTCGGTCCTGGGGGCGCACGGGCTGGAAGTTAAGAATGGCGAGAACATCGTTATCGCCGCGGACGCGCCGGAGATGGCGCGGCAGATCGTCGATCTGTTGGCGAACCGCGCCCGGCGGCAAGCTTTAGCCGCAGCAGGCCGGCGCCTGGTCGAAGAGTGCTATAATTGGCCGGCGATCTTTGCCCGGGCGTTGGCGCAGATCGCAATGATGCAAAAAGAAGCAGGGGACAAACATGCTTGAGCGCAAAGTCGTTATTTTAACCCAGCATTTCGCGCCGGAGGTCAACGCGACCGGCCAGTACATGGCCGATCTGGCGGATCATTTCGCCCGCAACGGCTATCCTGTCCTGGTCATTGCCCAGCGCTCCTCGCGGGAACAACCCAAATGGGAAGAGTACGCGCCCGGCATTAACCTGGTCCGGATCAAGAATTCCTCGTTCTTCCAGCGGAACGTCCTGATGCGGATGCTCAATTCGCTGACCTATTTCCTCCGCTGCTTTTTCCGTCTCGGCTTGATCAGGCGGAACGATATCGTGGTCCTTTTATCGGACCCGCCGTTCATGCCGCTCCTGGGTTGGCTGCTGAAAAAGCTTAAACGGGTCAGGCTGCTTTACGTCATTTACGACGTTTATCCCGACATTGCCGTTAAGCTCGGTTACCTGAATTCGCGCGGCATCCTGGCGGTCGGCTGGGATATCCTGCACCGGCAGTTCATTAAGACGGCCGACGTCACGGTCGTGATCGGCCGCTGCATGGCGCGGGTCATCAGGGCCAAGCTCCGGCCGGGGGAGGGGAACGTTTTCCTGGTGCCGAACTGGTGCGACGAGAAACAGCTTAAGCCGCTTCCCAAGGAGAAAAGCGCGCTGACGAAGGGCTACAATCTCCAGGGTAAATTCGTCGTCCTCTATTCCGGCAACATGGGAATGGCGCATCCCCTGGAGCGGGTGATCGAAGCCGCGGCGCGGCTTAGGGATAACCCGGACATCGTCTTCCTCTTCTGCGGCGAAGGCCGGAAAAAAGAAAAATTAATGAAGCTGGCGGCCGCGCATGGCTTGCTCAACGTCCTTTTTCGCCCTTTCGTTCCTAAGGAGCAATTGAACGAGGTTTATGCCGCCGCCGACGTCGGTCTGGTCGTCCTGGATGAACGGGCGACCGGGTTGAGCGTGCCAAGCAAGCTGTACGCCCTGCTGGCCGCCGGCCGGCCGGTGCTCGCGCTGGCCGATAAACGGACCGAAACGGCGCTGGTCGTCAGCGAAGCGGCTTGCGGTTACGTGCTTGACCCGCAGAAAAAGGACGATTTGGCCGATAAGATAATGGCCCTCTACAACGATCCGGCCAACAAGGCGTTATTGGGGGAAAAGGCCAGGGCTTACAGCGTCAAGCGCTGCGCCAAGCAGCTGTCGCTGGAGCGCTATCTTGCCCTGCTCGTCAAACGCGAAAAAACGCCGCTGGCCCGAGAAACGATGGAAGCCGGTTTGCTCTGGTTCAAGGAGCGCGGTTTTTACCCGGCCACGGTCATTGATGTCGGCGCGGGGAGCGGCACGCCGCCGATCATCCGCACGTTCCCGGAATCGTACTATATCTGGCTGGAGCCGCTGGCGGAATACGCCGTCGGGCGGGAAAAACTCCTGAGCCGGTATCGGGGTGAATACCTGAACGCGGCGGCCGGGCGCAGTGCCGGTTCCCAGGAGATCAGGGTATCGGCGGACCTGGTCGGCTCTTCGCTGTTGTTCAGCAAAAAAGCGGACCCGCAGAGCTTGAAAACTATTGATGTTATCCGGCTGGACAGTCTTAAGCCGCAGCCGGGTTGGAGAGAGCCGATCCTGCTCAAGATCGATGTGCAGGGGTTTGAAATGGAAGTCCTGGCCGGGGCGACCGGCATATTGGACCGCTGCGAGGTCGCGGTCATTGAAACCTCGCTTTACCAGTTCTATCCGGGCAATGCTTTGATCAGCGAAGTGATCGCGCGGATGGTGGAGCTCGGTTTCGTCGTCTTTGACCTGGTCGGTCTCAGTTACCGCCCGTATGATAACGCGCTCGGCCAGGTTGACGTGATCTTTATCAAAAAGGATTCTCCCCTGAGGAATTCGACGCGTTGGACTGCTCCGGAAATGGAGGAATTATGGCCAAAGAAGCCCAGTTAACGGAGATCTTCTCTTCTTTTCAGGGTGAAGGCCTTTATCTCGGCCAGCGCCAGCTCTTTGTCCGTTTTACCGGTTGCAATCTTTCGTGCCAGTATTGTGACAGCCCTCAGGCGCTCGAAATAACGCCCAATTACCGCCTTGAGGCCGTTCCCGGCTCCCATAAGTGGGAGAGTAGGGGGAATCCGGTCGGGGTAGGGTCACTGGTCGAACTGCTGGCAGGGCTGCAAAAGCCCGGTTTGGACCATTCACTCAGCCTGACCGGCGGCGAGCCGCTTTTACAAGTTGATTTCCTCAAGGAGTTCCTGCCGGCGGCGAAAACGGCGCTCAAATTGCCGGTTTACTTGGAAACGAATGGGACGCTGCCCGACCATCTTAATGAGGTGATCGACCAGATCGATATCGTAGCGATGGATCTCAAATTGCCGTCCGCGACCGGCGAGTCGGCTTACTGGAAAGAGCACAAGCGGTTCCTGGAGACAGCTTACTTGAAAGAGGTTTTTGCCAAGATCGTGGTCGTGCCCGAGACCAAAGTGCCGGAGATCATTGAAGCGGCCAAGTTGATCGCCGGGGTCGATGAGCAGATCGTGGCCGTTATCCAGCCGGTTACGCCGCACGGCCAGGTCAAGCACCGGCCTACCGCCGAGCAGCTGTTCGCTTTCCACGCCAGCGCGCGGCGCTATTTACAGGATGTTCGCGTGATACCGCAGGCGCATAAACTGCTGGGGCTGGCTTAATTCCGCGAGGCGGATAACCGGGCGACGACCCCTTGCAGCCATTTGACCGCTTTTTCCTGGTGGGGATCGAGGCCGATCGAATCGAGCGATTTAAGCAGTTTGATCTTGTATTCGGCCGCGCCCTTGGTCAGGTCATCCAGCTGGCCGGCTAACCATTGCCTGGCTTCTTCCCGGCCGGAGGCCAGGGTCTCTTTATTGATCTCTTCGGTCAGCGCGACGAACTCTTCGCTGGTGTTGGAGAGGAGCCGTTTTAAGTGGAGCTCCTTGATCTTGTAGATCAGGCTGTGCAGCTCGTTCTGTTCCAGGGCGAATTTCTCGAACAGCTCGATCGGGTCCAGGTTCAGCTCCTTGGCGATCTTGGCCGCTTCTTTGCTCAGCTTTTTCTCTGCCGGTTCTTCGTTTACCTCCACGCTCTCCAGGTTGGCCAGGACCGGTTCGCTGCTGCCGCGCCGGATGATCGGAGCGGGGATGATCGCGGCCTCCGGCGCTGCCGGCTGGGAGATCGTCGCCCGTTCGTGCGGGTTGATCCGGTTGGAATGCTTAAGCATCTTGGCGTGCTCGCGTTTGCGGGCTTCCAGCTCGGTAATATCTTCTTCCTGCTTAACGGTCGATTGCTCGTTCTCGACCTTGCTGGTAAAGTCGCGCCGCATGAACAGCGTTTTAAAATCGGCCGTTTTATCGAGTGCGCCGCCGCGTTCCTCGATCAGCTTCCGGTCGGTCGCGGTGAAAGTCGCGCTCTGGTTGCCGGCAGTTGCCTCTGCCTGCAGCCCGGGATTAACGATAACGGGCGCAATGAATTGTGCCATTCTACTATATTTATCGTGTTAATTAAGGCAAAACTTGCATCTGGGCCTTAGCCCTATGACCACGCCGCCATAAGAAGGGGCCTAATTAAGGCCTAGTTGACAGGTAATTCTGGCTATGTTACAGTGTCGCATAATATATCTTATGTGGAGTTACGCAAGGGTGACGAATGGCTAGTATTTGGCTCCGGAGGGCGAAAAATATCGTCACCTCCCCTTTATCCACAACCTTAGTGAACAGCAAAATAAAGTGCTGAAATTATTCCCGGATTAGTTCGATAATAATAAAGATATGGCTGAAGATTATCTGTCCCCTGCATATATTCAGGCTAAGCCTGCCTTGGCTGGCGTTTCACCGGCTGACCAGACAGCCGTGCTCATTAATACCAAGCAATATGGTAAGGCCTTTAAAGCGATCGATAATCTGGTCAAGGCGGCCGCGGAGATCGATAAAGCGACCGAAAACCAGCTTATTGGCCAGCTTAAGGCGGTCATTAGCCGGGTTAATAACCCGGAAATTCGCTATAAAGCGCTTTTAACGCTGGGGGCCTTACATAATAAGGTAGGCAATATAACCGAGGCGATCACGGTCTATGTCCAGGCGATGCGCTTAAAACCGGGTGAGATCGAGCCGCCGCTGCGGCTGGGCCGGATCCACGAATACCTGACCGAATACGATAACGCGCTCGATTGTTATGATATTGTCCTCAAGCTCGCGCCGCAGAACGTTCAGGCAAAACAGCGGATAGAAGCGATCCGGCAGATCCGGGCGGAATATCAGCAGTTACTTGAGCGCCGCTAAGTGGTCGTTAATGCTTTCCCGGGCCTGGTCAACAAAGATCAGCTGGTCAAGTACGTAGGTTTCCAATTCCTCTTTGTTATTAAAGGTCAGGCTTGAGCTGGATTCCCCGTCATCGACATTGATCGTGATCGGGAAATCTCTGGCTGATAAATGCGGCTGGTTCTGATCGGTCGGGTCCGCCAACAGGTCCTGCAGGGTATTCAACGCTCTTTCCATTTTGTTCAATTGCGGCAGATAAACCCGCTCCAGTAAATTGAGCGCCACATCTTCATTGGTCGCCCCCCAGGCCATAACGTTCCCGAGAGCGGCGTTCGTTATCCGGGCCTGCCCCGCTTTGGCGACCAACTGGTCCAAAGAGGCGTCGGTAATGAAGTGCAAACCGCCTTCGTAGCGGCTATACGAATTAACCGCGTCCTGCAAACTGCCCAGGGAGGTATTACGCACGCTTGCCTGCTGCTGCATTACCGTGACCGCCTGCGACGTCCGGCCCTGGTAAATGCCGTAGATCTGGGTTTGCCGGCCAAAGCCGCCGTTGTCCGGGTCACTTGTTAAAACGCCCCGGACCAGCGATTTGGCGTTGCGGCTGGAAAAGTTCTGGTTAGACAGCACCGCCTGGTCGTTGTTATTCATCAGCATGAAACCGCCGCCCGGGAGATAGCCAACCGCCTGGAGATGGCCGCCGGAAACGCCGCCGGGCGTGTAGAGATTGGTGCCGAAATATTCCGTCTGCAGTCCTGCCGCGTGAAAGTAATAGGAATAAGAGTTGGCGTAAACGCCGCAGTCTGCCCGGGCCTTACCCGACGCATCCCGGGACAACTGGCCGTCATTCTGCGGGGTCCAGACGTAGCGGTCGTTGACGTTGATATGCGAGCCGACGAAGTGGTGCGCCATGAACGCTTCCAGGTCGGCGATAAACGCCGCCTGCAGTTCCGGGTTGCCGCACAATTTTCCCCGGTAGGTGTTCTGAACGTAGGTGTCGAATTCCTGGGCGCTCATGGTGGATGGATCACCGGGTGAACTGGTGCCCGCTACCGCCTGTTGGCCGCTGACGGCGTCTTCGAAAAAGCGGTTGGCAATAGTCGCAAGCGCGTTGGTGAAATTGGCCTTGTCCTGCCGCAGCAGCCCCTCGCCCTGCAGCGTTTGGAACAGGTTGTCGGAATTGACCTCCAGGAACCCGTCGTGGTCGCCGTCCGAGATCAGCGCCGTGATGTCGTTGCCTACCCCGCCCATCCCCCACCAGGTTGAAAACTTAGCGTCAGGACTAATGACCCCTTTGGCCTGCAGGGTATTGAATATCCGTTCAGCAAAAGCGCGTTTGGCTTCGTCGAGCGGGCCGGTGTACCGTTCGGTCGCTTCCACGATCGGGTTATATGACGCGGACGGGTCATCGTAGATCGGTCCGGTATTCTGGGTGGTCACTACGGCCGTGTCGGCCGGGTCCGCGGCGGCCGGGGCGCTGTCGCAAACCGGCGCCGGCGCGGTTTCCGACTGGACGCTGCCGGTGTTGATGGTGATGGTTTGGCCGACCTGGATCCGGTCGGCATTGTCGATCCCGCTCTGCCGGGCGATCTGGCCGACGCTCTGGCCGCCGGCGAGCGACAGCCCGTTAGCCCGGGCAAACCCGACCGCTCTCGCCCTGATCTTGCCGAGCGTATCGCCGGCCCGGACCGTATAGGTCATGGTGCCGGTTTCCCGGTTCAGTTCAAAACCGTTGGTCCCCTGGAGCTGGGCTCCCTGGTTGACCACGGACGTATTATTGGTTACTGTGACTCCTGCCATTCTTGGATGGTCTCCTTACAGATATTATCGTATTAAAAGGGGTAAAACTTGTGAAAAAAAGCTATTTAAGGATGGACTGCAGAATGCCGAGGCCGTCCGCTGAGCCGAGGAGCGCTTCCGCCGCCCGTTCCGGGTGCGGCATCATCCCCAAAACATTGTGTTTTTTGTTGGTAATACCGGCAATATTGGCGGTCGAGCCGTTCGGGTTCTCGCCGTAATAGGTGAAAGCGATCTGCTTGTTCTTCTTCAGCTCCGCCAGGGTTGCTTTATCGCACTGGTAGTTCCCTTCGCCGTGGGCGATCGGGATATTCAGGATCTGCCCCTTTTTCAGTTTCCGGGTAAAAGGGGTTTTATCATTCTCAACCCGCAAATTGATGTGCCGGCAGATGAAATGGACGTCCCGGTTGCGGATCAGGGCGCCCGGCAGCAGTCCGGCCTCGGTCAGGATCTGGAAGCCGTTGCAGATCCCGATCACTAAACCGCCCCTCTCCGCGTGCTTTTTGACCGCTTCCATGACCGGGGAAAAACGGGCGATAGCGCCGCAGCGGAGGTAATCGCCGTAGGAAAACCCGCCGGGAACGATGACGCAATCCAGGTGGTCAAGCTTCTTCTCCTGGTGCCAGACATACTCGACCGGCTGTTGCAGCACGTCCTTGACGGCGTTATAACAGTCGTGGTCGCAGTTCGACCCGGGGAAAACAATGACGCCGAATCTCATCTAATCGACGACCTCATACCGGTAATCTTCAATTATCGGGTTTGCCAGCAACTTTTTGCACATTTCGTCGATCTGTTTTTCCGGTGCTTCCAGTTCGATGTATTTACCGATGTGAACGTTGCTAACGTTCTTATAACCCATCGTGTGGAGGGCGGACTCGACTGTCTTCCCCTGCGGATCAAGGACCCCCTGTTTCGGCGTGACGTAGACCTTGATTTTTGCCATTACAGCCCAAACCTCCGGAAAATGACCTCGACGTTCTTGAGATGGTTGCGCAGGTCGAAGATCTTGTTGATCTCTTCCGGCGAAAGCTTTTTCAGCGTGTCCCGGTCCTCCAGCATCAGCTCGCGCATCTGCTTGCCGGTGTTGCGCGACTTCATGGCGACCGTTTGCACCACCTTGTAAGCTTCTTCCCGGGTCAGCCCTTTTTCCGTCAGGGCTAGCATCAGCTTTTGCGAGAAGATGATCCCGCGGCTCCGGTCGATGTTCTGCCGCATGTTCTGCGGAAAAACGACCAGCCCGTCCATGACCCAGGCGAACTTCTGCAGCATATAGTCGACCAGCTGGCAGGTGTCGGGAAAAATGATCCGTTCCACCGACGAATGGGTGATGTCGCGCTCGTGCCAGAGGGCGACGTTCTCCAGCGCCGCCAGGGCGTTCCCCCGGACGACCCGGGCCAGGCCGGCGATCCGTTCGCAGGTGATCGGGTTCTTCTTGTGCGGCATGGCGGACGAGCCCTTTTGCCCCTTGCCGAACGGCTCTTCCACTTCCCAGAACTCGGTCTTCTGCAAAGCGCGGATCTCGGTGGCGAACTGTTCCAGCGTGGCGGCGACCACGGCCAGCGTGGTCAGGAATTCGGCGTGGCGGTCGCGCTGCAGCACCTGGGTCGAGGCCGGCGACGCTTTCAGCTTCAGTTTTTTGCAGACGAACTCTTCGACGCGGGGGTCGACCGCGGCGTAGGTGCCGACGGCGCCGGAGAGCTTGCCGACCGCGATGACGTCGCGGGCGTGCAGGAGCCGTTCCCGGTTCCGCTCCATCTCCGCTACCCAGACGAGGAGCTTGAGGCCGAAGGTGATCGGCTCGGCGTGGACGCCGTGCGTCCGGCCCATCATGACGGTGTTCTTCTCTTCCTTGGCCCGCCGCTTCAGGATCTTGAGCACTTCGTCGACGTCCTTGATGATCAAGTCGGCGGCCTCGCGCAGCTGGATCGAGCGGGCGGTGTCTTCGATGTCGTAGGACGTCAGCCCCAGGTGGATGTAGCGCGAATCGCGCCCGACCTTTTCGGCGACCGAGGTCAAAAAGGCGATCAGGTCGTGCTGGGTCTCTTTCTCGATCTCGTTGATCCGGTTGACGTCAAAAGCGGCCCGGCGCTTGATCTTGGCGAGCGCCTCGCGCGGGATCTTGCCGAGCGAGCTCCATGCCTCGCAGGCCGCGATCTCCACCTCCAGCCATTTCCGGAACTTGTTCTCTTCCGACCAGATCTCCCGCATTTTGGGGAGCGTATACCTTTCGATCATCGGTTTTTTTTCCTTCCTATCTAATGGTCATCGACTCGATCTCGTCCATCAGCGCTTCGATCATCTCCGCTTCGGGCACCTTACGGACGATCTGCCCCTCGCGGAAAATGAGCCCTACCCCCATGCCGGCCGCCAGGCCGACGTCGGCGTCGGCCGCCTCGCCCGGGCCGTTGACCTCGCACCCCATAATGGCGACGCTGAGCGGCTGCTTGATCTGCCGGGTCCGCTCCTCGATCTCATTGGCGATGCTGACCACGTCGATATCGGCCCGCCCGCAGGTCGGACAGGAGATGATCGTTACCCCGTGGTAGGTCAATTCCATCGATTTGAGGATCTCGTAGCCGACGCGGACCTCCTCCAGCGGGTCGCCGGTCAGCGAGACGCGGATCGTGTCGCCGATCCCCTGGGAGAGGATCGCCCCGATCCCGGCGGCGGAACGGACCATGCCGGTGCGCGGGATGCCGGCCTCGGTAATGCCGACGTGGAGCGGATAAGAGGTCTTTTTGGATATCTCCAGATAAGCCTGGATCGTCATGGGGACCGAGGTCGCCTTGAGCGAAATGACGATATCGTGAAAATCGTTCTCTTCCAGGATCTTGATATTGCTCAGCGCGCTTTTGACCAGCGCTTCGGCGGTCACGTGCCCCTGGTATTTTTTTTTCAGATTCTTTTCCAGGGAACCGGAGTTGACGCCGACCCGGATCGGGATCCCGTGGTCCTTGGCCGCTTTGACGACCGCCCGGACCTTGGCCGGGTCGCCGATGTTCCCCGGGTTGATCCGGAGCTTATCGACGCCCGATTCCGCCGCGATGATCGCGTGCTCGTGGTTAAAATGGATGTCGGCGACCAGCGGCAGGTTGATCTGCCGCTTGATCTCCTTGAGAGCCAGGGCCGACTCCCGATCGGGTACGGCGCTCCGTACGATCTGGCAGCCGGCCTTTTCCAGCTCGTTGATCTGCTTGACCGTGGCGTCGATGTCCGACGTCTTGGTCTTGGTCATAGATTGGACGGCGATGGGGTTGCCACCGCCGATCTCAATCCTGCCGATCTTGATCTTTTTGGTGTTATTTCGCTTCGTCAGCATAAGCGTTCGCGATCGCTCCAGTCCCCAGCGGGATGGTCAAGATCGCGCCGATCCCCCAGAACATGTTGCCGATCCCGGCGACGATCCCGACCAGGATGACCAGCAGGAAGTGCTTCCACCAGCCGTTCTGGGTGACCAGGGCGCGGCTCGTTTTTAAGCCGTCCATGATCGACAGCCCCTTATCAAAGATCAGCAGCAGGGAGAAAAGCCAGCAGACGCCCAGATAAATAACGCCGATGATCGCGGCCGCCAGCAGCAACCCGCCCAGGGCGCCCCAGTTGTAATTGAAGCAGACGGCGGCCGGGACGAAACAGAGCATGAAAATGACGCCGATCAGGATGCCGCCGAAGAAAACGCTGAAGAAACGGCTGAACGGAGCAAAGACGTCGTTGAACGCGACGGCGCTTCCCCTTTTCGCCTTGACGAACATGTACTGCAAACCGACCGTCGGCGCGATCAAAAAGCCGAGGATCGCGGAGACGATGCTGGCCAGCAGGATGACGATAAAATTCTTGATGTAAATGTTCCACGAATCAACGAATGATTTGCCGATATCCATGAGAGTCCTCCTTTAGAGAGACGCTTTCCCGGTTAATTTCTTGTAAGCCTCTAGATACTTTTCCCTGGTCTTTTGCACCACCTCCTCGGGTAGTTTCGGGGCCGGGGGTTCCTTGTCCCAGCCGATAGATTCCAGGTAATCGCGCAGGAACTGCTTGTCGTAGCTCGGTTGCGACCGGCCGACTTTATAAAGGTCCTTAGGCCAGAAGCGGGACGAATCGGGGGTCAGCATTTCGTCGATAATGATGATCTCGCCGCCATGGAAGCCAAATTCGAACTTGGTGTCGGCGATAATGATCCCCTTCTTGTCGGCATATTCGGCGCAGGATTGATAAGCTTTGATCGTTTTTTCTTTGATGGTGTTGGCGGTCTCTTTACCGACCTGATCGACGACCTGTTCGAAGGTGATGTTCAGGTCGTGCCCCTGCTCCGCCTTGGTCGTCGGGGTAAAGATCGGTTCGGGGAGCTGGGACGACTCTTTCAGCCCGGCCGGCAGCTTGATCCCGCAGATCGATTGCGTCTTTTGGTAGTCTTTCCAGCCGGAGCCGGAGAGATAGCCGCGGACGACGCATTCGACCGGGATCAGTTCGGCCTTTTTGCCGATCACCGACCGCTTGGCCAGCTTATCCTTGAACGGGAGGAGCTGCTGGGGGTATTTATCGACGTCGGACTCGATAATATGGTTCTTGATGATGTTCCGGGTGAAGTCGAACCAAAAGAGCGAGATCTGGGTCAGAATGGCCCCTTTGTCCGGTATCCCGTTCGGCATGACGGAGTCGAAGGCGGAAATACGGTCGGAAGCGACCAAAAGCAAGGAATCGCCCAGGTCAAAGACGTTGCGGACTTTCCCTTTTTTAAAGGGCTTGATCCCGGGCAGATCGATCTCCAGTAAAACTTCGCTCATTCACTGGGGATTATATCATTATTTGCGTGATTTGAGAAAGGCTTGATCGTACAAAATGTAGTCCCGACTGTTCTCGATCGTTAGCCTTTTAAAACCGAAAAGCTCGGGATGATCGAGGAAACGGCTGAAGCTGGGATCGCTTTTATAAGCCTGACTGTTTTTCAGGTTGTAATTGACCACTATTAGCCTGATGTTCCTTGCCCGGATAAAAAGAGGGAAAGAGACCGCTTCCTTTGAGTCGACGTCAACATATTTCAGATTGGCCCCCAAAAAACTGTCAAATTGCCCTGTCGCGAGGAAGTTAGCCTCCCTGCCGCCGGCCAATGAAGTCATTTCGGCGATCATCGTGGTCAACATATTGTTATTGCGCAGCGCCCTCCTCCCGTATTCGCTCTGTTTACTTATCACCGGATTAATGATGAGGAGCAGGCACAACAGGATAGCGCAGATAGCCGTATCCCATTGTTCATTGACCGTTTTTCCGGTCAAAAACAAGGCGATGATCAGGACCAAAGGTAAGTTTAAAAGGACAAGATAGTGAAACCTAGGATAAATTATCAGGCAGGAGAGCAGCGGCGGTAGGGAGAATACAGCCAGGCCGATGATGATCGTTCGGTTATCGCGCCAGTTCACCCCGGCCTTGGCCATCCATCGCCTGCGGCCTAAAACGGCATAGATCGTTACCCCCAGCAAGAGCAAGGCGTTGAGGCGGCGGACCAGCTTATTGTACCGGGCCGGCGCCTGTAAGCTGTTGTAAATAAAGGGGCGGATCGCCCTGACCGGGGTGTTAACGACATTCGTTTGAATATGTTTGGCGACTGCCCCGGGAGCGTTAAGCCAGGCGGTCCAGATCGAATCGGCCTTTCCGAAATAGTGACGGGTGGTGCTCTGCCAGTCACCGAAAGGGATCGGCCCGGTTTTTTTCCAGTTTGCGTGATTTATCTGAAAGTGCTGGCCAAAAGCGACAAAACTCCGGTCGCCGATCGGGATCCCGAACCGGAAAATAAACAAAACTCCCGAGACAAACAGCAGCGCCAGGGCCAGCGCTTCGATCCGGCCGAGCCTTTGCCGTTTGGCTAAGCGACCGATGACCAGAAACAGGACGATCGCCAAAAAGATAACCAGCGCCAGGCTGTATTCGGGCCGGATATACGCGGCGATCAGCGCGCCGAGAGCGAGCACGGCAAAAGCCGCGAGCGCGGACGGCAGGCGTTTGGCCGCGACCAGTGTCAGGCAAATAAAAATAAAGGCGAAGTTGGTGACTTTTGGATAAACCGGGAAATTGAACATCGAGGTCAGAAACCCAAGCGCAATGAGCAGCGCCACGCTCAGCGGGATGTCCAGGGAAAGCGCCAAAAGGAAAAGCGCGATCGGCAGGCCGGCGGCGATCAGGGCGGCGCTCAAAAAATACAGTTCGAGCGGGGCCGGCTGGAACAGAGAGAGGAGATAATACCAGAGCGCATAGAGCGGTCCCCAGCTGGCTGCCGGAAATCCCAGGCTGAGGAGCTTTACCCCCAGGAAGAGGTAAGAACTCTCGTCGGACATGCTTAACATAAAGTAACTCTTGCTCTGAAATACAAAGCGCAGGCAAATTACGGAGAAAACAACGCCGGCCAAAATCTTAAAGCGATTATTCCATAAATATCGTTGCACTTAAGTCTTAGCCCTTTACAATTTTTTCAGCAATGTCAGATAGAGGAATTGCGGCAAGGCCAGCTGCCTTTTCCAGCGCTGCGGCTCGGTCACTAAACGGTATAACCATTCAATGTACAAAACTTGCGTCCAGCGGGGGGCCCTTTTCTTCCGGCCGGAGATGACGTCGAGACTGCCGCCAATCCCCATGCCGACGCACTTCAGTTCCGCCAGGTGACGATCCAGCCACTTTTCCTGCCGCCCCGCCCCCAGCCCGACAAAGAGGAGATCGGGGCCCGCGTCAAGGATCAGCTTGAGCAGTTCCGAATCGTCACCGCCGAAATAACCGTGATAGGTGCCGACCACCTGCAGGCTGGGAAAACGTTTTTTCAGTTGCCGGGCTGCTTCGTCGGCCACACCGGCAGCGCTGCCGGCTAGGAAGACTTTGTACCCTTTTTCGGCGCTAATCTCGGCCAACTTCAGCATCAGGTCGATCCCGCTGACCCGCTCTTGCAAAGGCGTTCCGAGGATCCGGGCGACGACGACCATGCTGATCCCGTCCGGCACGCGGAGGGCGGCACCGTTCAGGATCGCCTTGAGCTCCGCGTCCGTCTGGGAGGCGACGATCATTTCCGGGTTCGGCGTAGCGATCAGCTGAGGCTTGTTCGTGGCGATCAGCATTTCTACCCTGGCGGCCGCTTCCTCCAGCGTGACGTTGTCGACTTTTATACCGGCGAGATCAACTATGGCCATTGTCCCTTTAACCATTACGGTAAATAGTATACAATATTTTTATGGCAGAAAGAATTCCCGGCAAACAGGCGCCGAAAGAAACTCTGGTAGATATAAAAGAGCTTGTTGCCGCTTACTACTCGGTTAAGTGGCGGAAAAGGGTCGAGTTCGGCACCTCCGGCCACCGGGGAACGTCGCTGAACGGCTCGTTCAACGAGCAGCATATCCAGGCGATCACCCAGGCGATCTGCGATTACCGCAAAGCGCAGAAGATCACCGGGCCGCTCTTCATCGGTTTTGACACCCACGCGCTCTCCTACCCGGCCTTTAAGACCGCGCTCGAGGTCCTGGTCGCCAATGACGTTAAAGTGGTCAGCAACGTTAACGACGAGTTCTCGCCGACCCCGGTCATTTCCCGGCAGATCATCAACCATAACCGGCGCCAAGCGGCCGGCAGCGCCGAGCTGGCGGACGGGATCGTCATTACGCCGTCTCACAACGGCCCGACCGACGGCGGCTTCAAGTACAATCCGCCGCACGGCGGCCCGGCCGACACCGACGTCACCAAAGTGATCGAGGGGAAAGCGAACGAATACCTCACCTTCCAGAACGAACGGGTCAAAATGACGTCGTTCGCGGAAGCGAGCAGCCGGGTGCAGCGGCGCGATTTTGTCGGCGCGTTCTCGGGCGACCTGGGCCGGGTCGTTGACATGGCGGCGATCAAGGCCGGCCAGGTCCGGATCGGCGCCGACCCGCTCGGCGGCTCCGGCGTCCACTACTGGGAGCCGATCGCGAAAATGTACGGCCTGGACATCACCGTCGTCAACAAAGAGGTTGACCCGACCTTCGGCTTCATGACGGTCGACTCCGACGGGACGATCCGGATGGATTGTTCTTCCCCCGCCGCGATGGCCGGCCTGATCGGCCTGAAAGACAAGTTCGCTATCGCCTTCGGCAACGATCCCGATTTCGACCGGCACGGGATCGTCACCCCCGACGGCCTGATGAACCCGAACCACTATCTCTCGGTCGCCATCTGGTACCTGATGCAGAACCGGCCGAACTGGCCCGCCAACCTGAAAGTCGGCAAGACGCTGGTCAGCAGCAGCATGATCGATCGGGTCGTCGCCGGCCTCGGCAAAGAGCTCTACGAAGTGCCGGTCGGTTTCAAATGGTTCGTCCCCGGTTTGAGCGAAGGCTGGTTGGCGTTCGGCGGCGAAGAGAGCGCCGGAGCATCTTTCCTGCAGTTGGACGGCCAGACCTGGACGACCGATAAGGACGGTTTTGCTCTTGCCCTCCTCTCGGCCGAGATCCTGGCGAAGACGGGCCAGACCCCGTCGCAGATCTACCGCGACGTGCTGGTCAAGCAATACGGCAACCCGCTCTACAAACGGGTCGACGGCCCGATCACCGACGAGCAGAAAGCGGCGCTCAAAGCGCTCGATCCCGCTAAGATCACCGGCCAGGTTGCCGGCCTGAAGATCGTCAGCGTCCTGACCAAGGCGCCGGGCAACGGCGCGCCGATGGGCGGCGTTAAGGTCATCCTGGAAGACGGTTCCTGGTTCGCCATCCGTCCCTCCGGCACCGAGCCGAAAATGAAGCTCTACCTGGAAAGCTGGAGCGGCGAAGCGCTGCTGGCCCGGCTCCAGGCGGAAGCGCCGGCGCTGATATTTGGGGAAAAAGCGTAAGTCTGTTATAATGCTCCTTGATGTCAGGAGCAAATTTCGACCAGACCGACGAATATCAAGCGCTTTGCCGCCACCGGAGAGGGTTAGCGGCCGACCTGAAAGGGCTGTTCGCCCGCCGCTGCGTCAAGACCCCGCACCTCTATTACGATTATTCCCGCCAACTGGTGGATGAGACCGCCGTCACTCTCCTGCTCCGCCTGGCCGAAGCGACCGGCCTCCGGTCCAAGATCAAGGCGATGTTCAAGGGCGAGAAGATCAACGTCACCGAAGGGCGCGCCGTCCTCCACGTCGCCCTGCGCGATCCGGACCGCTACCCCGAGGTCAAAGAGGTCCTGGCGCAGGTCAAGGCGTTCGCCGCGCAGAACAAGCTGAACAATCTCGTCGCGATCGGGATCGGCGGCTCTTATCTCGGCCCGGAATACCTGGCCGAAGCGTGCGCCCCTTACGCCCTGCCCGGCAAGAAACTGCGCTTTGTGGCGAACGTCGATGGGACCGACTTCGCCCGGAAAACGGCGGGACTGGACCCGAAAGATACGCTGGTGATCATCATTTCCAAGACTTTCACCACCGCCGAGACGATGAAGAACGCGGAGACGGCCAAGGCCTGGATGCGGAAAGCGCTCGGCGCTTCACCCGAGGTCATCAAGCAACATTTTATCGCCGTTTCCACGGCGGCCGACAAGGTCAAGGCGTTCGGGATCGACCCGGCGAACATGTTCGGTTTTTGGGACTGGGTCGGCGGGCGCTACAGCGCCACGTCGGCGGTCGGCGCCGTGCCGCTCGCGCTTTATCTCGGTTACGATAACTTTGCCAAAATACTCGACGGGGCCCGGTGGCTGGATACCCATTTCCTGCACGCCGCGTTCGAAGAGAACATCCCGGTCCTCTCCGCCGTGCTCGATATCTGGAACATCAACTTTATGGGCTACAAGACGAGGGCCTTGCTCCCCTACTTCCAGTCCCTGGGCAGACTGCCGGCCCACACCCAGCAGGTCGAAATGGAGAGCAACGGCAAGCTGGTCGATAGCGAAGGGAAGCCGGTCAGATACGATACCGGCGAGGTAGTCTTTGGCGAACCGGGAACGAACGGCCAGCACTCGTTCTACCAGCTGCTGCACCAGGGGACCCAGATCATCCCGTGCGACTTTATCGGTTTTATCAAGCCGCAATACCCCCTCGGCGAAGCGTCACCGACCTCAGTGACCCATCACGAAGAGCTGATGACCAACTTCTTTGCCCAACCCGACGCTTTGGCGTTCGGGAAAAAAGACGATTACCTGCCGAAGAACTTTCCGGGGAACCGCCCGTCCAGTTCATTATTATTATCAGAATTGACCCCGTTCACCGCCGGATTACTGCTGGCCTGGACCGAACACCGGGCGGCGGCCAAAGGTTTTATCTGGGGGATCAACAGTTTCGACCAGTTCGGGGTCGAACTCGGGAAGAAGCTCGGGGTTGAGCACCGGAACCGGATCCTGGAAGCGCGCCAGACCGGCCGGCTCAACGTCCAGGGCTTGAACCAGTCGACGGCTGAATTGCTGATGGCTTTTATAAAGGGGAAACTGCCTACTTGATCAGGGCCAGGGCCTCGGAGCGAGCCTTGGCATCCCGCTGAAAAATACCGCGCACGGCGGAGGTGACCGCTTTCGTTCCCGGCTTTTTAACCCCGCGCATCGACATGCAGAGATGCTCCGCTTCGATCACGACCAGGACGCCTTGCGGCTTCAGCTTAGCCATTAAACAATCGGCCACTTCGCTGGTCAATCGTTCCTGGACCTGCGGCCGCTTGGCGTAACCTTCGACGACCCGGATCAGCTTGGAGAGGCCGGTGATCCGCCCCTTGGTCGGGATATAGACGACGTGCGCCCGGCCGACGAACGGGACGAGGTGGTGTTCGCAGATCGAGTAGAACGGGATGTCTTTTAACATCACCATCTCTTCGTGCTCGCCCTGCTGGAAGAGCGTCAGTTCCCGGCCGGGATCGACCGCCAGACCGGAGAAGAGGTCGGCATATAAGGCGGCCACGCGTTTAGGGGTTTCCTTAAGGCCTTCTCTGTCGGGATCTTCTCCTATAGCCTGTAAGATTTCCCGGACAGCTTTTTCTATTTTCTTTTGGTTGATCATTAGAATAGCCCCGTGATCTTGCCGTCGGCCGTGACGTCCATGTTCTCGGCCGCGGGGTGCTTGGGCAAGCCCGGCATCGTCATGATGTCGCCGGCGAGCGCGACGACGAACCCCGCCCCGGCCGACGGTTTCAGTTCGCGGATGGTTATTCTAAAGCCCTGGGGCCGGCCGTAGACTTTCGGGTTGTCGCTGAGCGAATATTGCGTTTTGGCGATGCAGACCGGCACGTTGCTCAAGCCGTTCTCGGCCAGCAAGGCGAGATCGGCCTGCGCTTTGGCCGTGTAGTCGACCCCGTCCGCCCCGTAGATCCTGGTCGCGATCAGCTCGATCTTGTCTTTGAGCGGTAAACCGAGGTCGTAAAGCGGTTTGAAGCTGGACGGGCCGGCAGCCGCCTGGGCGACCGCTTTGGCCAGCGCTTTCCCCCCCTTGCCCCCCTTGGCCCAAACGTCGGATTCTTCGGCCGGCACGCCGAGCCCCGCGCATTCCGCCAGGATCGCGGCGATCTCCTGGTCGGTGTCGTTCGCCTTGCGGTTGACCGCGATGACGACCGGGACGCCGAACAGCTGTAAATTCCCGACGTGCTTGGCGACGTTGGCGTAGCCGTGCCGCTCGATCGCCTGTTTGGTGACGACCAGGACGGCGGCCGACGGCTGGAGGCCGGCCGCCCGGCATTTAATGTCAAAGAACTTTTCCGCTCCCAGGTCGGTGGCGAACCCGGCCTCGGTAATGACGTAATCGGCCAGCTTCAGCGCCAGCCGGGTGGCGATCAGGGTGTTGCAGCCGTGGGCGATATTGGCGAACGGGCCGCCGTGGATAAAGGCCGGGCCCCCTTCGATCGTCTGGACCAGGTTCGGTTTAAGCGCGTCGAACATCAGCAGCGCCATCGCCCCCTGCGCCTTCAAGTCGGCGGCGGTGACCGGTTTCCCCTGGCGGTTGTAGGCGACGATGATCCGGCCGAGCCGGGCCTTCATGTCTTCCAGGTCTTTGGCTAAACAGAGGATCGCCATGACCTCGGACGAGGCGGTGATGTCGAACGTGCCGCGCAGGGCGCGGTCGTTCATGTCCATCACCCGGCGCCAGACGATCCGGTTCTCATCAATGCCGAGCTCGTTCCCCTGGTGGATATGGTTGTAGAGCATGGCGGTCAATAAATTATGGGCGGAGGTGACCATGTGCATGTCGCTAGTCAGATGGAGATTGATATCCTCCATCGGCAGGACCTGGGAGTAGCCGCCGCCGGCCGCGCCCCCTTTCATCCCCATGACCGGCCCGAGCGAAGGCTCGCGGATGCAGACGACGGAGTTCGGCAGGGCCTGGGCCAGGCCGATCGTGGTGGTCGTCTTCCCCTCGCCTTGCGGCGTCGGGGTCATGGCGGTGACCAGGACCAACTTCCCCTCTTTGGCTTTGGCCAGGTGCTTAAAGGCCTGGAGGTTGATCTTGGCCTTGTAGCAGCCGTGCAGCTCGACGTCGGCCAGGTTAAGCCCGGCTTGCTTGGCGACGTCGACGATCAGCTTCAGTTTCGCCTGCTGGGCGATCTCGATATCGGTCTTCATAGTTTTTCCTTGATCCGCTGGTAGATCCCTTCGCCCGTTAACCCGTATTTGGCCAGGACGTCTTCCCGCCGGCCGTGCTCGATAAAAGCGCTCGGCAGGCCGAGCCGCAACGTTTTGACGCTGACCTGCTCCTGTTCCAGCAGTTCCAGGACCGCCGAACCGAAGCCGCCATCCAGGCCGCCCTCTTCGACCGTGACGAGCAGGCCGGAATCTTTGGCACTATTTACGATCAGCTCCCGGTCGAGCGGTTTGACGAACCGGGCGTTGATCACCCGGCCGTTGCCGAAACGTTTGGCCGCTTCGATCGCCGGCGCGACCATGGAGCCGACGGCAATGATGGTGATCGGCGATTGGGAGCTGGGGAGCGGCGCCCGGTAAACGATCTCCCCCTTGCCGAGCGCGATCTCGGGTGACGATTTACGCTCGATCAGCTGGGCCGAGCCCCGCGGGTAGCGGAGGGAGATCGGGCCGGAATGGTTAACGGCAAACCCGAGCATTGGCGCCAGTTCCGCATCGTCACCCGGCGCCATGACCGTCATGTTCGGGATCGAACGGAGATAGGCCAGGTCGAGGATCCCGTTGTGCGTCGCGCCGTCCTCGCCGACGATCCCGCCCCGGTCGACGGCGAAAGTGACCGGCAGGTTCTGCAGGCAGACGTCGTGCACGATCTCGTCGTAAGCGCGCTGCAGGAAGGTGGAATAAATGGCGACGACCGGCTTGAACCCGCCGCGGGCCAGCGCGCCGGCGAAAGTGACCGCGTATTCTTCCGCGATCCCGACGTCAAAAAAGCGTTTGGGAAAAGCGTTGGCGAATTCCTCCAGGCCGGTGCCGTCGAGCATCGCGGCGGTCACGCCGACGATCTTGTTGTCCTGTTTGGCCAGGTCGTAGAGCGCCTTGCCGAACGCCTGGGTATACGTCACCTTGCCGTTGCCGCTCAGCGGCTTGCCGGAGCCGATCTCGAACGGGCCGGTGCCGTGGAACCGGGTCGGGTCTTTCTCGGCCGGCGGGTACCCCTTCCCCTTCTTGGTCAGGACGTGGACCATGACCGGGCCGGGTACCTCGCGGGCGTGGTGGAGCGTGCTCATGATCAACGGGATATTATGCCCGTCGATCGGGCCGAAATACTTGAAACCGAGCTCTTCGAAGATCACGTCGACCTTAAAGCTGACGACGATATGCTTGGTCCGGTCCTTGAGCTTGCGGGCCGCTTCGAACATCGAAATGCCGACCCGCGGGATCTTTTTGACCAGTTTCTCGATCCGGTTGCGCAGCTCGATATAGGCGCCGCTGGTGGAGACCTGCGTCAGGTAGTTGGAGATCGCCCCGACGTTCTTGCTGATCGACATTTCGTTGTCGTTCAGGATCACGATCATGTTGCTCCCCAGGTTGTTGACGTTGTTGATCGCTTCGTACGCCAGGCCGCCCGACAGCGAGCCGTCGCCGATCACCGCGACGACCGCGTGCTTTTCCCCCGCCAGGTCGCGCGCCTTGACCAGGCCGAGCGCCTGCGCGATGGAGGTCGACGCGTGGCCGACGGTAAAGATGTCGTGGGGGCTTTCCGCCCGGTTGGGGAAGCCGGAGACCCCCCCGGCCTGGCGGAGGGTCTCGAAGGAAGCGAGCCGGCCGGTCAGGATCTTGTGGGCGTAGGCCTGGTGGCCGACGTCCCAGACGAATTTGTCGCGCGGGCTTTCAAAAGAAGCGTGCAGGGCGACGGTCAGCTCCACCGCTCCCAGGCTGGAGGCGACGTGGCCGCCGGTCCGGGACGTGACCTCGACGATCTTTTGGCGGATCTCCCCGGCGACCTGCTCCAGCTGTTTGGTGGAGAGCTCGCGCAGCGTTTCCGGCAGTTTGATCTTATCGAGTAAAGTAGACATAGTGCGTGATCAGGGTAATGACGACGGCCAGGACGGCGCCGCAGAAGACCTCGATCGGATCGTGGCCCAGTACCTCCTTGAGCTTTTCCAGCCGGACCTTGCCGTTGGCGTAGATGTCGTCGATGATCTTGTTCAGCATCTCGGCCTGCTTGCCGGCCGCCCGGCGGACGCCGGTCGCGTCGTACATCACGATCAGGGCGAACACCAGCGAAATGGTAAAGAGCGGCGAGCTCCACCCCTGCGTCAGGCCGATCCCGAGCGTCAGGGAAGTGACCGAGGCCGAATGGGCGGAAGGCATGCCGCCGGCCTCGAAAAAGTGCCAGAAGTTCCAGTGCCCTTCGGTAAAGTAGTAGATCACGACCTTGATCGACTGGGCCAGGAACCAGGAAATAGTGACGGCGACGAAAGTGAAATTGCCGAGCAGCGCGAGTATAAAAGCGACCAGTAAGTCAAACAAGCTATTTGCTCCTTCCTTTCAAGATTACGGCCATTATCCTGAGGTCTTCCGGGGTCGTGACCTTCAGGTTCTCGTAGCTCCCCATCACCATTTTTACCTTGATGCCGAGCTTCTCCACCGCCATGGCGTCGTCGGTCACGTTGTCCCGGAGCTGGCCGTAGGCCTTTTTGATGATCGGCAGCGTGAAGGTCTGCGGCGTTTGCGCCGCCCAGAGGCCGCTCCGGTCGACCGTGCCGCTCTCGATGATCTTGGGGCCGTGGTACTGGACCTTTTTAATGGTGTCCTTCAGCGGCACGCCGACGATCACGGCGCCGCAATCCCGGACCTCCTTGAGCGTATTGTTGATCAGGTCGGGCGTGACGGCCGGCCTGGCTCCGTCGTGGATCACCACGATCTGGGTTGCCTGGGGGACGGCGGCCAGTCCGTTGCGGACCGAATCCTGCCTTTCCCGGCCGCCCGGCACGATGGCGATGATCTTGTCGGCCTTGATCCTTTTAGCCAGCGGCAGCTGGTCCTCGGCCACGACCAGGATAATGCCGTTGATCGCCTTGGTCCGTTGGAAAACGTCGACCGTCCAGGCCAGCATCGGCTTACCGCCCAGCTTCAGGAACTGTTTCGGCTCCCCCATCCGCTTCCCTTTCCCCCCGGCAACGATGATCGCGACGTTTTTCATGTTATTAACAACCTTTCGTTAAAAGCTGACAGCCGGTCCTGGTGACCAGGACCATGTCCTCGAGCCTGATCCCGCCCCAGCCCGGCAGGTAGATACCCGGTTCGACCGTGATGACCATGCCCGCCTTGAGCCGGGTCCGGCTCTTCAGCGAGATCCGCGGATGCTGGTGGATCTTCACGCCGACCCCGTGGCCGGTCGTGTGGATGAAACAATCGCCCGGGCAAAGCTTTTCGCTGATCCGGCAGGAACGGAAACAGAGGCGCTTAATATGCTCCCGGGCGCTGATATCGACTTCCCGGCAATAAGCGCCGGCCTTGACCGCCTTGATCGCCCGGCGCTGCGCCTCCTTTATCATAGCATAAAGTGCCGCGTACTTGGCGGTCGGTTTGCCGATAAAGAAGGTCCGGGTGAGATCGGAGCAGTAACCCCGGTATTTGGCTCCCAGGTCGACGACCACCTGCTCCCCGGCCCGCAGGCGCCGGTTGGTCGGCCGGGCGTGGGGGTCCAGAGAGCGCGGGCCGGCGGCGACGATGAGCGGGAACGACGGTTTGGCGTCCCGGGCGGCCAGCTCCTGCGTGATCCAGGCGGCGATCTGCCGCTCCGTTTGCCCCGGCTTGACCCGGAGCGCGCGCATGACTGCGCACGCTATCTTGATCGCCTGCCGCTGAGCGGGCTTCATTGCTTGAGGGAGGCGAGCGCGGCCTTTAACCCGAGCAGGTAGCTGTTGACGCCGAAACCGGAGATCTGGCCGACGGCGACCGGCGCGATGACCGATTTATGGCGGAATTCCTCGCGGGCGTAGATGTTGGAGAGGTGGACCTCGACGGTCGGCAGGCCGGCCCCGGCGATCGCGTCGCGGATCGCCACGCTGTAATGGGTGTAAGCGCCCGGATTGATGACCAGCGCCCGGCACTCCTTGCGCGCCTTACCGATCGCTTCGACGATCTCCCCTTCCCCGTCCAGCTGGCGGATGTCCAGTTCGACACCCTCGTTTTTCGCCAGTTCCCGGAGTTTTTCGTCGATCTCGGCCAGGGTAAAATTGCCGTACACGGCCACTTCCCGCTCTCCCAAGTGAGCCAGGTTGGGCCCGTGAATGATCAGGATTTTCGTTGCCATACTTGCCTCCCCGCCCACCGACAGGCAGGCCTGACAAAATGTACCATAAATGCTATAATTTTTCAATCATGGCGAAAAAGCGGGTCCGCCGGGAAAAATTCTTCCTGCTGATCTTTCTGATCGTCCTGGCCGCTTTAGCCGGCCTGGCGCTGCAGATCATCGTCCAGCTCCCGGACACCGAGGTCCTTAATTCTTACCTGCCGAGCGAAAGCACCATCCTCTTTTCGGCCGACGGCAAGGTCCTGGCCCGCTTTCACCAGGAAGAGAACCGGCAGGTGGTGCCGCTCTCCAAGATCTCCCCGTTCTTCCAGAAAGCGGTGATCGCGACCGAGGACCCCAACTTTTACGGCCACCACGGGCTCGATTTTTACGGGATCATCCGGGCCGGGATCAAGAACTTCGCTTACGGCCGGATCGTGGAGGGGGGCAGTACCATCACCCAGCAGCTGGCCAAGAACCTCTTCTTACATAAAAGGAAGACGCTGACCCGCAAGCTGGCGGAAGCGCTCATTGCCATGCAGATCGAGCGGCGCTACACCAAGGAAGAGATCCTGGAGCTCTACCTGAACCAGGTTTACCTGGGACACAACGCGTACGGGATCGAATCGGCCGCCAACCTTTATTTCGGCAAGACCGCGGCGGACCTCGACCTGGCCGAATCGGCCATGATCGCCGGGCTGATCCGCGGGCCGGAGCTCTACTCGCCTTACCGCAATTTCAAGGGTTCCAAGCTCCGCCAGATCTTCGTGATCAATAAAATGCTCGACCACGGCCTGATCAACGAGCGCGAAGGGAAGCTGGCGGCGATCGCCAGCCTCGAATTCTCGCCGAAAAACCTGAAAAGCCTGGGGGAGATCGCCCCCTACTTTATCAGCTACGTCCTGCAGGAGCTGACGGATAAATACGGCGAGGAGCTGGTTTACCACGGCGGCCTCAAGGTCTACACCTCGCTGGACAGCCGGATGCAGGCGGCCGCCGAGGAGATCATCACCCGGACGATCTCCGCCGAAGGGAAGATGTATAATTTTTCCCAGGCCGCGCTCGTCTCCATCGACCCGCGGACCGGCTACATTAAGGCGCTGGTCGGCGGGGCCGATTTCTTCGAAAGCAAGTTCAACCGGGTGACGCAGGCCAAGCGCCCGCCCGGTTCCTCTTTCAAGCCGTTCGTCTATACCGCGGCGATCGAGCAAGGGATCTCGCCCGGCGAGATCTTGCAGGATACCCAGACCACTTTCCAGGTCTGGCCGAACCGCTGGAACCCGGGCGGCACCTGGTCGCCCAACAACTTTGATATGAAGTTCCACGGCGCGGTCACGATGCGGCAGGCGCTGGAGCGTTCGCTCAATATCCCGTCGATCAAGCTGCTGGAGCGGGTCGGCATCCAGAGCGCGATCGACGTCGCCCAGAAAATGGGGATCAAAAGCCGGTTGGAGCCGGGCCTCTCCCTGGCGCTCGGCGCTTCCGAAGTGACGATCCTGGAGCTGACCTCGGCGTTCGGCGTTTTTGCCAACGGCGGGATCCGGGTCGAGCCGACCGCCATCGTCAAGATCGAGAACCGCGACGGCGTGACCCTTTTTAACCACAAGAACATCGAGCGCCGCGTGCTGGACGAGAACGTGGCGGCGATCATGGTCGACATGATGAAAGGCGTCCTGACGCGGGGGACCGGCGTCCGCGGCCGGATCGAGCGGCCGGCGGCGGCCAAGACCGGCACTTCGCAGGACTTCAAGGACGCCTGGTTCGAAGGGTTCGTCCCCCAGCTGGTGACCGGGGTCTGGGTCGGCAACGACAACAATACGCCGATGAAAGGGATCGCCGAGGTCGCCATCTGCCCGCGGATCTGGCAGGCGTATAACCGGATCGTCCTGGCCGGGCAGCCGGTGCTCGATTTCCCGCAGCCGGAAGGGTTAGTTACCGTGCGGCTCTGCCTCGACAGCGGCAAGCTGGCCGGGCCGAATTGCCCGCCTAACCGGGTCCGCGCCGCCACGCTCTGGCAGAAAGACGCGCCGGGCGGCAGCTGCGACCTGCACCAGCCGGGCGACCAGCTCGAGCCGGTGACCGGTGAAGCGACCGAAGACGAGGAACCGGCCGAGGAGCCGACCGAATGATCAAATTCGGCACGGACGGCTGGCGGGCCAGGATCGCCGACGAGTTCACCTTCGAGAACCTCCGGCTGGTGACCCAGGCGCTGGTCGACCTGCTCAAGGAGAAAGGGTTGGCGGACAAGGGGGTCGCGGTCGGCTACGACAATCGTTTCCAGTCGGAAGATTTTGCCCGGGCGGCGGCGGAGGTCTGTTCCGGCGCCGGCCTCAAGACCTTGCTGATGGCGCATGCGCTCCCCTCGCCCACGCTCTCTTTCACGGTCAACAACCTCGGCCTCGGCGCCGGCATCATGATCACCGCTTCGCACAACCCGCCCGAATGGAACGGCTTTAAGATCAAGGAAGGTTTCGGCGGCTCCGCTTTTCCGGAAACGACCAGGGCGGTGGAGCAGAACCTGAAAAGCTCGCAATACTTTACCATTGCCGATAAGAACATCACCCTGTTCGATCCCGACCCCGCTTACCTGAAAAAGGTCAGTACGCTGGCGGACTTGCCCGCGATCGAAGCGGCGAACCTGAATATCCTGATCGATCCGATGTACGGCAGCGGGATCGGCAACTTCCAAAAGCTCGGCATCAAGGTTACCGAGATCCGCGGCTGGCGCGATCCGCTGTTCGGCGGGGTCAACCCCGAGCCGCTCCCCGTCAACCTGGAAGAATCTTTCTCCCTGGTCCGGGAATCGGCGCTGCAGCATCCGGACCAGCTGACCGTGTGCATCGTGCTCGACGGCGACGCGGACCGCCTGGCGGCGATCGACGCCACCGGCCGCTTCATCAACACGCACAACATCTTTTGCCTCCTGCTGCGGCACCTGGTCAAGCACCGGAAGTGGAGCGGCGAAGTGGTGAAGACCTTTAATCTGACCAACCTGATCGACAAGCTGTGCCAGTCGTACTGCCTGCCGCTGACGGTGACGCCGATCGGTTTTAAGTACATCGCCAAATTGATCCTGGAAAAAGATATCCTGCTCGGCGGCGAAGAGAGCGGCGGCATGGCGCTGAAAGGTTTTATCCCCGAGCGGGACGGCACGGTGGCCGGGTTGGCCCTGCTGGAGCTGATGGCGATCGAAAAGAAGACCCTGGGGCAGATCCTGGACGAGATGATGGCCGAGCACGGCTTTTACTATTACGACCGGATCGACCTGCACACCGACAAGGCGCAGACGGCCGTGGTCGCGCTGAAGAAACGGCCGCCCCAGGCGATCGGCGGTTTAAAGGTGACGAAGATCGAGGACCTGGACGGCTTGAAGTTCAATTTTGAGGACGGGAGCTGGATCCTCTTCCGCGCTTCCGGCACCGAACCCCTGCTCCGGATCTACTGCGAAGGCCGGACCCCCGACAAACTGAAGCAGATCCTCGGCGCCGGCGAACAGCTCGCTTTAGCCAGTTAAACTACTGCTCGACCGCGTACTTTAGGTCCCCGTTCGTCGCGTCGTAATAGCTGATGCAGGCCTTTTTGCTGCCGTTAAGCGCCAGCGAACAGAATTGCCCGACGTCGCCCGTTGAATCGACCGTAGTTATGTCCCAACTGTCAAAGTTTCGGCGAGCGAACTTCAGGTCTTTGGCTACCGAATCGTAATAAGCGATGCAGACTTCATTCGAACTGGCTACGGCGATCGAATTGTAAGTGAAAGTGCTCCCCGCTTCGACGGTCGAAATGATAAAATCGCCGAAGAGGTTGGTCGTTGCCATCATTTTCCCGGTCGCGGTCGCGTAAGAAATGTAGACGTTACCGTTGTTGTCAACCGCCAGGGAGGTGTCTTCACTGTAGACTGCCCCGCCGCCGTTGAGCAGGATCGGAGTGACAAGCCAAGAGTCGTCGATATCGCCGTAAGTGTACTTCAGTTGGTTCGAAGAATTGACGTAACAAAGATGCTGCCGATCGGGAGCCCCAAGTTTTATCCGGTAAGATATTCCGCCCAGGACATTGCCGCTGTCAGGCGTTCCGTCGGTTGGTGTGTCGTACATCCAGCCGGGGATAGCCCAAAGATGGCCGACATCCAAGTTGGCTTTATAAACGCAGTGCGGCCGATTGGCGCTATCGATTGCCATGTTCGAATACGTGCCGGTGTTATTACTCCCCTCAACCGTGGCCACGCTCCAATTGCCCGCCTCACCGCTTGCCCAAACCGTTCGATTTCTGACGCCGGTATCATGATAACAGCTGATTCGGTTCTTCTGGTCGTTATCGATGGCGATCGAGGTATAGGTCCCCATCGTTCCCCAATTGGCGACCGTTTCTACCCCCCAACCGGGATAAAGGGCGAGGTCTGTCGCATATTTTAAAGCGCTGTTCGTCACATCGTAGTAGCTGATATGCCCGTAACCGCTCCCGTCGATCGCCAGACTGGTGTATTTGCCGACATCGTTGATCGAATCGATCTCGATGATCGTGAAAGCCGCCGTCGTTACGGTGGTGCTGGTGGTGGTCACGGTCGTTGTGGTGGTCGGCGCCGCCGTGGTAGTGGTCGTGACCGTGGTGGTGGTAGTAGTTGGGGCCGGCGCCGTTGTGGTCGTCGTTCCGGCAGCAGTAGTGGTCGTAGTGGCCGGAGTGCCGGTAGTTGTCGTGGTCGCGACGGTGGTCGTCGTAGTCACGGCCGCAGTGGTGGTTGTGGTGGTCGGTGTTCCGCCTCCGCCGCCGCAGCCGGCGGAGATAACGGCCATAATTATAAGCAAAAGCGCAAAAACGCTCAGCTTGTTCATGGTTATTTACCTCCGGTCAGTTCTTTCTCGAACGCTTCTTTCTTGCCGATCCGCTGCAGCTCCGCTTTTTCCCGGGCGACTTCCGCCGGGCGCTTCATCTGCTGGAACAGCTTGAGCAGCTTCTCGTGGACGTCGCGGCTGTCGCCGGCGACCAGCGAAGCTTTCTTGTACTGCTCTGCCGCCAGGTTGCGCTCGCCGGCCGCTTCGTAGGCCTTGCCTAAGACCAGGTATAGTGCCGGATTACCACCCTGCACTTTGACCGCGTTCTCGTATTCGACCAGCGCCAGGTCCTTGCGCCCCAGCATCATGTAAGTGTCCCCCAGGTAGATCGGCAGGAACGGATTGGCCGGGTCCTGGGCGATCGCTTTTTTATATTCGGCTATGGCCAGCGGCGCCATCCCCTTGAACCGGTAATCGTGCGCCCGCAGGGCCGGGTTCAGGACCTCGATCTTCGCCTTGGCCTTGACGCTGCCGAACCACTGGCGCATCGTGCTCTCCTGCTTTTCGCGCAGGACGAGCTGCTCCACCTGGGCGTCGGGGACGGAGAATTTCCGCAGCCGCGAATCGGCGACCTTGATCAGGTGGTAGCCGAACGGCGTCTTCACGATGCCGCTCAGCTCGCCCGGCTTAAGCGCCAGGACGGCCCGCTCGAACTCGGGGAGCATGCTGCCGGTCTTGAAGTAACCGAGATCGCCCCCCTGGGCGGCCGAGCCGGGATCGCGCGAATACGCTTTGGCCAGCGCGGCAAAATCGCCGCCCGCTTTGAGCTGGGCCAGGACCAGCTTGGCGGTCGCTTCGTTGCTGAGCAAAATGTGGCTGGCCCGGATCTCGCGCAGGTCGTCGGGCGTCACTTTGATCTCTTCCTGCATTTTCCGCTGGAATTTCTGGAGCAGGATGTCGTCGCGGAGCAGGTCGCGGAACTTGCCGACCGTCAGGCCGAGCCGTTTCAGGGCGACTTCCAGCTCCCGCTTCGAGGGGATCTGCTGCTGCTTCATGATCTGGTCGAGCGTGCCGTCGATCTCGGAGCCGGAAACCTTGACCTTCTTCCGCGCTTCTTCCACCATTAAAGTGAAGTCGATGGCCTGGCCCAGCGTCAGGTTCTCGATCATCGCCATGTCGGAGGGGGAAATGTCGCCGCCAAAGCTCTGGGCGACCCGGTTGAGCAGTTCCTGGTAGCGGACCTGGTCGATCTCCCGGCCGTTAACTTTGGCGATCCCTTTGGAGCCGCCCCCGCCCGAGCCGCCTTGCTGGCCGGAAAAACCGAGGCCGTAGAACATCGAGCCGGCGAACACCACCGCGACGGCGATCATGATCGTTTTTGTGTGCTTTCTTAACCAGGTTAACATTTAACTTCCTCCTATGCTTCGTTCTTCAGCGCGCGTGAGACGGAAATGTAGCCGCCGATGATCCCCAGGCACATGCCGCCGATCACCGTGGCGGTGTAAATAAGCCCGAGCAGGAACTGGTCGGTCACGAGCGGCAGGAACGGCAGCGCCTGCGACAGGCGCAGGACCGTGGAATCGTAGGAGAATTTCAGCAGCAGGAAAGCGGCCAGCCCGCCCAGGATGCCGATTATGACCCCTTCGATCATGAACGGCCACTTGACGAAACTGTTCGTCGCGCCGACCAGTTTCATAATGTAGATGTCGGTCTCGCGGGCCAGCACGGTCAACCGGATCGTGTTGACCACGATCAGCAGAGTGGCCAGCGAGAGGAGAATGACCAGCGAGAGGCCGCCGAAGCGGACCGCGCCGACCAGCGATTGCATCTGCTTGATCAGCTGGCCGCTGTAGCGGACCTCGTCGATCTCCGGCAGGTTCGAGACCGTGCGGGCGACGTCGGGGAGCTGGTCGGGGGTGCGGACGCGGACGGCAAAGGTGTGCGGCAGCGGGTTCTCGCGGATCACTTCGTCCAGGGCGAACTTGCCGCCGAAATCGCCCTTGAACCGGTTCCAGGCCTCGGTCTTGGAGGTGAAATCGACCTTCTCCACGCCCGGCAGCTTGGAGAGTTTGACCTGAATGGCCGCCGCCTCGTCGAGCGAGAGGTCCTTTTGGGAATAAGCGACCAGGTCGAGCCGGGAAGAGACGACGCCGACGATGTTCCCCATGTTGAGGATCAGGAGAAGGAAAGTGCCGAAAATGGTCAGGGAGACGGTGATCGTGACGACCGCGACGGAGGTCATCAGGCCGCCCCGCCGGATCGAGCGGAACGCTTCGACGATAAAGAACTCCAGGCTGCTAAACATGGTACATCCCCAGCTGCTGGTCGCGGATCAGCCGCCCGTTCTCCAGCACGACGACCCGCTTTTTCATCTCGTCGACGATGCTCTTGTTGTGCGTGGCGACCACCACGGTCGTGTTCCGCTTGTTGATCTTGTCGAGGAGCTGCAAAATGTCCCAGGAAGTGGCCGGGTCGAGGTTGCCGGTCGGTTCGTCGGCCAAAAGGATCGGCGGGTTGTTCACGATCGCCCGGGCGATGCAGACCCGCTGCTTTTCGCCGCCGGAGAGCTCGTCGGGGAAAGAGTTGACCCGGCGGAGCATGCCGACCAGCTCCAGCGCCTGCATCGCCTTGCGGCGGATGGTTGAGCGCGGCGCGCCGGTAACGCGCAGGGCAAAGGCGACGTTCTCGAAGACCGTTCGCCTGGGGAGGAGCTTAAAGTCCTGGAAGACCACGCCGATGTTGCGGCGGAGGAACGGGACCTGGTTGCCGTCCAGCTCGGCGACGTTGACCCGGTCGACGACCACCTTGCCGGCCGTGGGCCTTTCCTCGCGGTAGACCAGCTTCAGCAGGGTGGTTTTCCCCGCCCCCGACGAGCCGACCAGGAAGACGAACTCTTCCTTGCCGATATGGAGATTGATGTCGTACAGCGATTCGATCCCGCTGTGGTAAGTTTTAAAAACGTTCGTCAATTCGATCATTGATCAGTTCGTCTTTCTACCGGTAAAGGGGGAATTGCCGGCATAACGTCAGCACCCGCTCCTTTACCTCTAGTTTGATCTTTTCGTCGCCCGGGTGGCGCAGGATCCGGGCGATCAGGTCGGCGATCAGCGCCATTTCGCTCTCTTTCATCCCCCGCGTCGTCAGGGCCGGCGTGCCGATCCGGACGCCGGAGGTCACGCTCGGTTTTTCCGGATCGAACGGGATCGTGTTCTTGTTCACCGTGATGCCGACCGCTTCCAGCGCCGGCTGGGCTTCTTTGCCGGTGACCTTGAACGGCCGCAAGTCGACCAGGACCAGGTGGTTGTCGGTCCCGCCCGAAACGAGCCGCAAGCCGTTCTTGATCAGGCCCGCCGCCAGCGCCTGCGCGTTCTTGACCGTCTGGACCTGGTATTGCCGGAACTCTGGTGTCATCGCTTCCTTGAAGCAGACCGCCTTGGCGGCGATGATGTGCTCCAGCGGTCCCCCCTGGATGCCGGGGAACACCGCTTTGTCGACCTGCTTGGCGTACGCTTCCTGGCACAGGATCAACCCGGCGCGCGGGCCGCGCAGGGTCTTGTGAGTGGTGGAAGTGACGATCTCCGCGACCGGGACCGGCGACGGATGGATGCCGGCCGCGACCAGCCCGGCGATGTGGGCGATGTCGACCATCAGGACCGCCCCGACCTCGTCGCAGATCTCGCGGAACTTAGCGAAGTCGATCGTCCGGGGATAAGCGGTCGCCCCGGTGACGATCATTTTGGGCTTATTTTCCCTGGCCAGCGACCGGATCTGGTCGAAATCCATCGTTTCGGTGTCCTGGCGGACGCCGTAGGAGACGAAATTAAAGTAGAGGCCGGAGACGTTGACCGGCGACCCGTGCGTTAAATGCCCGCCGTGCGACAGGTTGAGGCCCATGATCGTGTCGCCCGGTTTGACGCAGGAGACGTAGGCGGCGAAGTTCGCCTGGGAGCCGGAATGCGGCTGGACGTTGGCGTGGTCGGCGCCAAAAAGCTTTTTGGCCCGGTCGATGGCGATCGATTCGGACACGTCGACGAACTCGCAGCCGCCGTAATAGCGCTTGCCGGGATAACCTTCGGCGTATTTGTTGGTCAGGACCGAGCCGCACGCTTCCATCACCGCGCGGGAGGTAAAATTCTCGGAGGCGATCATTTCCAGGTTGTTCTGCTGGCGGTCGAGCTCCTTATCCAGCAGGGCGGCGATCTCCGGGTCGGTGCGGCGGACGTTGTCGATGTTGAAATGCATGGTTATTCCTCGCTTTCCGCCGTAAGTATAACACACGCGGCGCTTTCTTGCCAAGCCGGGCGGATTATAGTATAATCGCAAATCCGTCATGACGCAAAACGACCAGAAAAAAAAGGACGACGACCTGGAAAAGTACCGGTCGCTTTTGGGCGAAGAGCCGGAGGCTTGTGAGGCGTGCGGCGGTCCGCTGGAGCTGGAAAAAGTCAACCTCGAAGATTACCAGGGGGGCAAACTCTACATGATGGAATCGGTCCCCGCCTACGTTTGCCAGGAGTGCGGCGAGGTCTGGGTGCCGGAACCGCTGATGGCCGAGTTCGAAAAAATGATCGCGACCGCCAAGGACAAGAACAAGGACAAGAATAAGATCAAGAAAGCGAGGAAAAAGTAAATGGATATCGAATTAGGCAAGGCCAAAAAGACCCGGCGGGCTTACGGTTTCGACGAGATCGCGCTCTGTCCCTCGATCATCACCATCAACCCGGAGGATACCGACGTTTCGGTGACGATCGGCGGGCGCAAGTTCGAGATCCCGATCATCGCCTCGGCGATGGACGGCGTCGTCAGCCCCAAGATCGCGGTGGCCATGAGCAAGCTCGGCGGTCTGGGGGTCCTCAATTTACAGGGCGTTTGGGCGAAATACGAGGACGCGGACAAGATGCTGGAGAAGATCGCCGCGGTCCCGAAAGAAGAATACGTGCCGCTGATGCAAAAGCTTTACCTGGAGCCGACGAAAAAAGAGCTGGTGGTCAAGCGGATCAAGGAGATCAAGGCCGCCGGCGGCCTCGCCGCCGTCTCGTCGATCCCCCAGGAAGCGCTGGAGCTCGGCCCGATCGCCCGCGACGCCGGAGCGGATATCTTCGTCGTCCAGTCGACCGTTCTCTCGACCAAGCATAAGTCCAAAACTTCCCAGGTCCTCGACCTCAAGAAGTTCTGCACGGAAATGAAGATCCCGGTCATCGTCGGCAACTGCGTCACCTACGAAGTCGCCCTAACGCTGATGGGGACCGGCGTCGCGGCCGTCCTGGTCGGCATCGGCCCGGGCGCCGCCTGCACTTCGCGCGGCGTGCTCGGCGTCGGCATTCCGATGGCCACGGCGATCTCCGATTGCGCGGCCGCCCGCGATTCTTACTTCAAGGAGAACAACGTTTACGTCCCCATCATTGCCGACGGCGGCATGGTGGTGGGCGGCGACATCTGTAAGGCGATCGCCTGCGGCGCCGACGCGGTGATGATCGGTTCGCCGATCGCCAAGTCGACCGAAGCGCCCGGCCGTGGTTTCCACTGGGGGATGGCGACCCCGTCCCCGACCCTGCCGCGCGGCTCCCGGATCAAGGTCGGCACGATCGGCCCGCTCAAAGAGATCATTCACGGCCCGGCCCGGTTCGACGACGGCTCGATGAACTTTGTCGGCGCCCTCCGGACCTCGATGGGGACGCTCGGTGCGGCAACGTTAAAAGAGATGCAGCAGGTGGAAGTCGTGATCGCCCCGTCGATCATGACCGAGGGGAAGGTTTACCAGAAAGCCCAGTCGCTGGGAATGTACAAGTAATGGCGCAGCACGACCTGATCGTCGTCCTCGATTTCGGCGCGCAATATTCGATGTTGATCGCCCGCCGGGTCAGGGAGTGCAACGTCTACTGCGAAGTCTACCCGCACGATATCTCCGTCGAAGAACTGAAAAAGCGGAACGTCAAAGGGGTCATCGTTTCCGGCGGCCCCGCCTCCGTTTACGAAAAGGACGCGCCTAAGGCCGACCCAAAGCTCTGGACCTCCGGCATTCCGGTCCTCGGCATCTGTTACGGCATGCAGCTGATGGCGAAAGAGCTCGGCGGCGAAGTTAAGCCGGGGCAGAAACGGGAATACGGCAAGGCCGATCTCTTGATCGACGACCAGTCAAACATCTTTGCCGGTCTTGACAGCCAGCTGCAGTGCTGGATGAGCCACGGCGATACCGTTGTCGGCCTGCCGGCCGGCTTCAAACAGTTAGCTCACACCGATAACACCAAATACGCCGCCGCCGGCGATCCGGAGAAAAAGATCTACGGCGTCCAGTTCCATCCCGAAGTCGTCCACACCCCGAAAGGGATCGAGATCATCAAGAACTTCGCTTACATCATCTGCGGCTGCCAGCCGACCTGGACCACGGCCAATTTCATCGAAGAGCAGGTCAAGGAGATCCGCGAGAAGGTCGGCAAGGACAAGGTCCTGCTGGCTCTTTCCGGCGGCGTCGATTCGACGACCGTTGCCGCCCTGATCTCCAAAGCGATCGGCGACCAGCTGATCTGCATGTTCATCGATCAGGGTTTTATGCGGAAAAACGAAGCGAAAAAGATCGATGAGCTCTTCCTCAAACGCTTTAAGGTGAATTTCCTCAACATTAACGCCGGCCAGAGGTTCTTTGGCCAGCTCAAGGGGATCATTGATCCGGAACAGAAACGGAGGATCATCGGCGAGAACTTTATCCGGACGTTCGAAGAAGAAGCCAAGAAGCTCGGCCAGATCCCCTGGTTAGCTCAAGGGACCCTCTATCCCGATGTGATCGAGAGCGCCGTTCCCGGTACGACGACCGGCAAGGTCGCCAAGAAGATCAAGACCCACCACAACGTCGGCGGACTGCCGGAAAAGATGGGTTTTAAACTGATCGAGCCGCTCCGGCTCCTCTTTAAGGACGAGGTCCGCGTCCTCGGCAAGGAGCTTGGCGTGCCGGAAGATATCGTTTCCCGCCAGCCGTTCCCCGGTCCCGGCCTGGCGATCAGGATCATCGGCGAAGTGACCGAGGAACGGGTCAAAATATTACAGGTGGTCGACGATATCGTTGTTTCGGAGATAAAAGAAGCCGGTCTTTATCGGCAGATCTGGCAGTCGTTCGCCGTCCTCCTGCCGATCCGCACCGTCGGCGTGATGGGCGACAAGCGGACTTACCTTAATACGGTCGCGATCCGGGCGGTCACCTCGCTCGACGCGATGACGGCCGACTGGGCCCGTTTGCCTTACGAATTGCTGGAAAAGATCTCCAACCGGATAGTTAATGAAACACCCGAGGTCAATCGGGTAGTCTACGATATCTCCAGCAAGCCCCCCTCGACCATCGAATGGGAATAACCGGCCGCTAGACAGACGCAAGTTTTCGCGTGATCAGGCCGATAAATAAGCGGCATGATCAATAACGCTTACCGCCGGATCAGTCCCGAACCGCTGAGCACGCTCTCACCGGTAACGCCCCAAAAAGGGATCAGCGTTTCGTCCTCTTTTATCGAATCGTTCAAGAGCGTTATCCAGGGGAAAGCGACGGAAGAGTTAACGGCGGTCAAGCCGCTGAAAACGGCCGGCACGCTGATCGATTATTCGCTGAAAAAAGAGGTCAAATTGTCCGTTCCCCGCCTGCTGCAAGGCCATAACGCGTGCGGTCCGACCTCCCTGAACATGGCTCTCGGTTATTACGGGGTCAGCGGGGTCAAGTTCGACTCCTGCACCGTCGGTTCCAGCCCGAACCGGCTTATTGAAGCGGCCGACAAAAAAGGGATGACTGTCCGGCAGGAGAACAACGGTTCGCTCGCCGACCTGACCGCCCTGCTCGACATGGGGATCCCGCCGGTCGTGCTGGGGATCAACGGCGGCAAGAAAGGGAGCGAGATCTTTACCCCGGGCAACTTTATCGCCAACGCGCAGCGCGCTCACTGGATGACCGTCTCCGGCTACAAGACCGACGAACGCGGCGAAGTGACCCATTTATACGTCAATAACCCGGCTACCGGTTCGACCCAGACCTGCAGCAAGGCGGATTTCCTCAAGTTCTGGGACGACAATATCGTGCCGGGCGGCCACCGCTATTACATGGCCATGGCCCCCAAGAGCAATCCGACCTACAGTTTCCAGCTGGCCGCGCTCAAGCGTTACCTGCCGCAGGATAAGATCAGCGGGACCTTTAAAGACACTTTAGCCGCGGTGCATAAGCTGGAAGAGGCGTTCTACGAGGCGGAAAAAGTCGCGGACAAGGCCAAGGACTTCCTGGATAAACTGTTCGGCTAAGGTTTGCTCCTGAACCGCGCTTTTTGATGCCCCTGCCAATCCACGGAAAACTGGTGACTGCCGTCCGGTTTAGCCACAAAGAAAAAGTAATTGGTTTTAGCCGGATAGACCGCCGCTTTTAGTGAATCTAACCCCGGATTACAGATCGGCCCGGGCGGTAACCCCTTCCGCTTATAAGTGTTATACGGCGACCGGACGTCGAGCTGCTCGTAAAAGACCCGCTTGCTCGGCCGTTCCAGCGCGTATTTGACGGTCGGATCGGCGGCCAGCGGCATGCCCGCTTTCAACCGGTTATGGAAGACCGCAGAGATGACCGGCCGTTCGTTCGCCCGTTGCGCCTCTTTTTCGATGATCGAGGCGAGCGTCAGCGCTTCGTGCAGCGTCAGCGGGGTGTCTTTGCGCGCCCCAGCCCAGAACGGCATCACCACCTCGTCGAACCGCTTGACCATGACCGCCGCCATGACCTCGGCGGAAGCGCTCTGGTAGAACTGGTAAGTGTCGGGAAAAAGATAGCCCTCCAGCGATTCGGAGGGAACGTATTTGAAGATATGCCAGTATTTTTCCCGGAGCGGCGCGGTGATCCCCTCGTTGACCAGCCCCTGGAACGACGCCCAACCGGCGAAACCGCCCTTTTGCAGCAGTATCCCCATCTTGTAGATCGACGTCCCTTCGGGAAACGTCACCGTCTGGATCGGGGCCGGCACCGTTTCGTTGATGACCAGCCGGGTGACGATCCGGGGGAGCGGATCGGACGGCGAAAAAGAGTATTCCCCGGCCTTGATCTGGCCCGACAGGCCGAGCAATTTTATCAGCACCCGGAAAGCGGTCAGCCTGGGGAGGGTCCCGTTGGACTGCAAAAGCTTTTCGACCGCGCGGACCGAAGCGCCGGCCGGGACCGTGGCCCGGCGGGTCGACAGATCAAAAGGGTTCGCCGGCCAGATCAGCAACACGAAAATGATAATGACCGCCCAGATGAAATAGTTCTTCATTTCTTTCTCCGTTCGAGGTAATCTTGCAGGATATTGGCCGCGGCCGACCGGTCGATGACCTGCTTCCGCTTGGTTCGGGACAGGCCGGCGGCGATCAGCGTCTTTTCGGCCGCCGCCGTGGTCATCCGCTCATCATAGGTAGCGATCTTGATCGGCAAAGCGCGCCTCAGCTCCTCGACGAAGGTAAGGACGTTGGCCGCCGCCGGGCCGAGTTCGCCGGAGAGTTTTTTCGGCAGGCCGACCACGATCTCCTCGACCTGGTCGAACTGCTTGAGAAGTTCTATCAGCTGGGGGATGGCTTGATCGTGGTCGAGCGTGGCTATAGGTTGGGCGATCAGACCGAGCGGGTCGGAAACCGCCACCCCGATCCGTTTACTGCCGTAATCCAGGGCGACGATCCTCATGCGAGCGACTTTTTGACCGCCTCAAGGCCGGCCGCGATCTTGGCCGGGTCGCCGCCGCCGCCTTCGGCTTTGTCCTCTTTGCCGCCCCCTTTGCCGCCGGTCACGGCGTTCAGGGTCGCGGCGATCTGTTTGGCGGTGATCCCTTTGTCGATCAGCGCTTGGGCGACAAAGACATGATAGGCCGGCTTGGGAGCGCCGGCGGCGACGACCACCGCACCGATGTTCTCCCATCCCTTCACCTTGTCGGCGACCGCCCGGAGCTGGTCCATGGTCGCATCGGACAGGGCGCCGAGGTAGACTTTTTGGCCGGCGAACTCGTGCAGGTCGGCCGCCGACTCGGTCACCGCGGCCGTTGCCCGGCTGGTCTTCAGCCCGGCGATCTCCCGCTCCGCTTTGGCGACCCGCTCCTGCAGCCAGTCGACCCGGCCGCGCAAGTGCTCGAGGAACTTGTCGACGTTGACCGAATCGTGGTTGTCCACGCACTTGCCGAGCCGTTCGAGCTCGGTGACCTCGATCTCAAAGATGTTGGTCTCCAGGCTCTTTTTGCCGCCCAGTTTTTCTTTTGCGTGCTGCAGGTCGCGGTATTTCCTGATCAGCGTTTCGACCTGGTCGCGGAGCGACTTGGCCTGGAAAATAATGTAAACCTTGGCCGCCTGGCCGGCGATCGCTTCGATCCGGCGGACGCCCGAGCCGAGCGCCCCTTCCGACATGATCTTGAAAAAGGTGATCTCGCCGGTGTTCTTGACGTGGGTGCCGCCGCAGAGCTCCAGGCTGTAGTCGCCGATCTTCAGCACCCGGACGCTGTCGCCGTACTTTTCGCCGAACAGCGCCATCGCCCCCATCTTGACCGCGTCCGGGTACGACTTTTTCAGCACTTCCACCTTCAGCTTGTCCGCGATCCGCTGGTTGACCAGCAGTTCGACCCGCTGCAGCTCTTCGAGCGTCAGCGCGTGGAAGTGGTTGAAGTCGAAACGGAGCTTATCCGGGCCGACGTAGGAACCGGCCTGTTTGACGTGCTCGCCGAGCGTTTCCCGGAGCGCTTTATGCAGGAGGTGGGTGGCCGTGTGGTGGGCCTGGGTGGCCAGGCGCCGGGAACAGTCGAGCGTCGTTTTGACCTTTTGTTCCTTTTTCAGGCCGCTGACGTCGTCCAGCTGGTGCAAGAGTACGCCTTTGGGCGAGACCAGCGTGTTCGTGACCCGGGCTTCCCGCCCGTTCCAGGCGAACAGCCCGGTATCGCCGACCTGCCCGCCGCTCTCGCCGTAGAAGGGGCTCTTGTCGAGCACGACCAAGTTCTTGGCCGGGAAGACCGCCTGGACCTTCCCTTCGTCGGCCAGCTTTTCGTAGCCGGTGAAGTTCGTCTGGTTAAGATGGGCCAGGTCGAGCGCCGCCAGGTCGATCTTCCGCTCGGTCAGCCCGGTTTGCCGGGCCCGGCCCCGCTGGGCTTCCATCTCCCGGTCGAACCCGGGCAGGTCGACGCTGATCCCCTGCTCTTTGGCCAGCTCGGTCGTCAGCTCGATCGGGAAACCGTAGGTGTCGTGCAGCTTGAACGCGGCGCCGCCGCTGATCTCTTTGGCGGCAGCCAGTTCGGCGAACCATTTCATCCCCGCTTCCAGGGTCGCCCGGAAACCTTCTTCTTCTTCCCTGATCGTGGCAAAGATCACGGCCTCTTTCTCCTTGAGCTGGGGATACGCCTGGCTCATATCGCTGATCACCGTCCGGGCCAGGTCGGTCAGGAACGGTTGGTCGATCCCGATCTTTTTGCCGTGGGAAACCGCCCGCCGGATCAACCGGCGGAGCACGTAACCGCGTCCGCCGTTCGCCGGGAAAACGCCGTCGCTGATCAGGTGGGTGATCGCCCGGCTGTGGTCGGCGATGATCCGGACCGAGGTCCGGTTGCTGCCGGTTGCCAGGGACTCGACCTGCTTGATCAGCGGGACGAAGAGATCGGTCTCAAAATTATCCGGCACTCCCTGCAGGACCGAGGCGATCCGCTCCAGCCCCATGCCGGTGTCGATCCCTTTCTGCTTGAGCGGGAGCAGTTCCCCTTTTTCGTTCCGGTTATACTGGATAAAGACCAGGTTCCAGATCTCCAAGAAGCGGTCGCAATCGCAGCCGGGGGCGCAGGTCGGCTTGCCGCAGCCGTGCTCCTCGCCGGTGTCGTAATAGATCTCCGAGCAGGGGCCGCACGGGCCGGTCGGCCCGGCCGACCAGAAATTGTTCTCCTCGTCCAGCCGGAAGATGATCTCCTTGGGCAAGCCGATATCGTTGCGCCAGATCTCGAACGCTTCGTCGTCCTTTTCGAAGACGGCGATCTTCAGCTTCAGGACCGGCACCTTGAATTCCTTGGTCAGCAGCTCCCAGGCGAACTGGATGGCCTCTTTCTTGAAGTAATCGCCGAAGGAGAAGTTCCCGAGCATCTCGAAAAAAGTGTGGTGGCGCGGGGTTTGCCCCACCCGTTCGACGTCGATCATCCGGATGCACTTCTGCACGGTGGTCACTCGTTTTTGCGGGGCCTTTTCCTGGCCCAGAAAGATCGGCTTGAACTGCAGCATCCCGGCCAGCGTCAGCAGGACCGTGGGATCGGCCGGGACCAGCGACGAGCCGGGCAGGACTTTATGCCCCTTGGCTTCGAAAAATTTAAGGTATTTTTCCCTAATCTCGGAGCTTTGCATCCACTAACTCCCGGACCAGCGCCTGGACCTGGTCGATATCCTTGTCGTCGGTCTTGATCACCTTGATCCGGTCCGGATCGGCGGCGGCGAGCGCCAGGTACTGGGCGCGCACCCGCGCGTGAAAATCGATGATCTCCTGTTCGAACCGGTCCGCCTGGCGGTTCTGGGTGGCCCGCTTGATCCCGATCTCGGGCGAAACGTCGAGCAGGATCGTCAGCGCCGGCATCAGCCCCTTGGACGAGACCATGTTCAGGTAGCGGACCAGGTCTTCCGGCAGGCGGCGCCCCCCGATCTGGTAGGCGACGGTCGAATCGACGTAGCGGTCGGAGATGACGGTTTTTCCCTCGGCCAGCGCCGGCAGGATGATCTTGCTGACGTGTTCGGAGCGGTCGGCGGCGAACAGGTAGATCTCGGTCGTGTCGTCCAAAATGCTGGCGGGATCGAGCAGCAGCGCGCGGATCGCTTTACCGACCTGGGTGCCGCCCGGCTCCCTGGTCAGCAAAACGCGCCGCCCTTTCCCCTCCAGGTAACTTTTTAACCTGGTGGAATGGGTCGACTTGCCGCAACCTTCCGGGCCTTCGAATGTAATGAACATGGTTTTTTACTGCGCCGCCAGACTGAACGACAGCAGGAATTCTCCTCTCATTGAGCGATAGGTCGCTTCCAGATCGTAACAATGCAGACGGAAAAGGAAAGAATAGTCTATATCTTCCGGCGACCAGTTGTCAAGAAAGTAGGAAGCGTGGAGCTTGCCGCCGGTCTCGCCGCTCTTGAAGGTAACGGTCGACTGGAGCCGGTCGACCCCCCGGAAGCGGTACAGCTCGTAAAGGAACGGGCTGGTGCCGTCGACCGTCAAATAATGGCTGTAAGTGCCGGAGAGGGAGAAGTCGCGGGAGAACCGTTTGGCGATATCGAGCGCCAGCTGCGGTTTGACCCAGCGGGTCCCGTTGCCGTAATAAGTGGAGTCCAAGACGAGCGACGGCGTGACATAGCCGACCGGAAATTCCTGGAAATCGCCGTAGAACCGGAGATTATAGCCACCGGCGGTCAAACGGGTGTTCCCCTCTTCCGCCACCAGCGCGCTCTTCAGCTCCAGGTCGTATTTGGCCTCTTTTTGCCAGACCTCGCCGCGCCGGGAACGGAGCGCGAAGCCGGGGGTGAAGCTGACGCGCTGGTAATTCAATCTTTCCCGGAACGAAAGGTCGGTTTCCAGCTCGAACTGCCGGTAATGCGGCAGCGGGAACAGGTCGATCAGTCCCGCTTTCTGGCCGCCGACCTCGCCGCCGAAGACGTAATAATGGGTCAAACCGCCGAACAACCGGTCCTTGACGTTGCCGTAAAGCCGGACGTTACCGGTGTTGTGGTCGTTGACGATGTAATTGGCCTGGGCGCCGCCGCCCAAGCCTTTGTTCGCGGCGTAACTGAGCGTGTAAGTGCCGGACAGCTCCCGGCGCAGGTGCCAGGCCAAGGTCTCGCTGATGTAAGTGCCGTCGTCCGGATCGCTGCCGACCGCCGGGAACGGCGGCAGGTTTTTCTGCGCCCGGTCGGCCGCGTTAAAATCGTAAATATAGGTCGGCATCGGGACGACCGGCACCCGCCCCAGCCAGAAATAACCCCAGTAGGCGACCAGCCAGCCGTAGCGCGGGTAAAGCAGGATGTCCGAAGCGGTGACCCGGTAATGCGGCTCTTCCAGGTCGCAGGTGGTAAAATTCGCCCCGTTGATCTCGATCTGATCGGCGTCCAGCTTGAGCCGGCGCCCGCCCAGCTCGACCTTCTGGTAATGGAAAAAGGTGTCGGTCGCGGTCCCCTCGCGGGAAACCAGCCGGTAGTCGAGCGTTTGCCCCTCGAAGGTGATGCCGTTGTAATAAAGCCGGAAGCCCTGGTCGGCGTAAAAAGATTCGGCGCTGGTGTTGTAAACGACGTGGGCGGCGTTCAGGACGATATCTTTGTAGACCGCTTCGACCGACCCGGCCGCTTCGATCAGATGCCGGGCCTTTTCCACGTTGACCGTGTCGGCATTGATGGTCAGCTCCTGCAGGGTGGCGAAAGCCGGGGCAAGCAGGACCAGCAGGAAAAACCCGCTAAGCGACCTCTTCATACCTGGTTTCTTTGCTGCTGAACTTGGCGATATCCTTGCGGAAGACCAGCTCCACGGTCCCGACCGGGCCGTTGCGCTGCTTGGCGATGATGATCTCGGCGATATTCCCCCGCTCCGATTGCGGATTATAATAATCCTCGCGGTGGATCATCATGACCAGGTCGGCGGTCTGCTCGATCTCGCCCGATTCGCGCAGGTCCGACAGCCGCGGGATCCGGTCCGGCCGCTGTTCGACCGCCCGGGAAAGCTGCGACAGGGCGACGACCGGGACCTCGAGCTCCCGGGCCAGCGTCTTGAGCGAGCGCGCGATGTCCGAGATCTCCTGGACCCTATTCTCCGACCGCTCGCGCCCGCGCATCAGCTGGAGGTAGTCGACGATCACCAGGCCGAGCCCCTTTTCGATCTTGAGCCGCCGGGCCTTGGCCCGGATCTCGGTCGCGGTCATCGAAGAGGTGTCGTCGATAAAGAGCGGCGCCTCGGAGAGGCGGCCGAGCGCCCGGGTGAGCTTTTTCCAGCCGGTGTCGGAGAGGCTGCCGGTCTTGAGCTGCTGGGCGTTGACCTCGGCTTCGGAACAGAGCATCCGCTGGGCCAACTGTTCCTTGCTCATTTCCAGGGAAAAGATCGCGACCGGGATCTTGTGTTTGATCGCGACCTCCTGGGCGATGTTGAGAGCGAACGCCGTCTTACCGACCGACGGACGGGCGGCGATAATGATCAGGTCGGACGCCTGGAAACCGGCGGTCAGCTGGTCGAGATCGGGGAAACCGGTCGTCGTGCCGGTGATCGACTCTTTCTTGCCGTAGAGCGCGTCGATCTTATCGAGCACCTTCTTGATGACCGAGTCGATCTTCTGGAACCCTTCCCGGGAGCGCTTCAGGGCGATGTCGAAGATCGATTTTTCCGCCCGGTCGAGGACCTGGTCGACGTCGTCGGGATTACTGAAGGCCTCGCCGACCATGGCGGTGCCCGACTCGATCAGCCGGCGCAGCAGCGCTTTTTCTTCGACGATCTTGGCGTAGTACTCGGCGTTGGCCGCGGTCGGCACCGAATTGAGCAGGTCGGTGACGTAGACCGAGCCGCCGGCGGCGTCCAGCTTGCCGGCCTTGCGGAGCCCTTCCGTGACGGTGACCAGGTCGACCGGTTCGCCCCGGTCGAACAGCTCGATGATCGCTTCGTAGATATAGCGGTGGGCGTCGCGGTAGAAGCTGGCGGGAGCCAGCAGCTCCAGGACGCGGACGACGGCGTTCTTGTCCAGAAGCATGGCGCCGATCACGGACTGCTCGGCGGCTAAATTTTGTGGGGGTATCTTCTCGTCTGCCATTGGAATGTTAATTTTACTCTATTCGGGTGACGATTTCAACGCCCGAAACCGGGATAGGAAGGCGGCTTGTACTGGCCTTTATAGATCAAGATAAAGACTACGACAATGATGCAAATGATTAGGACCAGAAAAGCCTGAGACGTGGTCATAAGACCTTTTTCAGGTAGCGGCCCGTATAGCTTTGCGGCACCTTGGCGACCTCTTCCGGCGTCCCCTCGGCGACGATCCGCCCCCCCTCGTCCCCGCCTTCGGGGCCCAGGTCGATGACCTGGTCGGCGGTCTTGATGACCTCGAGGTTATGCTCAATGACGATGACGCTGTTGCCGGATGCCGTCAGGCGGTGCAAAACGGTCAGCAGCTTCCGGATATCGTCAAAATGGAGGCCGGTCGTCGGCTCGTCGAGCAGGTAGAGGGTCCGGCCGGTCGACCGGGTAGCCAGTTCCGTGGCCAGCTTGATCCGCTGCGCTTCGCCGCCGGAGAGCGTGGTGGCCGACTGGCCGAGCTTAACGTAGCTGAGGCCGACGTCGGAGAGCGACCTTAGCTTGCGCTCGATCTGCGGGATGTTCTCGAAGAGCTGGAGCGCCTCTTCCACCGTCATGTCGAGCACGTCGTAGATGCTCTTCCCCTTGTAGTGGACCTCGAGCGTTTCCCGGTTATACCGTTTCCCTTTGCAGACGTCGCACGGCACGTAGACGTCGGGGAGAAAATGCATCTCGATCTTGACCAGGCCGTCGCCGCCGCACGCTTCGCAGCGCCCCCCTTTCACGTTAAAGGAGAACCGCCCGGTCTTGTAACCGCGCATCCGGGCTTCCTGCGTCATGGTGAACAGGTTGCGGATGTGGTCGAATACCCCGGTGTAGGTCGCCGGGTTGGAGCGCGGCGTCCGGCCGATCGGCGTCTGGTCGATAATAATGACCTTGTCGATATTTTCCAGGCCGGTGATGGCGTCGTGTTCTCCCGCTTTTTCCAGCGACCGGTAGAACTTTTTGGCCAGGGCGTTATAAAGGATGTCGTTGATCAGCGAGCTCTTGCCCGAGCCGGAGACCCCGGTCACCGCCGTAAAAACGCCGAGCGGGAACCGGACATCGATATTTTTTAAATTATGGTGCCTGGCCCCTTTGATCGTCAGCCACTGGCCGTTCCCTTTTTTCCGTTCCCGGGGAACGGCGATCTTTTGCTGGCCGGACAGGTAGTGGCCGGTGATCGAGCGCGGAGCCTTGATGATATCGGCGACCGTCCCGGTCGCCACGATCTCGCCGCCGTGGCGCCCCGCCCCCGGCCCGATGTCGACCAGGAAATCGGCGCGCCGCATCGTCTCTTCGTCATGCTCGACGACGATGATCGTATTGCCCAGATCGCGGAGACGCTCCAGCGTCTCGATCAGGCGGCCGTTGTCGCGCTGGTGGAGGCCGATCGACGGCTCGTCCAGGATGTACAGGACGCCGACCAGGCCGGAACCGACCTGGGTCGCCAGCCGGGTCCGCTGGGCTTCGCCGCCCGACAGGGTGGCCGATTCGCGGCTCAGGGTGATGTAATCGAGCCCGACGTCGATCAGGAACTTGAGGCGAGCTCTGATCTCCTTGACGATCTGTTTGGCGATCGTCTGCTCCCGCTCCGACAATGCCAGCTCGTCGAGCCAGCGCATGACCGCCTTGATCGCGTAAGCCGAGACGTCGGCGATCGAGCGGTTGCCGATCTTGATCGCCAAACTCTCCGGGCGCAGCCGCTGGCCGCCGCAATCGCGGCAGGGGATCGCGCTCATGTAGCGGTAAAGGTGGTAACGGACGTTCTCCGAGCGGGTCTCCAGATAGCGGCGGCGGAGGTTATTGACCACCCCCTCGAATTCCCCCTCGTGTTCCCAGTACCCCCGCTCCATCTCGTAAGTGAACTTGATCGGCTTTTTGCTCCCGTAAAGGATGACGTTGAGCTGTTCCTTGCTCAATTTATTGATCGGCGTGTCGAGGTCGAACTTGTACGCCTGGCCGACGGCCGCCAGCTTCTGGACGTAATAGGAAGCGGCTTCCCCCCACGGGGCGATCGCGCCGCCGGCAATGGTCAGGTTCTTGTCGGGGATGATCAGGTCGGGGTCGAACTCCAGCTTGTTCCCCAGGCCGGAGCATTTGGGACAGGCGCCGTACGGGCTGTTGAAGGAAAAGATCCGCGGCGTGATCTCGTCCAGCGAGGTGCCGCAATAGGGACAAGCGAATTTCTGGGAATAGAGCTCGTCTTTGGCTTTTTTCCCTTCGCCGTGCGCGACGATCACCAGGTCGTTCCCGTATTTCAGCGCGGTCTCGACCGATTCCGCCAGCCGTTTCTGATTGGTAGCCGAGGCGGTAAGCCGATCGACCACGATCTCGATGTCGTGCTTGACCTTCTTGTTCAGCGCCGGGACCTCGCCGATCTCGTAAAGCTTCTTGTCGACGCGGACCCGGACAAAACCGTCCTTGGTGATATCCTCGAAAAGCTGTTTGTACTCCCCTTTCCGGCCGCGGACGACCGGCGCCAGGATCTGGATAGCCTTGCCCGCCAGCGAGCCGACGATCAGGTCGACGATCTGGGGAACGGTTTGCCGTTCGATCTTACGGCCGCACTTGGGACAATACGGGATGCCGATGTTGGCGAACAGGAGGCGGAGATAATCGTAGATCTCGGTGACGGTGCCGACCGTCGACCGGGGGTTGCGGGCGGGCGCTTTCTGGTCGATCGAGATCGCCGGCGATAGACCGTCGATATTGTCGACGTCCGGCTTCTGCATCTGCTCCAGGAACTGCCGGGCGTAGGCCGAAAGCGACTCGACGTAGCGGCGCTGCCCCTCGGCGTAGATGGTGTCAAAAGCGAGCGACGACTTGCCGGAGCCAGACAAGCCGGTGAAGACGATGAACTTGTTGCGCGGCAGCTCCAGGCTTACGTCCTTGAGATTATGCTCGCGCGCCCCTTTGATAACGATCCGGTCGGCTTCCATCAGATCATTTTGTTGAAAAAGCAGCTCCGGTTGCCGGTGTGGCAGGCGATGTCGCCGACCTGCTCGATCTTGGCCAGCAGCGCGTCGGCGTCGCAGTCGTAGTAGAGCTCTTTTACTTTCTGGATGTGGCCCGAAGTGTCCCCTTTGTGCCAGAGGACTTTGCGGGAGCGGCTCCAGTAGACCATTTCTTTGGTGTCGAGCGTCTTTTGCAGCGATTCCTTGTTCATGTAGGCGAGCATCAGGACCGCGCCGTCCTTGTAGTCCTGCGCGATCACCGGAACGAGGCCGTTGGCATCAAATTTTATCTTCGCCAGGTCCATTTAAAGCTCCTTTTCTTTGCACCGAGAATTCGACGTTGACCGCCCCCGCGCCGAGCAGTTTTTCCAGCTGCTGGATCAGGTCGGTATTGATGTCGACCCAGAGGGCCCGGTTCAGCTCCACGCTCTTGCCGTCCATCCGGATAAAGACCGGATCGCCGCCGTGGTGCAGGATCAGGGCATCCTTCATTAACTCTAACACTTTTTTATCGGCCAAGTCCACCAGCTCGACCTTGAGCGAGCGGACCTTTTCCAGCTCGACCAGCGGCTCGACGGTCTCCGCCTGGATGTTCAGTTCCTCGGTCCGGAAATCGCGGTTCAGTTTTCCTTTGACGATCACCGCTTCGTCGTCGTTGAGGAACGGGGCGCATTTCTCGTAGGCCTTGGGGAAAACGACCAGCGGGATCGTCCCGGTCAGGTCTTCCAGGTTCCCCAGCAGCATGGCGTCGCCCCGCTTGGTGACGATCCGTTTGCAGTCGGCCAGCAGGCCGCCGACCTTGACCGGTTCTCCCTCGTTCATCTCGGCGATATCGGCGACGTCCTGGCTGGTCTGGGCGTCGAGCGATTCGCGCAGCCGCTCCAGCGGATGAGAAGAGATGTAGAGGCCGAGCAGCTCTTTTTCCATGCGCAGGAGCTGGTCCGGGCTGAACTCGGGGATTTCCGTGCTGGTCTCACCCAGGGACTGGGAACCAGGGACCGGGGACTGGGGCGCCATGGTGAACAGCGCTTCCTGGCCGTTCGCCCGCTCTTTCAGCTCCTTAGTTACCTGGCCGATCATTTTCTCGTAGTTCGACAGCAGGAACGCCCGCCCCCGGGCGAAGGAATCGAACGCCCCGGCCTTGATCAAACTCTCGACGACCTTCTTGTTGACCGCGTGGGTGTCGATCCGCCGGTAAAAATCCTCGAACGACTGGAACGGGCCGTCTTTTGTCTTGCAGGCGATGATCGAATCGATCGCCGCGGTCCCGACGTTCTTGATCGCCGTCAGGCCGAAGCGGATCCCCTCCTTGGTCACCGTGAACGTCCGCTCGCTTTCGTTGACGTCGGGCGGCAATATTTTTAAATTCAGCCGCTGCGCTTCCGCCAGGTACATGCGGACCTTGTCGGTGTTCCCCATGACCGAGGTCAACAGGGCGGCCATGAACTCGCCCGGGTAGTTCGCCTTGAGGAACGCCGTCTGGTACGAGATCAGGGCGTAGCTGGTCGAATGCGATTTATTGAAGCCGTAACCGGCGAATTTTTCGCACAGGTTAAAAAGCTCGGCCGCCTTGTGCTTGGAGACGCCGCGCTTAACCGCCCCCTCGATAAAGAACTCTTTCTGCTGGGCCATCTCCTTGACCTTTTTCTTCCCCATGGCGGAACGGAGCACGTCCGCCTGCCCCAGCGAATAACCGGCGACCTTGGAGGCGATCTCCATGACCTGCTCTTGATACAAGATCGTGCCGTAGGTTTCGCGCAGGATCGGCTGCAGCTCCGGCAGTTCGTACTTGATCGGCACCTTTTTGTGCTTCCGTTTGACGAAATCCTCGACCATGCCGCTTTCCAGCGGTCCCGGCCGGTAGAGCGCCAAAAGGGCGATGATCTCCTCAAAGGTGAACGGCTTCAGGTCCTTGATCAGGGCGCGCATCCCCCGGCTTTCCAGCTGGAAGACGCCGATCGTTTCGCCGGCGGAGAGGAGCCGGTAGGTATTTAAGTCGTCCATCGGCAGGGCGTTGATGTCGATCTCGATCCCCCGCCCTTTTTTCAGCAGTTCGACCGCGTGGGCGATCATGGTCAGGTTGCGCAGGCCGAGGAAGTCCATCTTGAGCAGGCCGATCTTTTCCAGGTCGTTCATCGTGTACTGGGTGACGACCGAGTTCTCGTCCAGTTTCTGGAGCGGCGCGTATTCCATCAGCGGAGCTTGGGAGATAACGACGCCGGCGGCGTGGACCGAAGCGTGGCGGACCATCCCCTCGACTCCCCGGGCGGTATCGATCAGCTGCCGGACCTTTTCGTCCCGGGCGTAGAGCTCTTTCAGCTCCTTGACGCTGCTCAGCGCCTTGTCGAGGTCGATATCGGGACCGAACGGGACCAGCTTGGCGATCCGGTCCACTTCGGGCAGCGGCATGCGCTGGACCCGGCCGACGTCGCGAATGGCCCCCCGGGCGGCCATCGTCCCGAACGTGATGATCTGGGCGACGTGGTCCTTGCCGTACTTTTTCGTCACGTACTCGATCACTTCGCCCCGGCGCTCGAAACAAAAGTCGACGTCGATGTCGGGCATCGAGATCCGCTCCAGGTTGAGGAAGCGCTCAAAGATCAGGCCGTATTTCAGCGGTTCGATGTTGGTGATGCTGAGCGCGTAGGAGACGATGCTGCCGGCGGCGGAACCGCGGCCCGGGCCGACCTGGATCCCCTGCGATTTGGCCCAGTTGATGAAGTCCTGCACGATCAGGAAATAGGAGGCGTACTCCATCTTCTCTATCGTGTAGAGCTCGTATTTGACCCGGTCGATCACTTCGGGCGGCAGCAGCGTGCCGTATTTCTTTTTGACCCCGTCCCAGACAAGCTTTTCCAGGAAAGAATCGGGCGTGTCGCCGGCCGGGACCGCGAAGTTCGGCAGGTGGAGCACACCGGTCTCCAGCTCGAAATTGCACTTAGCGGCGACGACCAGCGTATTGGCCAGCGCCTCCGGGATGTCGCCGAACTTGGCCGCCATTTCTTCGTACGACTTCAGGTAGATGTCCTGCGTGTTGAACTTCAGCCGTTTGTCGTCGTCTAAGAACGAGTTGGTCTGGATGCAGACCAGGACGTCCTGCAGGTAGATATCCTCTTTTTTGACGCAGTGGACGTCGTTGGTGGCGACCATCTCGACCTTGTTGGCCCGGGCAAAGGCGATCAGCTGCGGTTTCAGTTCCCGGAACTCGTCGAGGCCCAGCTCCATCACTTCCAGGTAAAAATCGTCGCCCCACAGGCGCTGGTAAAACTGGAGCGCTTTCCTGGCTTTTGCCTCGTCCCCCTGGCGCAGGGCGCGGCCGATCTCCCCCTCGGCGCAGCCGGACATGGCGACCAGCCCCTCGTGGTATTGCTCCAGCAGCTCCCGGTCGATCCGCGGCCGGGAGTAAAAGCCTTCGATCGAGGCGAGCGAGGCGAGCTTGATCAGGTTCTTGTAGCCGGTCACGTTCTTGGCCAGGAGCGTCAGGTGGTTGGGCGAGCGGTCTTCTTTCGTCTCCTTATCGTGGCGGGAGCGCGGGGCCAGGTACATCTCGCAGCCGATGATCGGCTTGATCCCGGCCTGTTTGGCCGCCAGGTAGAACTCGACCGCGGCGTACATGTTGCCGTGGTCGGTCACGGCCAGCGCCGGCATGCCGAGCTCCTTGGCCCGGTTGACCAGGTCCAGGATGCGGCAAGCCCCGTCCAGCAGGCTATACTCGGTGTGGCAGTGCAGGTGAACGAACTTGTTGCGGTGCGGCATCAGGGGTCAATTATAACAAAAAAGGCCGCGTCTCTCAACGCGGCCCTTTTCAATACGTATTGAAAAAACTAGTTAATTAGCCACCGATCCTGAACATCTTGGTCCCGCACTTCGGGCACTCACCTTTTGTCGCCTTGCGGCCATTCTTTAAAGTGACCGCTTTCGCGTCCTTCATTTCGGTCTTCTTTTTGCATTTAACGCAATAACCTTTGACTTCCGCCATTCCTGCACCTCCCCTCAAAACGAATTGATGAATGAAATCGTACACCCTCGTCCTAGAGCTGTCAAGCTTAACTTGCCGGTTGAAATGTGACCGTCGTATGTTATGATTGCCCATAAGATGAAGGCAAAACAACTGTGCGCTGGTCTGGCCCTCTGCTTGCTGGCTAACCTGGCTCTTGCCCAAGTCCGGATCGCCAACGATCCTACCCGGCTCGGCGTCGGCGCCCGGCCGCTCGGCATGGGGAAGGTTTTTACCGCCTTTGCCGACGATCCCTCGGCCATTTTCCTCAACCCGGCCGGCTTATCCCTGGTGGAAAAGTGGGAGCTCTCTTCAATGTCGGGGAAATTCGCCAACGAGATGGATTACGCCCAGCTATCGACCGTTATCCCGAGCCGCTTCGGCAATTTCGGCGTCGCCTATACCGGCGGCGGGCTTTCTTTTACCGCTCCCTCGCCCGAAGTGATCGTGATCGGCGGCGAAGAAAAGTATTTCCCCTCGCCCTCCGGCACGGTCAGCTACCAGTGGAACAATGCCGCGCTGCTTTTTTCTTACGGCAAGCAATGCCAGTTCCCCCAGTGGAACATCAGCGACCTGAAGCTGGGAACGTCGCTCAAGCTTTATTCCCAGAACCTGGCCGGTTCCGGCATCAATCCGCTGACCGCCTCCGGTTTTGACCTGGACATCGGCGCGCTATATCAGCCGACCAGGCAGCTAACGACCGCGCTGGTCTTGCAGAATATCGTCCCCACCGCGCTCGGCGGCGGCGTTAAATGGAGCAGCGGAGTGCAGGAATCGCTCCCGGCCTTGGCCAGGCTGGGGCTAAAATACGGACTACTGGGTGAGAATGGTCAGATCAGCTGGCGCGGCCAGGAGCTGGCGCTCGGCCTCGATTACGAGTTCTATCCGACCCACGGCAGCAATCCGGCCGCTACCCGGCTCGGGCTGGAATGGTCGCCGCAAGAAATACTGGCCGTCCGGCTCGGTTCGGAGAGCGGCGACCTGACCTACGGCGTCGGCCTCAGTTTTGACGAGTTCCGCTTTGATTACGCTTACCACGCTTATTACGGGCTCGCTTCGGCGGCCACCAATTATTTCTCGCTCTCTTACGGGGTGGGCAAGCCCAAGCCGCCGGTCGTTAAGACTTATCTCAAGATCATTACCCCGGAAAGCGGCTCGATCCTTTACGGCGAAAAGATCGACCTGCGCGGACTGGTAACGGACCGGGCGGTTGCCCGGATCGTCATTCCCGGCCTGGCAGCGCCCAAGCGGCAATTTGTCACGTATCAGGGGGCGCCGGAAGTCAACTTGATGCTCGGGACCAACCCGATCTCGGTCAAGGTCTACGAGAAGAACGGCCGCCTGCTGAAAGTGATCGACCGGATCGCCGGCACCGTGGAAGCGGGGATCCCGATCAACGAGGATAATTATTTTGACGCCGAACTGAGCCTGAAGCTCGGCGCTAACAGTCTCTCCGTGGAAGCGTTGGACGCGGCCGGGAATAACCTGAAAACGATCGGCTGGCGGGCCGTCCGGCTGGTCAGTTTTAGCGACGTGGGAGCCGGCTATTGGGCGAAACTGCCGATCGAGGCGCTGGCGACGCTTAACATTATTTCGGGCTATCCGGGCGGGCTATTCAAGCCCGAGGGGGATATTACCAGGGCTGAGTTATGTTCTTTGCTGGTCAAGGCAAAACCCGAAATCCTAAACACTAAATCCGAAACAAATCCGAAATTCAAAGACCTAAACTCGAAACACTGGGCGGCAAAATACATCGCTTTGGCAGTTAATGCTGGGCTGGCTAAAGGATATCCTGGCAACTTATTTAAGCCGAACGGGAAGATCTCGCGGGCCGAAGGGGTGACGATCATCGCCCGCTTTGCCGACCTGTCGATCGCCGGCGGCAAACTGATCGAGGCGCCCTACCCCGACCTGCCGGGCCGGCACTGGTCGGTGCTGGACGTGATGGCGGCCAAAGAAGGCGGGATACTCAATTACCTGAGCGGCCAGAATTTTGAGCCGAACCGGAACTTAACCCGCGCCGAAGTGGCGGAAATGCTTTACCGGACCAAGCCGGTCAAGCAAACCTTACTTAACAACGATATAAGCCTTCCCTAATTCCTTGCCGTCGGCGGTCAACAGCTTGACCGGGTAGATGCCGTTGCCGACATAATTACCGCTTTGGTCCTTGCCGTCCCAGCTGACCGCGTTATAAGAAGCCATTCCTCCCTGGGTCCCGGCCGGGAATGTCCGGTTGATGATCGGTTCGCCGCCGACCGGCGACATCCCCAGCAGCCGGACGCTGGCGTCGTTGGCCAGGACATAGCTGATCGTCGCCGCACCGGCGGTCGGCGTATAAGGGAGGGGCGCGATGGTCAGAGTGCCGACGACCGCCATGACGCCGGCGCCCGGCGACTCCAGCGTGAAACTGATGACCGATTCATTGCCGTTCCGGTCGGTGACCAGGACCTTGATATCGTAGGTCCCTTTGACCGACAGGTCGAGGGTAAAGGTATTGGTGGCGGACAGGCCGGTCGTCTTGTTGAGCTTCAGCTCATTGTTGACGTAGACCTTGAGGCTGGCGATATCGCCCGGATTCGCCAGCGACACGATCACTTCCGGGCTGGCCGATGAATCGCGCCGTTCGGCGGAGGAGATCGCCAGGCCGTCGGCCGCGACGGAAAAGTTGCTCCTGCCGATCGCGCCGACCTTCCGGACCGGGATCAGCGGTTCGACGAAAACGCCGATCTGTCCCTTGTCATAAGAAGTATCCATGTTCAGATAAGCCAGTATCGCCGTTCCGTTCGGGGTACTGGCGATGCTATCCGGCCAGAATTGCGCCTTGGAACCGTCGGAAAGTTTGACGCCGCTCTCCCCCCAAAGACGGTTGCCGTTCCGGTCCAGCCGCTGGCCGTAAACGGCGATCGGCATGGCCATCGTTTCGGCCGATAAAATGCCGTCCAAGCCGTCGGCCAGGTAAAGGTCGTTGAAACGCTGGGCCTGGGCGGCCGACAAGCCGCGCAGGTCCATGAAGATCACGATCGCGCCGCCGCTGCCGTCGTAGTTAAGCGAATAGCCGAAGTTAGCGCTTTGGGGCACGGACGGGCCCAGCACTTGCCAGGCCGTGGCCGGATCGACAAGATAAGCCGCCCCTTCGCAGCTGCTGACCGGGACTTTATTGATGTAGATCTGTCCGCCGACGTATTTATAAGCTTCGCTGGAAGCGCAATAAGAGAAGAGCACGGTATTGTCGTCGGCCGGGGCGACCGAGGAGAGCACATGGCCGGCGGGGGCTTCTATACTGCCAAGCAGCGTGCCGGCGGTGCTGATCAAGAGGCCCCTCCCCTTGTTGACCTGGAAATCGTCGGCGACCGCCAGGATCCGGCCGTCGGCCAGCTGGTAGGAATTCCTGGTCACGTTCATCCCCGAGCGGCCGCTGGCCAGCACGTTGGTGGCGCCCAGCGCCCCGCTCCGGCTCAGCGTGCGCGCGCGGAAGGTTTTTAGCCCGCTATTATTATGGTCCCACAGGATAACGGCGGTATCGCTGCCGGTGTAATGGACCTGCGGGAAGGTATTATTGGTGGCGGCGGTCTTGACCGCCACCACGGCCGGGCCGGACAAAAAGGCCGCTTCCGGCGAACCGTTGGCGTCGACCCAGCTGGCGTATACCTCTTTGGAATAGGTCCAGGTAAAGATCGCTCCGCCCCGGTCATCGGCTCCCACCGCCAGAGAACCGATATTATCAGTGTCATAAGTAGGTAAGACATGGAAAGTCGTTCCGTCATAACCCCACAGCTTGCGTCCGGAAGCAGCATCAAGCTTTTGCGCGTTGTAGAGCAGCTGGTCAACCGACTGGTCGCCGACCCGGGCGAGCAATCCGGTGACCCCGACCAGCGGCATGGTCAGGACATTCGCTTCCCCCGTGCCAAGACAGCTAACGCCGGCCGTAAAATAGTCATTATCAGCGGCGCCGGATTCGACGGTGATCATCGCCTGGTTTTGCCACAACACCTCGCCCGAACCGCTGATCCGCTGGGCATATATCCTTCTGGGCAGCATGTCCGCTTCACCAACGGGAAGAGCATCCCTGTTCCACCAGGTAACGATGGCGCCGCCCGCTCCGTCCCTTACCGGCAAGCCGAAATAATCGATCCCCGGCGCACCGATCTTTGTTTGCCAGTTGAACGAGCCGTCCAACGGATTTAATTTAGTAACTACCACCCTAAATTGCGCGCCCTCAAGCGTACTGGACACGTATATGATCTCGGCCGCGGTCGCTTTCGAGGTCAACGGCGCGGGGTAGTCAAAGCCCGTAGTGAGGTTAGCTTTCCAGGCCAGGCCGCCGCCGCTGGTAACGCGCGCCACCCGGCCGTAATTGAGTCCCGCCGGCAAACTGTCCGGATGGGCGGTATACGAGAACAACGCGCCATCCCGGCCATCGGGAGCCAAATAACCGGTACTGCGTCCTTCATTATCCATCAGGATCCCGCCGGGAGGCCAACCGGCGGCCGCCGAGCCGTTCGCCTGGAACTTTTGCATGACAAAATATTCTTCCAAAGTGGTCGGCGAAGTATTAAAAGCGATATAGTAGTAATTGTTTCCGTCCGATTCACGCGTCGACATGGCGGAAAGATTGGCGATCGTCCCGCTCGGAACATGCATATCCATCGACGCCCAGCCGGGCGCAAAAGTGCCATTGGCGAGAATGTGGGCCCCCCAGATCTTGCGCTGGGTCTGCCAGTTCCTCATGTCCTGGACCCAAAAAGCGACGGCTCCGCCGGCCCCGTCGCTGGCGATCACCGGGATCTCTCCGTTCGCTTCGCCGGTTGCCAAGGGGTCGGTCACCAGGAGCGCGGCGGGAGTAAGCCGCAAAGCGGTATTCGTTGTCCCGCCGCCCCACCGCATGTTCCCGCTGCTGTCGACTTTTTGTATATAGACGATCGAGGAAGTGTCGAGATCGATCCCGCCTTCTGACGTTGCCGCCTCTATCCAAACCGTGGCGTATTCCCCGTCGGAAGTTTTGATCAGCGTCGGGGTCTGCGACATTTCCCTGACATCGGTCATATCCACTCCGGGTTTTGCTACCAGGTTAATCGTGGTGGTCAGCGTTCCCGTCTGGTCGATCTTCAAGCCGTATAGGACCCCCGTGCCGCCGATCGTGGCGAAAAAGCCTCCCGCTCCGTCGTCGAGCGCCACGCGGGCCGGCGCGGCGCTGGTGTTCCGAAAAGTGACGGCGCCGGCCCGGCCGGTGTACATCGGCTTGATCTGGTTGACGCCAAAAACGTAATTATAATCGGCGGCGCGGGCGCCGTTTTTCTGCGCGGAAAAACCGCTCCCCCAGCCGACCGAGCTGCTGGCTTCGTTGGTGCCAAGGACCGTCGTCCACTGCAGGGAACCAGTGGGCGTTATCCGCCGGGCCTGGGCCCTGATCTTGCTGATCGTCTTGTTGACCGAGTCATAAGCGCCGACATCGTGGGAAAAAAGCACGATACCGCCCTCGCCGTCGGTAAAGAGCGCCGGCAGGGCGAGTTTGGTCCCGGGCAGCGACCAGATCAGGCCGGCCTCTTCGGTCGCGGCCAGCACAGCCGTCGCGGCGGCGATCAGTAACAGGCACAATAATATTTTTTTCATCCCTTCACCTTTCGTTAGTTCACGACCGTCAGTTTATACTTGGCCAGCAAGCGATTCTCATCGCGCGAGAGGATCGAACCGAGGTAAATGGCGTTGCCGGCCTGGTAACCCTGGTCGCTCCGGCCGTCCCAGGTAAGTTTATTAACGCCGGCGCTGCCGCCTTCGGCTCCCGCGGCGCAGTTCCATTTTTTGACGATCTCGCCGGTCGGCGACGTCAGGTAAACCGTAACGTTGCCGTTGGCGGAGAGTTCGTACTGGATGCTGACGGTCCCGTCCTTGATGATGCTGTACGGGCTCGGGAAAGTGATCGGGATGCCGATAACGCGGAGCGGCCCGCCCATGACCTCAATGGTCGCGGACTGAGCGCTGACGGCAGCGGTACCGCGCAGGCCGCTGGACCGGACGGTCACGCTGATCTCGTGTTTCCCCTCGAGCAGCGGCTCGTCGAATTTATATTTTAGGTTCATAGAAGTAATGTAGCCTTCATCCGCCGTCGTGCCAGAGGCATAGGTCTTTTTCTCGACGTTAGCGGCATTAAGCGTGACCGTGCGGGACGCGGAGGTCCCTTCGTCGACCACGATCTTGTAAGATTCGATATCCTTGGCCAAAGTGTAAGGGAGCTCGATCGCCGCCTCGACTTTCAGGTTGGTATCGGGCGAAACGATGAATGGCCTGTCCCCTTTCTCCTTGACCCAGTAAAGGTTGGGCTGGTAGACCCGGTTGCCGAAATAGAGTTTCACGGTCGGAGCCGGCTCCAGCAGCGGAACAACGCCCGTTTCCGGCGTCGCCGGACCGGCCGGTGGGGCCGCTGACCCCGTTACCGTTAAGACCAGCGGGCCGGGCAAGGCATCGTAGCCGTAGCCGGTAACGTATTTGCCGGTCAGCGGCTTGCCCTCCGCCCCGTCCTTGACGGGCGAATCAACGGTATAATCGTCGCCGACCTTGATGCCGTCGGGCCAGACGTCAAACACGTTAAGCCGGAAAGTGCCGTCCGGATTGGTAAGCGTAGTTGCTATTCCCTTGGTTTGGTCGCGATACAGCCTGATCGTCCGGCCGCCGAGACCGACGCCGGTCGGACCGGTCACTTTACCGGTCAGCGGGTAATCGACCGGGTACGGCGGCAGCGCAGCCGCTGCCAGCGCCGTGGCCATGACGAACAAACTAAGATAGATGACCCTTTTTAGCATTAGCTGGTTCTTTACCTCGTTCCGGTAATGGACAAACTGACGTCCCGGGTGACCGATATCTGGTAGGCACGGTCAGCGACGATATTGCCGAGGCCGCCCAACATAGTGGCGGTTTCAGCGTCAAAGGCGTTCAGTGTCGCGCTCTTGTAAGTGACCGGCCCGCCTTTCAAGGCCTTGGCGGTATTGTCCCAGTATCCGCAAAGCGCGACCACGTTGCCGCCGGCCGTGTTGTTCAGTTGCCTGACGAATTTCCTGACGGTCGTGACGTCCGGTGTGGCAATAGTGGTAAAGGGAACGGCAAAAGTGTTGACGCCCAGGGCGCTGACGACGTTAAAATCATAAGTCTTGGTGCTCGGGCCGCCTGCGGCGCCGCTCAGCGTTTTCCATTCCTTGGTAACGCTCCAGGGACCGGCACCGAACCAGTTCTTGGCCCGGACCTTAAAATAGTAGGTGCCGCTGTTGAACGGAGCATTGGTCACCGGGTCATTGGCCGGCAGGTTAAAGGTCGTGCCGCCGAGCGAAACTACCCGATTAGCGTCATTGTCGGCCGGCTCGGTCTCAGGCGCTATCCAATACTTAAGATCGTAGCCGGTCACTTCGATCTTCGGCATGCCCAAACTGTAACTGTAGTCGACCGCCAGGTTCAACACCACGTTCGGCGTCTCCCCGATCCGCTTGTTCGCTTCGGCAACGGCATTGATGATCGGGGCGTTCTTCGGCTTGTCAGCCAGGAAGTCGGTCTTAAATGGGGCAACGGGGTACTGTAAAGCCGGCTGCGCGCCGGACGCGGCGGCATAAGGCGCCGATTTACCGTAATAGCTTCCCTGGGTCCGGGCCGGGCCGTCCCAGCTGCGGATATAAACGCTGCCGCCGTTAACGCCGGTGTCGTCGTATTGATGGGTTTTGGCGCCCGGCAGCCAGGTGTAAGCGGGAGCGAAGCGGCCGCCGGTTTCCAGCGGTCCGGGGATAGAGCCCTTGAAGAATTCGATATTGGCAGCGTCGGCGTTCCCGCCGGTGTAATCGGGGTTGAGCGTGCCGGTCCAGCCTTGCAAGCCGTTCTCCGCGATCTTCAGCACGATGCCGGCTGCCAACGTTTGCGTCGCCAGGAGCGGCAGCAAGAGCAGCATGATCACCGACCTTTTCAGCCATATTTTACGCATAAACGCTCATCCTCCTTAGAATTTCAATTCCCACTTATCAGTCGGACTGGTCAGGGGAACGTAATAGAATTTCCCTTCGCCTAAAGCAAGGACGGTAACCGCCTCATCCTTCCACTGGCCGCCGACATAGGTAGTTAAAGTGAATCCCTGGCTGATCCAGTTCCATTGGTGGAACTGGTCGCCTTCGTTCGGCCGGAACCCGAGGGTGTTGGCCAGGTCGCTGCCGGGATACGGATAACCGAGCAGATTGTACTCTTTGCCCAGCGGCCAGGTGAAACCGGCCGGGAAGCCGCCGACGAAACCGACCAGGGTCAGGTATTCGCGGCGCCCTTTGTTCTGCGGATCGGACAGGTAAACAAAGAAGCCCTCGACTTCCTTAAAAGTGTAAGACGGCCAATTGGCCGTTTTGGTCATGATGTTGTAGGTCTGGTCGCGATCGTTCCAGTAATGGATCTGGTCACCTTCCGCCAATTGCTCGCCGATCAGGGCTGACAAGGCATAATTGTCCAGCTTGAACGGGGCCGTGATCGCGTTGTATTGCTCTTTTAAAACGATATCAACTTTGCCTACGGTCTTTTCGTTATTAAGCGGATCGAAGATCTTCGGGTCGGCCGAGCTGGGCCCGGGCACTGTCCCGGCGGGAATGATCCTATAGTACGCGTTAATGTTGTTGCCGACCTTGATCTCGTTATTGGCCGCGTCCTTAAAATTATCGATCCACTCGGTCGCGCTTAGATCGGCAGCGGCCAGGAGCCAGGTCTTATTGGCGGAATAGGTCTCTCCGGCCCCGGCCAGGCGCCAGATATCCGCCCGCTTGACCGCTAGAGCGTCGGAATACAGCCACTGCAACCTGATCCCGGAGCCCGGGCTGTCGGCAACCCGCTCGATCTGCGCGTGATTGATCAGGCCGGAGTCCGGGCCGATCGGCGGTTTGGTCGGATCGTCGATGCCCTGCCCTTTGACCAAGGTCAGGTCGAACGGCACGTACCCCTTGTTCGCCGGTCCGACGGTAAATTCCTTCCAGTTGACGCCGTAAATATCGCCGTTAACGTCCGGCTTGCCGACCACGCCGACATAATAGCTTTCCCCGACGGCGGGCATAAAACGGTTATCTTCGAGCAGGTTGACGGCGTAAGTGTTCTCCGAACCTACCCTGACGTCGCAATAACCGTAAGCCGCCGCGGCAGCCGCTTTGTCGCGGCAAGCGACCACGCGGTAGGTCCCGGCGGGCGCCAAGCTCTGGCGGAGAAGACCGGTCACCCAATAGGCGTTGGGATACAAGGGGGCCTGCTGGTCCGCCAGGGCGGCTCCGCCGGCCAACAACGCTATTAAAATTATAAGCAGGAAACGTCGCACTTGTTCTTATTTATACCCCGTTAGTTCGAACCACAGGTCATCGGTAACCGCGATCTGCAGCGGCTGTCCGGTCACGTCGCGGTCAAGGATGTTCTGCGCCGTGTCGTTGACCGCGATCGAATCGGTAAGCACCGCATCGACCCGGGACAATCCGACCTGGACCTTGCGGGCGTTATCGTAAAAGCCGACAGACTTAACGATCAGTTTTCCGCCCGCCTGGCGGTTGATCTCCTTGATCACCCGTTCTACCGTCAGGACGGTCCCCTGGGTAGCGACCCTCATCCCGCCGATCCCTTTGACCTCCCCTTTAGCGCGGTCGAACGAGATCGCCAGGGTGTTCAAGCCAAAACCGGCGGCGGAAAGTTTATAGGTCTCGGTCGAGGCGTTTTGCGCGCCGCCGCTGTTCATGGTGAAGTCCTTGGCGTTCGACTTGGCCTGGTTCTCCGTCACTCCGCTGACGATCCCCCAGATCTTAAAGGTGTAGGTCTTGCTGCTTTCCAGCGTTACGCCGTTCACCATCTCCCCCATCGAGTACTCCGCCACCTTGCCCTGTTTCAGCACGCCGCTGCCGCTGCCGATGATCTCGATCCCGGTGCCGGAATAGTCGTAAGCCGGATCATAGGTCAGGGAAAGCACTTTGGCCGTTTCAAATCCCTTTTTGATCTCGCCGATGACCGGTGGTTGCGGATCGCCGGTCGTGTAAAAATCCGGCTTGGGCAGGACAATGTTGGGCGCCGATGAGTCTTTCAGCTTAACGCTGGTGACCGCGTATATCCCTCCCCCCTTCAACAGAATATAAGCGGTTTCGGCCGGGCATTTTTCAATGCTGATCATTTTGGCGTAGGTGGTGCCGGCATAGGTCTGGTTGTCGGCAACGACCGCGGTGGCAATCCCGTCCGCCGCGAGCGTGTTCTGGTGCGGTTTGGCGGTGAAAACCCCGACGATCTGCGTGCCGTTCAAGACGGTAGCGCTGAGAAAAACGTTGCCGGCGTACAGCGCGCCCCAGGCGGGCGAAAGAGCGGCGACAGCCAACCAACCCAGCAGCAGCCAGACCCCCTTTTGTTTTAATTTGTTCATGTCAACATTTCCTCCTTATTGCTTATTGATCTGCCAGGGCAGCGGCTCGGTCTCCTTGCCCATATAGTTGTAACCGTAGCCGACGCCCGGCCGCAGGACGAATTCCGGCGTCCAGACGCTGCCGTTGAACTTGCTGACCCTGGTCAGCCCTTTACTGGCCAGGTCCCACATCCAAAACTCGTCGCCGCTTTGGCTGACGCCGGCGGTAAAACCCGAGTTGCCGTTCAGTGTCGTATAGTGCGGGAAAGGAGCGCCGATCTTGTTCCAGTCCTTATTGATCACGGCGGCAAAATTGTCCGGCCGGACATTCCCAACTAAGGTGATGGTCCGGGTCGTCTGGCCGGAAGGCAGGTTGAGGATATTCAAGCCGTAGCCGACGCCGTTGGCCAGATTGTTCCAGCTGGCGGAATTGACCAGTTGCCAGGCGGTCCCGTCGAAAACGGCGACCTTGGACAAGGCCTGCTGGCTCGAATTGTCCCAGTTGTAAAGCTCGTCGCCGGCGATGAAGTCGGTCCCGAGCGTTTTGTTCAAGGAATTGGCAAAAACGGTCGGCGAAACCATGTTCCAGTCCAGCCCGACCGTAACGTTGATCTTGCCGACCGCTCCCGCCTGCGAGAAATAGGCCGCCGGGCTTGCTCCGGCTTGGATCCCTTTGTAATACATGGCCGCCGTACCGGTCCCGACCTGGTTTTGGTGGACCAATTTGCCGGGTGAATAAGAATAACCGGTAACTCCGGCGACCAGGGCGCCGTTAGCCGCGACCAGGGACCACTTGCTGTCGTCGTAATTGTTCTGGTAGTCGCCGGCGGTGGCGCTGTCCAGGGCAAAGAGCCGCGGAGCGGGATATAGGTCGTTATTCCAGCTGATCTCCAGATCTTTCCCCTGCCGTTTAATGGCGAGCGGCACCCAGCCTTCGACTTCCGGCGCCGGGCCGGCCGCGCCAAGCAGCGCCGCGCCGCCGATGATCAGCGTCGTACTACCCTCCGTCGCTTTCCCAGCCGGCGCTTCGCCTTGAAAGTCGATCAGTTTGATCTGGCCGTCGGCCGATTGCGGCTGCCCGGACCCGCCGGGGACGACCGCCTTCAAATCAACGCCGCCGGCGGAAGTCGCCAGCCAGAGCAAAATAAAGATAAGGGACAGTTTTTTCATTATTCCATTTACATTTTCGGCTTTTCGAGCAACCCGATTACTGCAAAGTCACCAGCACGATAATCTTGCCGGTCCCGGCGCTTAACGGCTCGAGCGCCTTTCCCAACACCGTTCCCAGCCGGGGATTTTCCGGCGCTTTCATGGCGCAGCCCGGCGTAGCGGAAGTAATCAGCAGGTCGCCGATCTCGATCGGACCGTTCTCGGCCGAGACCTTGGTTTTGACCTGTCCGGCCAGCGCCAGCTTAACGTACCCCTTGGCGGCCATTTGCTGTTCCGCGTCGGGAGTGTTCTTGTCCATTAATTCGTCAAGATAGCCGCCGAGAAAACTCGGTTTTTCCGAAATAATGCCGGCAACCAGCTTGTCGGCCGGCCGCGCGCTTTTCTTGATGTTCTTGGCGTTGGCTTGATCGAGCACGACGACGTCGCCCGGCTCCAGGGCCTTGTCGCTGGCCTTGATCCATTCGGCGATGTCGGCGTACTTGCCGTGATAATCGCCGCCGGCGACCGAGCCCGCTTTCCAGACTCCCCCGTTGGAGTCAACGGTAAATTTTTCCGAGGCGTTCGTTTCCAGCCAGGCAAGGTACTTATAGCCGGTCGTCGTCGTATCCAGGTTGCCGTAATACAGGATCTTGTTGCCGCTATTGCCGGAAGCGTGGGCATAGACAGCTTTGCCGTCGTGCGCGGTAGAAGGCCGATGAGCGGATTTTGTTATGTAAGAGCCAAGCGTCTGTCCATATACCCCGGCGCCTTTGAGCGCGGTCGCGTTGAGCCCATCCCCACCCAAGCCGTCAACAACATCAGCATAAGAATAAAGGGCATGCCATTTCGAGCTTTTCGCTCTCAAAGCGATACCCAAGCTGGAAGTAGCATAGGCATCGATCCGATCCGCGTAGAGGGAGCCATCGCTTCCCCCCTCCAGCCTGGCGGCGTATTTCAAGCTCGTTGAGCCGACAACATGCAGCGGTGAGGAGGGACCTGGCGTGCCGATCCCGACATTGCCGAACAAATGGGAATTGCCGTTGACGTATAAGGCGCCGTCGCTCCCCCCTTCAAACCTGGCGGCATATTTCAGGCTGGTCGGGCCGACAACATGCAGCGGCGAGGTTGGACTCGTCGTCCCGACCGCGACTTTTCCCCGATCGATTATCAGGCTGCCGGTGTCTTTCCCCGGCCGCAGATAGATATCCTCGTTGGCGCCCAGATAAACATATGACGTATTGGTCGTTCCTTTAATCTGTAACTTGCTGGTTGGATTGGTGGTTCCAGTCCCGATACCAATATTGCCGACATCATTGATGACCATCCGCTCTTCAAACACGGACCCGTTGGAAGTAGAAAAAGACAACAAGCTGGGAGCATAAGACACAGGGGCTCCCGTCGAGATCGCCCTGATGCTGGCGCCGGAACGGCTTAAGCCGTTGCCATACCCCCAAAAGAAGATGCCGCCCAGGACATCGCCGTATTGCACGGCGCTCGGGCTGGTCGGGTAACCGCGATAGCGGCGGAACGACAGATACGGGTAAGAAGCGCTGCTGTACTCGTTCAGGTAACCGCCGCCGATCACGTCAAGCGGAACTTCGGGGTTTAAGGTCCCGATCCCGATCTTGCCGGAAAAGAAATTCTTGGGGCCTTTGGCAAATACTCCGAAGCCGCTGACGCTTTCGAACGAACCGCCGGCGGCGCCGCCGCCGCCGAATACCCCGATCTTATTGGTGCTGCGCCCGTAAACACCGTAGCCGTTATCGCCTACCCCGGCAACGCCGGCGCCAACCTCCACTCCTTCGCCCAGGATCCCGATATTCCCCATGGCCGCCCCGGTTACCCCATAACCACCGCCGCTGGTCGGTCCAACTACTTGCAATCTGGCTGTTGGATTAGTGTTTGAGCCTATTCCGACATTACCGCCGGAATAATATATGTTGCTGCCGGAGGAAGACCATTGTCCACCTCCGCTCCCGCCCACAACGCTGTCCGCCAACGCCGCCCGAAAGGCGTAAGGCACGGTGTTAAGCGCCTGGCGCGGGGAGAGGACGGTCTCGCCGACCTTAATTTCCACCCAGTAAGGCCGGTCAAATACCAGGGCGGTGCCAGCCGTGTCGATTTCAGTGGAAAATATGCCGCTGGTGGGATCAGGAGTGACCGTAACCGGATGATCGGCCGTGTCAACGAGATTTCCGCCGGTCAACGCGTCGTAAAAAGTGAAGGTCAATTGCCGCGGGCCTGATAGCCCGGTTAACTTACCGGTAAAACTGATCTTGTTCGGCACCACCCCCCACCCAACACCGCTCGCCGCCACCAGAATACCCAAAACCATAATTAACCCTAATATCTTTTTCATTGAATCTTCCCCCTTTATTGAATAACGAAGCTTAGTAGGAGTCCCAATTCAGCAGATCCTTCTTCAAGACCCACTGCATGTAATCCGTTTGATAGAGCATCTCGACCGTTTCGGCGCGGGAGAGGAGCTTGTTCGGTTCCAAGTTCTTCCCTTGGAGATAATCGAGGATGTTGACCCGGAAAGCGCCTTCCACCAGGCCGGCCGACCAGTGGGTCGCCGGCAGATCGGGGAAAATGTTGGAGTAGGTCTCTTCCGAGATCCCGGCGAACCGCGCGATCATCGCCAGTCCTTCCGCCCGGGTAATATTCCCGTTCGGCTTAAAGAGGTTGCCCGGGTAACCCTTGACGATCCCCTGCTCCGCCGCCTGAGCGATGAATCTGGCCGCCCAATGCTTGACGGGAACGTCCTTAAAGCCGGCATTGGCCGCCGATTCAAGGCTCGCGCCCCGCGACTTCATTAATAATGTAGCCATTTCCGCCCGGGTAATATTCCCTTCGGGCTTGAAGGTGCCGTTGGGATAACCGGTCAGTACCCCCTGCATGGCCAACAAGGAGATCTTTTCTCTCGTCCAGTAGCCTTCAGGGACGTCGGGGAACGGCTGGAGCCGGAGGACACGGACCTTTTTCTGGTCGATCAGCTTGCCGGCCGCGTCTTTCCCTTCCACTACGAGGGCATTTTTGCCGATGGTCAGGTCGATCGGCTGGTTAAAGTTCCCTTTCAGGTCGAACTTCGCGAGCCGGCCGCTGACCAGCAGGCTCCGGATGCGCGGGTCCTTGATCGCGCCGGTGACCGCCAACTTCTCGTCGTAGGTCATCAGCTTGTCGGACTGGACGGTAAGCCGTTCGCCGGTTTCCTCCACCAATTTGACCGGCGAATAGCTGAGCGAGAAGAACGAATTGGAGACGCCGGGCAGCGTGACAAAAGAGTGGTAACCGTAATCGAAGCGGAAACCGCCGTATTTGACCCCGACGCCGCCCGCCAGGTTGTTGACCGTTTGGATATTGGCGCCGGTCCCGTCCCCTTCGATCGCCTGGTCGATCCCGGCACGGATGGCGATCATCGTGATCGGCGACCATTCCACGCCCAAGTGGTAGAGCGGCAAGGTCTTGGCTACCTGGATCTGGTAATCCATGTCGGCCAGCAGCATCACTTCCTGGCCCGTTTTATAAAGCGCATTTTGCTGGCCGAGCAATTTTAGCGCCCCGCCGACCTTCACGTTATGAGGGAATCCTTCCTTGTGGCCGCTGGCATAGTTCAGCGTACCGCCCAGAGACCCGGGCAGAACGTTCTGGAAGGCGGCGCCGAGCGTCAAAGCTTTATGCGGCGTTACCAGCAAACCCAGGTCCAGCTGAGTGCCGGTCGCGTTGCCGTTGCTGATCGAGTCGCCCGACAGTCCGACGTTAAAAAGCTTAAGATTGGCGCCGAGCGAGACCTTGTCCGCCCAGGCTAACTTGTTGTAAAGGCGCTCCAGGCCGGTCGCGTAAGCGAGCGAATAAACGTAATTGCTGTTGCTGATCTGCGGCTGGGACATGTCGATCTCGTAGATCGGATCGTTCGGGTCGGAACCTTCGACCATCTTGGTGGCATAAGCGCCGCCGATCGAATAGCCGCCGAGCCCCAGGGCAAAATTACCGTACTGGGTCGGATAAACTCCGGCCAGCGACAGGTAGCTGTAATCCTCCAGGAACTTGCCGGATAAAGTGTCGAGCTGCCAATCCCTGGTCCGGGCTAACCCGGCCGGATTAATGTAGAGCGCCGAAGCGTCATCCGCCAGGCCGACGAAAGTCCGGCCGAGGCCGATCACCCGGGCGTTGAGGCAGCGATCCGACGGGTCGACGGCCTGGAATTGGGCCGCCGCCATCCCCGCGACCAGCGCGCCTACCATTATTATGGCTAATAAGGCCTTTCTCATCTGGCGATAACGATCCTCAGCTTTTTCATTTCGTTGTTTTCCGGAATCCTGATCGCGCCGATCAGCATGCCGAGCTGTTCTTTACCCAGGTCATCGCGGGCCGGCACCTTAATGGTTATTCGCGCTTGTTCGCCGGCCAGGGGGTGAACGGTCAGCGAGCGGACCTTGCCCGGGCCTGAGCCGGCGGCAAAGACCGTTCCTCCCCCGGTCGGGACGGTAAAATCGGTCTTTTGGGAGAAGCTCGGCCCGACCATGACGAACTGGAGGCTGGAAGGCAATTTATTCATGATCGCGTTGACCTTGATCTCGTCTTCCGGCGTATAAAAGCTGGGCCCGGCCAGGATCAGGCCGATATAATCGGCAAAGCTGTTCTTATCGATCAAGTTAATACTCGTGCTGGCGGTCGTACCGTCCGGATTGTTGACCGTGATCTGGACCGAACTGCCGGTGGCCGCCTTGCCGATGGTCAGCGTGCCGAGGAAGATGACCCCCCGCTGGGTCGTGCCCGGGATCAGCGCCTCCGGCGAAACGACGGTTTGGGAGGACTTGACGTTCGGGTCGGAAAAGCTGACGGTGGCGTCCTGGCTGACGCCGGTGACGTAGAGGGCGAAATTGCTGACCGTGATATCGTTATTCGCGTCCCGCGGGAAACTGGGCATCGGCGGAAAAACGCCGACGACCGCGAAAGCGGGATCGGTGTTGGTGACCGCGAAATTATAGGTCGCATAACCGGAATCGGGATTGGTCACGACAAAAGGCGCCACCCCGCCGGAAGCAGCCGAGCTGACGGAAAAACCGACCGTGATCCGGCCGGAAGTGACCACTTCATAAGAAGTAATGGTGATGCTGGAGCTGAGGTTGGAAACTACCGCCGCCGGATCGAACAAGGCCCCTTCGATCGTGGCAAAAACTGTTTCCCCGGCGTTCGCGCCGGACGGCGACATGCCGCTGATCGCCGGCGGCGTGACCGCCAGGTTGACGACCATCAGGCCGGCGAACACTTCGTAGCTGGAGCCGTCATTCTTGATAACGCGGATGTTGCGGGCGACGGCCTCGGCCGTAACGTCGCAGGTCAGGTCAAAAGTTATCTGGCTGTCGGAGACGACGGTCAGCGTCCCCGGGTCGATCGTCAGGCCCGCGGCCGGGGTGAACTCCACGGTCGTGACATGTTGCAGATCGCGGCCGGTGATCGTGATCCGCTCATGGCTCTCACCGGTCATAATGGACGATGGGGAGACCGAATCGATGATCTGAAACGGTTTAACCGCAGCAAAAGAGGCAGTGGTCAGTAAGACAACCGCGGAAACCAGCATTAGAAATAAGCCGGTTTTCTTCATATTCGCAGGCAATAATATCATTGCACACTATAATAGTCAATGTTACAATTGCCGTCGGAGGGAAAAAATGAAATATTTTGTTCCGTTAGCTATCCTCGTCTTGCTGGTCGGCTTAAGCGGCTGCACTTCGAGCGCCCCGCTCGAGCGCGCGACCACGACCACCACGCCCGCTACCACCTCAACAACGGCCGCAACGACCACCACGGCCGCCGGTACGACCACGACGACCGGCACCGGACCAACGACTACCGGCACGCCTACCACTTCCACAACAACGACCACTACCGGCCCGGTCGCGACGTACACGGTCAACGGAACGGCCAATATCATGGGGTACGGGATCGCCGGCGTGCTGGTCACGATCGAAGGCGTTGGCACCACGACGACCGATCCAGCCGGGAACTTCTCCTTCGGCTCGGTCCCGGCCGGGTTCTGGAGCATGACATTCTGGCAGGCCGGCTGGACATTCGATCCAGCCTCTGTTTCTTTCGTTCTGACCGGCAATTTGACGAAAAATAGCTCGGGTGAACCGACCGACTGGACGGCGCAAAAAGTCGGCACCGCTCACCTGACCGCCGCGACTTCCATCGATGCCGGCATGTTTATTGTCGGAAAGAACAGCTCGGTCATTTTACAATCAACCGATGGCGGCACGAATTGGGTAACTGCCTTTACCAATAATCCGACCTCCGAACCGTTGATCGCCTGCTTTAGCATGCCGGGAAATACCCTGGGCATAATCAATCAAGATGGTTCAATCTTCCAAAGCACCGATCCGACGGTTACCGCCTGGGCTTATTATTTCCGGGTCATCAATACCACCGAAGCCTTGGTCGATTTTAACGCGGCCAGCAACTTAACTTGGGAAGTCGTAACCGCCGGCGGCAAGATCCTCTGGAGCGGGGACCAAGGCGCAACTTACCTTGATTCCACGGAAGCCGGCAGCTTTGTCCACGGCATTCAGTTGCAGGACCCTTATACGATGGTTGCGGCCGGGAACAACGGTTATGTCAAATATTACGACGGCTCGAGCTGGATCAACTTGGGCCCGGGCGGCTCGGAAAACTTTCATAAAGCGCTATTTGATACAAATGCCGCCTTGCTGGTCTCCAGTCAAGGCGTTATTTACAAAAGCACGGATAACGGCGTGAATTGGGCCCGCAGTTTAACCGGCTTTCCGGCGACGTTTGAAGGGGTATTTATCCCGGGGGCGCCGTCATTTACCGGCTCGATCGTCTGCGGCAGCAACGGCTGGGTCCTGAAACACAAATAAGGACTAGAACAGCCTCTGCCCCTGCGGCTTGACGCGGACGCCGAACATATAGTTGCGGCTCCCGGCGTTAAGCAGGTCGTCCCCCTGCAGCAGCAGGTCCATGTAATCCTGCATTTCGTGTTCGTACCCCAGCCTGACTTTCGGATTGTTCGGCCGCGGGTTGTTGATATCGTATATATCGGCCAGAATGTTACCCTTGGCGTTCGGATACAGGACCAACCCGCCGCCCAGCTGGCTGTTGATCACGCCGAGCCGGAAACCAAAACGATCGTTCGATTTATTGGTCAGCAAAAAGTCGAGCAGCGCCGGCGTCCGGCTCGGACCTTCGCCGAAACCGAGCCGGTAATAGGTCTGGTCGCTCTGGATAATATCAACGTCGCCGCGGACCGCGTTCGCGGTGGAGCCGACATCAACGCCGCCCGAAGCACGCATGTTGACCCGGCCGATGTTGGCGAAAAAGGCGTTGGCGGAAGAGAGGGTCCGCTCGGTCTCGTGGATCGTCCCCTTGACGTTCGCCTGGAACTTGGGATCGGCGACGATATCCTGGATCCCCTTGTTGGTCGCCCGCAGTTCCTTGGTCAGCTCTTCCAGCTGGATCGCGGTCCGGTCGGCCACTACCACCGCGTTGACGAACGAATGCTGCAGCGCCGGGTTCTCGATGATCTTGCGGACGGCTTGCAGAATAGCCCTGGTCTCTTCCAGGTTCTTGGAACCGATATCGACGAAATCGACGATCGCCGAAGTGCGGGTCCCGGGCAAAATCTCCCCTTTAACGTACATCACCTCGGAGGTCCCCGGCTTGATCTCCAGATATTTCACGCCGACGATCCCGTCGTAAGAGACCCGCAGGACCGAATCGGCCGGGATCTTGATGCTTTTATCCACGACCGAGAAGATCTTAATGTCGTACGGGCCCGGATCGATCTTCATCACCTTGCCGATCTTGGAGCCGCGGAAGCGGACCTCGGAGCCGATGGTCAACCCTTCGATGTTCTCGAACGAAGCGATCACTTCGTACCCCTGGCCGATCATGAAGATCTCGGTCTTCCAGGCGACAACGGCGGCCAGCAGACTGAGACCGAGGATGGTGACAAGCCCGACCTTGGCCGCGGTGGATAAACCCATATTATTAGACCCCTCCAGTAATAAAACGTTTGACGATCGGCTCGTTCGACCTGGCCGCCTCGGCGGGCGAACCAAGCTCGATGAATTTACCTTCGTTCATCATGACGACCCGGTTGGCGACCCGCTGCACCGTTTGCATCACGTGCGTGACCAGCACCGAGGTAACCTTCAGCTCACGGGCCAATTTTACCATCAAATTCTCGATCGTAACAGAGGTGATGGGGTCCAACCCGGTGGTCGGCTCGTCGTAGAGGATGATCGTCGGGTTAAAAGCGAGCGCCCGGGCGATGCCGACCCTTTTTTGCATCCCGCCGGACAGCTCTTCCGGCATCAGCTTTTCCGTCCCCTCCATTTCGACCAGCCGCAGTTTTTCCTTGACGACCCTGGCGATCTCCCGCTCGGGCAATTTGGCGTGTTCGCGCAGGGCGAACGCCACGTTCTCGTAGACCGAGAGCGAATCGAAGAGCGCCCCGTACTGGAAGATCATGCCGACCTTTTGCCGCAGGCCGATCAGTCCCTCCTCGTCGAGCTTGGCGATATCCCGGCCGTTGACGGTAACGCTGCCGCCGGTCGGTTCTTCCAGCCTGATCAGCAGTTTGAGCAGGGTGCTCTTGCCGCAGCCGGACGGGCCGATCACCGCCAGCGCCTGGCCGTCGGGGATCTCCAGGTCGACCCCGTCGAGCACCTTATGGTCGCAAAAACTTTTACTTAATTTGTTTAGCTTGATCATTTAAAGAACGCCATGGAAAGGAAATAGTTGAGCACGAACAGGCTGATCAGCGAAGTGACGACCGACGAAGTGGTCGCTTCCCCCACTCCCTTGGCGCCGCCGGCGGCGTTCAACCCCTTGTAACAGGCGACGACGGCGATCACCATGCCGAAGAAAAAGGTCTTGGTCAGCCCGCCAAAAATATCCCAAAGCGTGAGGAGCGAACGGGCAGTTTCCAGGTACTCCACCGGATTGATGTGGCCGACCAGAACAGCGACAAAATAACCGCCGACAAAACCGGTGACGATCGCGCCGACCGTCAGGAGAGGCAGCATCAGGGCGCTGGCGATAAAGCGCGGGATGACGAGGTAGCGGACCGGGTTGCTGCCGAGCGCCTTGAGCGCGTCGATCTGCTCGGTCACTTGCATGGTGCCGAGCTCGGCGGCAATGGCCGCGGAAACCCGCGCCGCAATGACGATGCCGACCAGCGCCGGTCCCAGCTCGCGCGCCATGGCGATCGCCATGACCCCGCCGACGAACTTGCCGGCGCCGAAGCGGACGAACTCGGTGGCGATCTGCATGGCAAAGACCATGCCGACAAAACCGGAAGCGACCAGCGCCAGCGGGACCGACTCGTAGCCGATCTTGACCATTTGCTCCAGCGTCAGCTTAAGTCGGGTTTTCCCGGCCAGGATCCCCCGGATCGTCTCTTGGGCAAGCATCACGACCCGGCCCAGCCCCTCAAAAAGGAGGATCGTTTTATCCCCGACGTTTTCAGCGACTCTTTTGTAGACCATGGTGGATGTTAGCTATGATATCAGAAGCGGTAAGCGATTGCTCCCCGCAGAGCCTGGCGGCCTGGTCGCCGGCTAAACCGTGCCAATAAACGCCGGTCACGGCTGCGTCCCAGGCGGAAAAGCCCTGCCCGGCCAGACTGGCGATCATCCCGGTCAGGACATCGCCGGCGCCGGCGGTCGCCATCCCCGGATTACCGTTTTTATTGATCGCGAACTTCCCGGCCGGCTCGGCGATAACGGTCCGATTACCCTTGAGGACAACGACCGCGCCGAACTTCACCGCCGCCTGCAGGGCGATGCCTTGGCGGTTCGCTTGAACGGCCTCGACCGTCAGACCAAGCAATTTGGCCATCTCGCCCGGATGCGGCGTAATAACAGCCTGGCTGGCGAACGGCTTGAGCAAATCCGGGCTCTTGGTTAACGCTGGCAAAGCGGTCGCGTCAATTATTAATTTAGAATTTAAAGTCAATAATTGATGAATTAATTTATTAATATCTTGCTGTGGATCGATGCCGGGGCCAATCGCGACCGAATCCGGCTGGACCTTAGCCAACTCATTAAGGGAAACAACAATGACTTCGGGCGTAATGGTGTTGGCAAAGTTGACAAGGTCGTCGGGTACGGCCCAGTAAACAAGCCCGGAACCGGTCCGCAAAGCGGCGCGCGCCGCTAGAACGCCGGCGCCGAGCATCCCGCGCGAACCGGCAACGACCAGGACCTTGCCGTAATCGCCTTTATGGCTATCCGGTTTTCGTTTGGGGAGACGCTTTACCATGTGTTAAGGGTGCGGATCTGGGCGGCCATTTGCGAGGTCCTGGCCAGGACCTCGGCCACCTCGGCGCGGGTCATCGCGCGGTTCGGTTCAAAATTCTTACCGCTGAGGAAGGTCAGCCAGCCCGCCTCTTTGGCCGCGGCGATCTCGTTATAAGCCCAGGAGCGGCCGTTAATGTCGCTGAACGGCAGGACGGAAAGCCGCGGTTTGGTCAAACGGTCGAACCGGGCCAGGATCGAGAGCCCTTCGGCCCTGGTCACTTTACTGTTCGGCCGGAAAGTGCTGTCCGGATAGCCTTTGACCAGGTTCTCTTTGACCGCTTCGATAATGTGTTGCGCTGCCCAGTGGGTCGCCGGTACGTCCATGAACCCTTGCTGCCAGCCCGGCTTGATCTCGATCCCCTTGATCCGCATCAGCAGGGCGCAAAGCTCAGCCCGGGTAACGCCCGCTTCGGGCAAAAAAGTGCCGTTCGGGTATCCGGCAATGATGCCGAGCGTCGCCAGGTTCTCGATCGGCGCCTGCGCCCAGTAATCGGGTGTCACGTCGGTAAAACTCTTGAGGCTTAACAACCGGACCTGGTCGGAACCGAGCGGTGCCCATTTATCGCTATACGCCGTGATCTCGATCGTGTTTTTGCCGGGTTTAAGGGGAAGCGCAACGTCGACCTGCTGCTGTTTGAGCGGCGCTTCGAAGCCGCTGATGGTCAGATGGGCGACCTCGCTCTTTAAGACTTTCCCCTGGAAATCGACCCGCTGGCCGCGGATGACCGTTTTATCGGCCGGCTGCAGGGCGAACAGCGCCCCTTTGGGCGTCCGGTCCTTCTTGCCGACGCCGTAAGAGATGGAAAAATAATGGGTATCATTGTCGCCCGTTTGGCTGTATTGGTGGAACGCGTAATCGAAACGGAAATCGTTGAAGTAAAGGCCCAGGCCGAAGGTCAGGTTATTGGAGGCCTCCAGCGCGCCGGAGGTGCCGGTCCCCACCGTTTCCTGGTCGATGCCGGCGCGCAGGTCGAGCAGGTCGATCGGCGACCACTCGATCCCGGTGTGATAAAGCGCCGGGATATTCGGCCTGGTCGGCGTGAAATCTCCGTCAAAATTTAAGCGGACCTCGTGTTTGCCGCGGACCCAGATCCCCTGTTCGCCGAGCAGGTTGACGTTGGCCCCCAGTTTGACGACATGAGGCAAACTCTCTTCCAGTCCGCTCTTCCAGGTGATCTTGCCCCCCATACCGGCCGGCAGGATGTTCTGCAGGACGAGGCCGAACTTGGTAAATTGCAGCGGCCGGTAGTTGATCCCCAGGTCAAGATCGTTGCCGGCGGCGCTCCCGTTCGTGATCCCCTGCCCGGTCATGTCGACGCCGAAGAACTTGAGCGTGCCGCCGACCGGCAGTTCGTAAAAGGTCGCGCCCCAGGAAAGGAGGAACACCCGGTTGTTGTATTCGTAATTCGAACCGGCGCCGCCGGTCGGGATGATCCGGATGCCGTCCACCGCCTCGATCGTCGCGGCGACCGCGGTAAAGCCGACATTACTGCCGACGTAACCGAAGCCGAACGTGCCGTATTTGGTCGGCACGGCTGTCCCCAGGTTAAGATAATTATATTCATTAAGGAATTTGCCCGACATGCTGGTCGCCTGCGGCCGGTTGATCTGGGCAAGCGCGGCCGGATTGGTAAAGATCCCTTCCAGGTCGTCGGCCATGCCGATGTAGCTTTTGCCCATGCCGAGGATCCGGGCGCCGACCCCGATCCGGGTCGGGTCGTTGGCGACTTTGGTCAAGCCGAACGCCAGCGAAGCGACCGTGACCAGCAGGAGTAAAGAAACCGGCAGTTTTTTAATCATATATAACGATATGCCCCTTACCGATCACCTTGCCGCCGGCCATGATCCGGAAAACGTAGATCCCGTTCCCCAGCGCCAGGCCGGAAGTATCGGAAAGACCGTTGAACGCGATGGCGTTATAGCCGGCCATCCCGCCGTTGGTCCCGGTCGCGTACCGCCGGTTCCAGACCGGTTCGCCGGCCGGGCCAAAGATGACGAGATTGACGTCGGCGTCCTGGTTCAGGTTATACGCGACCGTCGTGGTCACGTCGCGGGCGATCGAGTAAGTTGTCGGGTAGACCGAAACCGCGCCGACCAGGGCCGTAGAACTGCCCGCGGCGACCACTTTCAGGCCGGTTACGAGCTTGTTCAGCGAACCGCCCTCTATGTCGTTCGCCTCCACGCTGATGCTGTGGGCCATGACCGTTTCGTCCTCCAGTTCCCCCGCCGGCTGGAAGATCAGAGTGTAATCCCGGTCGGAGTTGGCAACGATATAAGGATTGACCAGCGCGCCGTCGAGGTGCATCTTCAGCGAACTCGCTTCGAGCGAAACGTCGTCGGTAATATTGGCTTTGAACGTCGGCCGTTTCATAACGTAATCGCCGTTCCGGAGATCGGCGTTATTGGCCTTGAGCGAAGCGGCCAGCTTGCCGGCGACGGTGGTGAAGGTCGAACTGAACGCCGTCAAGCTGTTGCCGATCAGGTCGACGGCGCCCGGGCCGATCGTCACGGTATAATTGCCGCTCCGCGCCAGGATCGCCGCCGGCGTAAAGGTCATCGTCTGGCCGTCGCTGCTCCAGCTGAAAGCGCCCGCCGCCGTGGCGACCGCCGTCAGGGTAAAAGCGTTCTGGGCCGCCTCCCGGCTCATCTCTTTGGAGAAGGTGACGATCACTTCGGCGGTAGTCGGGACATTGGTCGCACTACCGGCCGGGACGATCGCCGTCACCGTCGGCCGTACAACGTCGATCGTAAAATCAGCGGCGCTGATCGCCGTCGCTTCCCGGGTGACCTGGTCGACCGCGCTGACCCTGATCCGGCCGCTGGTCGTGGCCAGGGACGGCACGGTCCACTCGTAGGTCCCGGTATTGGTCAGGCCGGATGCTACCGTCGACCAGCTGCCCCCGCCGTCACTGGAGAATTGGATAGTGATCGGCGCGGCTGCCAGGCCGACCGTGTCGGACGCGCTCCACCTGATCGGATAGGTCGCCCCCACCCGCTCGCCGCCGTTGGGCGCGATCACCTCAGCGGTCGGTGGACGGGCGTCAAGCAGGAAGGCGCCGCTTTCGCCGGTGCCAAGCTGGCCGTAACCATCGAGACCGGTAACTTTAATCCTCATGTTCGCCGATTCAAAGGTCGGAACGGTATTGATATAATACGGTTCATTCGTCGGTACGCTGGTATCGATCAGGATGTAATCCGTCCCGCCGTTAAGCGAGTAATAGATCGAGGCGCTGTTCGCCTGGACGCCGTTCGGCCCTCCCATCGCAAAGACGATGGGGGTGGCGGGAATGTTTTCGGTCTTGTATTTTCCACCGGCAACGGGATTGGTTACCGTAACGGTTGGCCCCTCCTGGGTCGGCGTAGTCGCACTAGCCACGCCGGACTCGGAGCTGGCGTCGATCTTCCAGGCCCGGACAAAACGGTTATAAGTACTGCTGCCGGTCATCCCCGCTTCGACCGTCGAGGCGACGCCGTGCGGCGCTTCGGCCACCACCGCGCCGGTCTCGGCGCTGACCACCTGGTAAACGGATTCCCAGGTCGTGTTGCCGGTCCAGCTCCAGCGGACCGTGTTGGCCGATTCGGCGGTGCCGACCAGGCCGGTCGGCGCTGCGGGCGTGACCGTTCCCCAACCGATAAAATCGTCGTAAACTATGTAATCGGAGACTTTTTGCCCCTGCCCGACCGGATTAAAATAACGGCCGCTCGCCCGGTTATCTTCCGGATCGTACGGCCCGGTCGGTTCGCCCCAATCGGTCCGGTTAAAATAATGCATTGTGCCGCTGTTGTTATTATAGATCGCGTATTTAGTCTCCCGGTCGCCATAGATCGACGCGTTCGCTTCAATGGTGCCGTCCGTCATAACGACAGGGCCGGCACCGGTGATCAGCAGGCCGTAACCGCCGTTGTTAACTATCGTATTATTGGCGCCCGAAATGGGACCGCTGGTCGTATGCTGGATCGCGTCGCCGGTGCAATTGGCGATCTCATTGCCGCTGATGTAGGTCGTATAAAAAGGCTGAGAGACCATGATGCCGTTGCTGTTGCCGAGCGCGCCGCCGGCCGCGGTCACCCCGAACCGGTTATTATTGATCTGCGTATTATCGATGTTGTAACCGACGACCAGGCCGAAACCGGTATTGCCGGAGATCAGGTTGTTCAAGACCTGATTGCCGCTATTGGACGCGCCACCCGCGTTATAGCAGGACATCAAGATGCCGCCCACGGAATTCGGCAGCGCGCCTGATCCGTTCTTGTTCAGGCCGATATAATTTCCCTGGATCGTGTTAGAGTTCAGCGCCGTGGTATAGCTGTAGGAATCGTAGCCCAGCACGACGCCGTAGCCGCCGTTGCCGGAGATGATGTTCCGCTCGCCTTCGGCCGTGCCGCCGATCGTATTGAAATTGGCGGTCGTCGGAAAGATCATCACACCGCCGTAGTTACCGACACCATAGGAATTATTGGGGATCATCCCGTAACCGGAAGCGTTGGTCCCGATGTGGTTCCCTTTGACCGAAAGATAGTCACCGTGCAGCTCCACGCCGGAATTAAAATTGCCGGAGATCACGTTCCCCTCGCCCGTCGCGCCGCCGCCGATATCGTTGTACATTCCGCCCAGATAAACACCGTACATGTTCGGCAAAGCGCTGTTGGAGGTCTTGTCCACGCCGACATAATTGCCCAGGATCCGGTTATACGCGGTGCCGGACGCGGGATAACTCGGGCTGCTAACGTTTATGCCGTAATTCTGGCCGGCGATCACGTTGCGCGCTTCCAGCGTGGCGCCGCCGATCAGTTGGTAGCTCGAATCGGCAAGATAGACACCGTAGTCCGTATAATATGAACCGGAATACCCGGGCAGGATGCTGGTCCCGTCGGCGTCGGTCCCGATCAGGTTCCCTTGGACCGTGTTGCCGATAAGCGAATAATTGAGATAAACATTGATATTGTTACAGCTGATCAAGTTCCCGGCGCCCTCCTGCGTTCCGCCGATCATACAGCCGTAGGAATTATAGGCGTATATGCCGATCATATTTTGCAGGCGGCCGGTCCCGGCCTGGTTCGTGCCGATCCGGTTCCCCCGGATCTCCGCGCTCGACGTGTTCATGACCTGGATCGCGTAATAGGCATTGCCGGAGATCACGTTCCCCTCGCCGCTGCCGCTCCCGCCGATCCGGTTGTAAGGCGCTTCCAGCTTGATGCCGTTATAATTACTAAGATAATCCGTGCCGGTCTTGTCTGTGCCGATATAATTACCGATCAGCCTGTTGTTCTGTGACGTGCCGGAAGCGCATATGCCGAAATAATTTGAGCCGGAGCCGTTGCCGGAGATGATGTTCCGCTCGCCTTCGGTCGTGCCGCCGATCGTGTTGTAACTGGAATTGTTGACGTAAACCCCATGATAATTGTTGGGGATGGGGCTGTCTCCCAGACAATTGGTGCCGATATAGTTCCCCTTGACCTCGTTGCTGGTTCCGCCGTATAAATAAAGGCCGTACCGGGTGTTGCCGGAGATCAGGTTACCCTCGCCGGCATTTCCGCCGCCGATCTGGTTGTAAGGCCCTTCCACCCTGATCCCGTTATAGTTGGCCAGAGCGTATGTCCCGTTCTTGGTGGTGCCGATGTAATTGCCAAAGACGCGGTTGTGTTGAGCGGTTCCCATGATCCAGAGGCCGTAATAATTCGAGGTGCCGTTACCCGATATGACGTTCCGCTCCCCTTCGGCGCTCCCGCCGATCAGGTTCAGGTTCGCATTAGTAATATATACCCCGGCGTAGTAATTGGCGATAGCCGTGATCCCGTCGGCGTCGGTCCCGATGTAGTTCCCCTTGACCTCGTTGCTGAGCGCGGTCGTGCCCATGATCTGGACGCCGACGTTATTGCCGGAGATCAGGTTCCGTTCGGCTTCCGTCGCCCCGCCGATAATGTTGCTGAAGCAATTCACGCCGTCGCCGTAGAGGTTGACAGCCGCACCGACAGCGCTTGCTACGGCGCGGCTGCCGGTCCGGTTAACGCCGAGATAATTCCCCTTGATCAGGTTGCCGATACTCCCGGTACATTGAATCCCGCAGCTGTTATTGCCGGAGATCAGGTTCCTGGCTTCCGTGGCGTAGCCGCCGACCAGGTTGTAGTTGCCGTGGAGCCAGATGCCGGCGATCGCGGTCGTGGTGTCAACCTCGCCGGTCGCGTCGGTGCCGAAATAACAGCCGCGGATCGTGTTGTAATCGGTGCCGCAGTCGATCGTGTAGCCGCCTTTGTAGTAACTAAAGACCATCCCTTCGATCGTATTACCGTTAGAATAGAGCGCGATCCCGGGGCTGCCTTCGCTGACCTCCGAGGAAATAACGATCTCCGGCCCGTAAGGATTGGTATTGCCCTGGTTAATGGTCTGGGTGGAGCCGTTAATATAGATGTTAGGGTTGCTGACCACCAACGAGGTCATTAATTTAATGATCCAGGCGTGACCGCCGGGGATCGCTTCGTAACTAAGGTCGGTGGCCGGGATATTGAACTCGATGATCCGGCCGGAAGTGGAAGAGGTTATCCCCTCGCGCAGGGACCCGGCCCCGGAATCGTTACAATTGGTTACGGTATAAGTATCGGCCGGCGAACTTGAGGTAAAAAACAGGACAAGCGCCAACGCACCCAGGAGCAATCTCGCTCTCATGATGAGAAATTATAACAAAAATAGCAACAACTATGCAACTTTTAATTTTCCAGTACGACGAAAGCGATCGCCTGGTCGCGGCTGTGGGAGAGGGAAACGTGGATCTTCTTGTTGACCCGCCCCTTGACGGCGATCAGCGGTTTGCCCCGTTTATCGTTGACGACCTCGACATCAAGCCAGCCGACCCCTTTGTTCGAGCGGCCGAACCCCCTGATCCCCGTGCCGAGCGCCTTGGAATAGGCCTCTTTGGCCGCGAAGCGGACCGCCAGTTCGGGATAACGGTAGCTTTTCAGCAGCTGGCAGTAGAGGATCTCGCTCGGGGTGTAGACTTTTTGCAGGAAACTTTTGCCGTGCTTCTGCACGGCTTTCTTGATCCGCCCGATCTCGATGATATCGACGCCGACGCCGGTGATCATTAATAAACGGGTGTTACCCAGTCGGCGTACTTGGGGTTGTCGCCGCGCGCGGCGGCAAAGTAGAGGCTCTGCAGTTTCATGGTGACCGGCCCCGGCTTGCCGCTGCCGATCCGTTTTCCGTCGACGTCGACGATCGGCGAGACCTGGGCGCCGGTGCCGCAGAAGAAGAGCTCGTCGGCCGTATAAAGCTCGTCCTGCTTGATCTGCCGTTCCGCCGTTTTGACCCCCAGCTCTTTCTCCGCCAGCGTCATAATGCAGACGCGCGTGATGCCGGGGAGGATCGTTTCTGAGAGCGGCGGCGTGATCAGCTTGCCGTCCTTGACCACAAAAAGATTTTCCCCCGAACCTTCCGCCACCGTTCTCTGGTGCGACAGGAGGATCGCTTCGTCGAACCCTTTTTCCAGCGCCTCGGCCTTGGCCAGCGACGAGTTGAAATACGCGCCGTTGATCTTGGCCCCCTGCGGCGCGGACTTCTCGGATATCCGCCACCATTTGGAGACGCAGACCCTGATCCCCTTGCTAATGTCGAGATAAGCGCCGAACGGCGACACGAACATGCAGAAATCCTCTTCAATGCCGGTCAGGCCCAGCCCGATCTTCTCCTGCGATTTGTAGTAGATCGGCCGGATGTAGATGTCTTCCTTATAGTCGTTCTTCCGGCAGAGCTCGAGGGTGATCTTTTCCAGTTCCGACAACGAATACTTGACGGAAGAATGGAGCGCCAGTTTGGTCGACGTCTCCAGCCGCTGGTAATGATCGCGCAGCTTGACGATGTACATGTTGCTCTTTTCGGCGTTCCAGTAGCCGCGGATCCCTTCGAACACGCCGGTCCCGTAGTTGAAAGCGTGGGTCATGATCCCGATCTTCGCTTCGCTGAACGGGACGATCTTGCCTTTGAAGAACGCGTACTTCATTTACATGGCCTCCGGTGCCTTGATACCCAATAATTCTAACACATTTCGCAGCGTGATTCGAGAAGCGTCGACCAGGACCAGCCGGGCGGGATTGCCGATCACCCGGCATTTTTCGTAAAAGTGGTGGAAGACCGTGGCCAGCTCCTTGCCGTATTCGGTCACCTTGTGCGGCTGGCGCAGCCGCGCGGCCCCCTCGACCACGTCCGGCCAACTGATCAGCTTCAGCATCAGCTCCCGCTCCGCCGGTTCGGTCAGGGTGGACAGGTCGGCTTTGCCCCGGCGTTCTTCCTCCCCCGCCTTCTTGATGATGCTGCAGATCCGGGCGTGCGCGTACTGCACGTAGTAGACGGGGTTGTCGCTGGACTGCTTCTTGGCCAGCTCCAGGTCGAAATCAAGGTGCGAATTGACGTCGGTCGCGGCGAAGAAAAAACGGGTCGCGTCGGCGCCGGTCTCGTCGATCACTTCCTGCAGGGTGACCATCTCGCCGGTCCTTTTCGACATCCGGACCGGTTCGTCGCCGCGGTAAAGCGTCACCAGCTGGCCGATGATGATCTCCAGCTTCTCCGCCGGCAGGCCCATCGCCGCGACCGCCGCCTTGACCCTTTTCACGTAACCGTGGTGGTCGGTCCCCCAGATATCGATCAGCCGGTCAAAACCGCGGGCGTATTTGTCGAGATGATAGGCAAGATCGGCCGCAAAATAGGTCGGCGTCCCGTCGGCCCGGACCAGGACCCGGTTCTTGTCGTCGCCCATCTCCTGCGACTTGAACCAGACCGCCCCCTCCTCCACCATCGTCTTGCCGTTCTTTGCCAGCCGGCCGATCGCTTCTTTAACTTCGCCTTTGGCGTGCAGGTCGCTCTCGTTAAAGAAGCGGGTAAATTCGACGCCGAGCTGTTTTAAGGTCGTTTTTTGCTCGCTGAGGATCGAACTGAGGCATTCTTCCTGGGAGTTTCCTTTGACGTCCTTAATATAGGCCCCGCCGTAACCGTTCTCCGGGACCGGTTGACCGCTCCTTGCCGCCTGGACCGATTCCCAGAGCTTGTCGACCTGGTTGCCGATGTTATTGACGTAAAATTCGGTCTCGACGCCGTAACCGGCCGCTTTGAGCAGGCGGGCGATGGCGTCGCCGATGACCGCCCAGCGGCCGTGCCCGACGTGCAGCGGGCCGGTCGGGTTCGCGGAAACGAATTCGAGCAGTATTTTAGTCCCTAGTCCCTTAGTCCCCTTTCCCCAGGCCCGATCCTTCGCAATGATCCCCAGAACGCTTTGTTGAATAAATTGTTCGTTCAAAAAGAAGTTGATGAACCCCGGTTTGACGACCTCGACCCGGTCGAACATGTCGGATTTAACGCGGGCGGCGATCGCCTCCGCCAGTTCAAGCGGTTGGCGGGATAAACGGCGGGCGCAAACGATCGCGGCGTTGGTGGCGTAATCCCCCAGCTCCCGCCGGGGCGGGATATCTAGCTTGACGCCTTTGGTTTCGTTAACGCCGAGCTCTGTGAGCGCCTCGGCGACCAGCAGTTCTAGTCTTTGCAGCAATCAGAGTCTCCGCCGCAGCAGCCGCCCATCTTCCCTTTTATCTCCTGGAACTTATCTTTCCCCTTTTCCACCGCGTCCTGCAGCTGTTTGCGGGAATCTTCCCCTTTTTGCGGGGCAAAAAGCAAGCCGGCGACCAGACCGAGCAACCCACCCAAAGTGACCGTTTTCAGGAAACCACCCATTTTACCCATCTTATTTACCCTCCTTGCCGAAAAAGACCTGCAGCGCTTTCTTCAGACCGCCGAGGAACGCCACCATGGTCGAGCCGTCCTGCTCCTGGAACTTTTTCTTCGCGCCGCCCAGGCCGCCGACGACCAGCGTCACGATATCGAGGACCGAGGCGACCGCCAGGAACTTGTTCTTGACCTCGTCGGTCATTTTGCGCAGGTCGAACAGGATCATGACCAGCTGGACGGCGCCAACGATCAGGGCAATGACCAGCAGGATCACGCAAAAGATCAGGGCGTTGACCAGGTAGACTTGCACCATTATTATTCCCCCTCTTTAAGCGACTTCGCGATCTCTTCTTTGCCGGCTTCGAACGCCTCGGAGAAACGCTCCACCACTCCATCCAGGCCGACTTCGCTCAACATCTGCTGGAGAGCGGCCCGCGATCTGGCGCCGGCGGCCGGCGCGAACAGGACACCGAGCGCCGCGCCGATCATGCCGCCGAGCAGCAAACCTTCCAGTAGATTGGAACCGTGCCGTTCGCTCATCTTATTTCCCCCGCGGGTACGAGCCGAGCAGCTTGAGCCGCGAGGTCTTCCGCTTGATCTCTTTGAGGGTCTCGGCGATCTCCCGGTCGTTCCGGTGTCCCAACATGTCGACGAAGAAATAGTAATCGCCGAGCGCCTTTTTAGAAGGCCGCGACTCGATCTTGGTCAGATTGATATTGCGGACGGCGAATTCGCTGAGCACGTCGTGCAGGCCGCCCGGCCGGTCGCTGGCGATGGAAAAGACGATCGAGGTCTTGTCGCGCCCGGTCCGCGGGTGGTCCTTTTTCGAGAGCACGACGAAGCGGGTCCGATTATCCTGGGCGTTGATCTTGGCGGAAACGATGCGCAGGTTATAAAGCTTGGCGGAGGCAGCCGTACCGATCGCCGCAAAGACGCTCCCCTTGACCCGCCCGTGCGCGATGACCTTTTCGCCCAGCGAGGTCGCCACCTGGCGGACCGCGTCGGCGGAACTGTAAGCCAGGTGGAGCTTGACCCCGGGCAGATGTTTCCGCAGGAAATCCTTGCACTGGTCCAGTACCTGGGGGTTGGAAATGACGTCGGTGATCTCCTGAAGGCCGATCCCTTTCTGGACGATCAGGTAATGATAGATCGGGATGACCAGCTCCTGCCGGATCAGCAGATCGACGTCCTTGACCAGCATGTCGGTCACGGTGCCGATCGTCCCCTCGATCGAGTTCTCGATCGGGACGATCGCCTCGTTGATCTTGCCGCGGTCGGCGGCGTAGAGCACGTCGTGGATCGTGGAGAACGGGAGCAGTTCCGCTTTATCCTCGAGCTTTTTCAAGTAAAGCTGGCAGGCCTCTTCGCTGTTCGTCCCCTCAGGACCGAGAAATCCTACCTTCATATTTCACTACCTCCAGATCAGATTCTTTCAGCATCTCCTGGGCCAATTCGTCCGGATACCCGCCGGTGTAAACCAGCCTGACGATGCCGGCATTGATCATCATTTTAACACAGATGACGCACGGCTGATAGTTGCAGTACATCGTCCCCCCTTCGATCCGCACCCCGTGCCAGGCGGCCTGGATGATGGCGTTCTGCTCGGCGTGCAGGCCGCGGCAGAGTTCGTGCCGCTGGCCGGAGGGGACGTTCATCTGCTTGCGGATGCAGGTCTGCTCCGTGCAGTGGTCAAAACCTTTTGGCGCGCCGTTGTAGCCGCTGGCCAGGATCCGGTGGTCTTTGACGATGATCGCGCCGACCTGGCGTTTGATGCAGGTGGCCCGTTCGGAGACGTCCTGGGCGATCTTCAGAAAATAGTCGTCCCATGAAGGCCTGGTCATTTTTTCCTCTTCAGGACTGCCTGGACGGCCGTGACAATGTTTTCGGGGGTCAAGCCGTATTTGACCAGGAGCTCGTCGGGGGTGCCCGATTCGCCGAACACGTCGTGCAAGCCGACCCGGGCCATCGGCACCGTTTCGTTCTCCACCACCACTTCCGCCACGGCGCCGCCCAGCCCGCCGAGGATCGAGTGCTCTTCGGCCGTCACGATCGCGCCGGTCTCGCGCGCGCAGCGGACGATCAGCTCTTTATCCAGCGGCTTGATCGTGTGCATGTTGACCACGCGTGCGTCGATCCCCGCTTTGCCCAGGATCTCCGCCGCGGCCAGCGCTTTGCCGACCATCATACCGCAGGCGATGATCGTCGCGGCCTTGCCTTCTTTCAGCACGACCCCCCGGCCGATCTTGAATTCGTAATTTACCCCTTCGGTAATGACCGGGGTCTTGGGCCGGCTGAGGCGGATATACATCGGTCCGTAAAGAGCGACCGCCGCCCGGATGACCTTTTCGGTCTCCAGCGCGTCGGCCGGCACGACTACCGTCAGGTTCGGGATCGCCCGCATGATGGCGATATCCTCGTTCGCCTGGTGCGAAGCGCCGTCTTCGCCGGTGGTAATGCCGGCGTGGGTAACGACCACTTTTACGTTCAGGCGGGTATAAGCGACCGACATCCTGATCTGGTCCCAGGCGCGGCCGGAAGCAAAGACGGCAAAAGTCGAAGCGAAAGCGATCTTGCCGGCCGCCGCCAGGCCGGCGGCGGTGCCGATCATGTCCTGTTCGGCGATCCCCAGGTCAAAAAAGCGGTCGGGAAAAGCCTTGGCAAAAGTGCAGGTCTTGGTCGACACGGAGAGATCGGCGTCGAGAACGACAATATCCTTGTTCTCTTTGCCGAGCTCGGCCAGGACCCGGCCGTAAGCGTCGCGGGTCGCTTCGCTCCTCATCGGTCCGGCCCCGGCAGCCGGCAAAGTTCGCCCAGCGCTTTTTTCTCTTCGTCCGGCGAGGGCGCCTTACCGTGGTAATCGAGCGGGTTCGCTTCCATGAAACTGACCCCTTTCCCCTTGATGGTGTTGGCAATAATCACGGTCGGTTTTCCCTTTGCCTGTCCGGCCTGGTCCAGCGCCGCAATGAGCGCCGGGACCTGATGCCCGTCGCAGGTGATAACGTTCCAGCCAAAGGCTTTCCACCGGTCCGCCAGCGGCGCCAGGTTCTTGATGTCTGCCAGGCAGCCGTCGATCTGGAACTTGTTGTGATCGACGATCGCCGTTAAGTTGTCGAGCTTATAATGGGCCGCGGTCATCACCGCTTCCCAGACCTGCCCCTCCTGGCATTCGCCGTCGCCCAGCAGGCAATAGACGCGCCAGGCCTTTTTATCGAGGCGGGCGGCCAGCGCCATGCCGTTCGCCGCCGACAGCCCCTGGCCGAGCGAGCCGGTCGACATTTCGATCCCGGGGAGCGACAGCATATCGATGTGCCCTTGCAGCGCGCTGCCGACCCGGCGCAAGGTCTTGAGGTAATCGACGGGGAAATATCCCGACTCCGCCAGCGCGGCGTAGAGGACCGGCGCAGCGTGGCCCTTGCTCATCACGAAGCGGTCGCGGTCCGCCCAGTTCGGTTCCTGCGGTTTGTGCCGGAGCTGGTGGAAATAAAGGACGGCGATGATGTCGGCCGCCGAGAGCGAGCCGCCCGGATGCCCGGAAGCGGCCGCGCAGGTCATCTGGATAATGTGCTGGCGCAGCTTGTTCGCTTTCGCTTCCAGTTCTTTGCCGTTCATAAATTCGATTTTACCATGATTTTCAGCTCCGGCTCAAGTTTGATTTTTGCCCGCTCCATCATCCTGGTCATCAGCTTCAGAACGTCGCGCGCTTTGGCCTCGCCCAGGTTGACGATAAAGTTCGCGTGCTTGGGCGAGACCTGTGCGTCGCCAAAACGCATCCCTTTACAGCCCGCCGCTTCCAGCAGTTTGCCGGCGTATTTGCCCGGCGGGTTTTTAAAGACCGAACCGGCGTTCGGGCTCCCCAGCGGCTGTTTGGCCTGGCGCTCTTTGAGAAAAGCCTTGATGCGCGCCTTGATCGACCGCTTGCGCCCCCGGCGGAGGCGCAGGACAACTTCGACGACCAGGTACTTGCCGCTCTGCAGCGCGCTGCGCCGGTAACCGAAGCGGAGAGCGGCCGGCCGCAAAACCTTTTCCCGTCCGGCCTGATCGAGCACGACCACCCGGACGACCGAACGGCCGATCGCCTTTCCCCAGGCGCCCGCGTTCATCACCACGGCGCCCCCGACGGTCCCCGGGATACCGGCCAGGAACTCCAGGCCGGAAAGACCGTGACGCTGCGCGGTGTTGACCAAAAGCGGCAGCGGCGTTCCGCCGCCGGCATGGACCATCCGCCCGTGGACCGTCAGCTTGTTCAGGCCGCCGGCGAACTTGATGACCAGGCCGCGGAACCCCTTGTCCAGACATAACAGGTTCGTCCCCGCCCCCATGATCGCGACCGCCATTTTCCTGACCCGGGCAAAGGTCAGCGCTTCGGCCAGTTCGGCAACGTCCCGCGGCACGCAAAAATAGTCCGCCGGTCCGCCGATGCGGAACGAAGTGTGTTTTTTTAACGGCTCGTTGCGCGCCAGTTTCATGGTTTCATCTTTAAGCGGGAGAGGATCTCTTTCCCGACGTTGAAGATATCTCCCGCTCCCAGGGTCATGACAATGTCCCCTTCTTTCAGTTCGCCGATCAGCGCCTGGGCGATCTGCTCTTTTTTCGGGATAAAGGTCGTTTTGGCCGCCGGGAGCTGGTCCGAGATCGTCCGGCCGGTCACGCCCGGGATCGGTTTCTCGGACGCGGCGTAGATGTCGGTGATGATCACCTTATCGGCGTTATCGAACGCCTTGCCGAACTGCTCTTTCAGCAGGAAGGTCCGGGTGTACCGGTGCGGCTGAAAAACGCAGATGATCCGGCGCCCCGGCCAACCCGAGCGGGCGGCCGCCAAAGTCGCCTTGATCTCGGTCGGATGATGGGCGTAATCGTCGATGATCAGAACCCCGTCCTGTTCCCCGACGGTGGAGAAACGCCGCCGGGCGCCGATGAAGGTCTGCAGCGCGTTGGCGATCGTGGCGAAATCCAGGCCGTATTCCTGGCAGACGGCAAAGACCGCCAGGCTGTTCAGCACGTTCTGCCAGCCGGGAACGGAGAGCGTGACCTTCCCCTGCTCTTCGCCGTTGTGCAGGAGCGTGTAAGCCGAGCTGAAGTTGGCGAATTTGAGGTCGGCGGCGCTGTACTGCATCTCGGCATCCAGGCCGTAAGTGATGAAGCGGCGGTTAACCGCTTTTTTCAGGTGCTGGTTGTTCCGGTCGGTCCCGTCGATCGCGATAAAACCTTCGGGATCGACCTTTTCGGCGAACCGCTCGAAGGTCGCGAACAGCTCTTCCATGCTGCCGAAATGCTCCATGTGGTCCGCTTCGATGTTGGTGATGACCGCGGCGGTCGGCGCGTAATAGAGGAACGAGCTGTCCGATTCGTCGGCCTCGGCGACGAAGAACTGGCCGTCGCCCAGCTTGGCGTTCCCGTCCATGTAATCCATGTCGCAGCCGATCAGGTAGGTCGGATTGAGCTTGGCCGCTTCCAGCACCCGGGCGATCATCGCCGTGGTCGTCGTCTTGCCGTGCGTCCCGGCGACCGCGATCTTCAGCCGGGACCGCTGCATGATCCAGGCCAGGACCTCGGCCCGCTTGGCGATCTTGATCCCTTTGGCCCGGGCCTCTTTCATTTCCGGGTTTTCTTCGGTGACCGCCGAGGAATAGACCAGGATGTCGGCGTCGCGGACCTGGGACGATTCGTGCCCGATGTGGATCTTGACCCCCAGGTCCTTGAGCCGGATCGTGTTCGGCCCTTCCTTGAGGTCCGACCCGCTGACCTTGAAGCCCATCTCGTGCAGTATCCGGGCGATGCCGGAAACGCCGCAGCCGCCGACCCCGACCAGGTGGATATTTTTTGCCCGTTCGAGATCTAGTTCCATAGCGCCTCGGCGATCAGCCGGGCCGCTGCCGGCCGGGCCAGTTTTTTGGCGTTCTCGCCCATCCGCGGCAGATCGAGCGTTCGATCGTTCAGCAAGGCCAGGAACCGTTCGGCGGTAAAATCACGGTCGGCGATCTTGCGCGCCGCGCCGCCGCGGACCATGACATCGGCATTCAGCTCCTGGTGGTCTTCGGCCGCGTAAGGGTACGGGACCAGGACCATCGGCAGGCCGACGACCGTGAATTCGGCGAGCGCCGTGGCGCCGGCCCGGCTGACGACCAGATCGGCCCCGGCCAAAGCTTCCGCCATGTCAGCGATGTACTCCAGCGGCCGGTAATGTTCGGAACGCAGGTGTCCGTATTGGGGAAAATCGCGCCGGCCGACGCTGTGCACGATCTCCCAGCGGCGGCCGTCCACTTTCGGCAACGCCGCGGCGACCGCCTGGTTCAAGCTTCTCGCTCCCTGCGATCCGCCCAGGACCAGCACGACTTGTCTGTCCTTTTTGGTCCGGCGCGCTTTCAGGATCTCCGCCCGGACCGGGTTACCGACCACCTCGCCCGCGCAATACTTCAGCGACTCGGGAAAAGAGAGAAAAACCTTGTCGGCCAGCCGGAAAGCCAATTTGTTGGTCACGCCGGGGAGAACGTTCTGCTCGTGGACATAAAGCTTGATCCCCAGCGCTTTGGCGGCCAGGACGACCGGCAGCGCCGCGTAACCGCCCATGGTCAGCACCACCCGGGGCGCAAAAGCCGCCAGTATCGCCAACGCCTGGAAAAAGCCGATGATCGTCACGAACGGGGCGGTCACCGCCTTGTAAGAAAATTGCCGCGTCAGCGCCCGCGCCCTGATCAGCTTCAAGTTAAAACCGGCCGGCGGGACCAGCTCTTTTTCCAGCCCGGCGGCGCTGCCGATAAAAAGGATGTCCGCTCCGGCCAGGGCTTGAGCGACCGCGATCCCCGGATAAATATGGCCGCCGGTCCCCCCAGCGACGATCACGACTTTACGGTTTTCTGGAGACATTTAACACTACTCCCACGGCGAACAGATTGATAATGGTCGCGGTCCCGCCGTAACTGATGAACGGCAAAGGGATGCCGGTCGTCGGTATGATCCCGAGCACCACCATGATATTGATCAGCGCCTGAATTGTCAGCCAGCTGACCAGGCCGACGGCCAGGTAACGCTTGAAGTCGTCTTTGGCCGCCATAGCGATCAAGAAGCCCCGGGCCGCGAACAGGGAAAACAAACAGACCACCGCCGCGCCGCCGACGAAACCGAGCTCTTCGCACAGGATCGCGAAGATAAAATCGGTGAATTGCTGCGGCAGGTAAAAGAACTTTTGCCGCGAAGCGCCCAAGCCCAGGCCGAACAAACCGCCGGAACCGACGGCGAGGAGCGACTGGATGATGTGAAAACCGATCCCCTGAGGGTCCTGCCACGGGTCAAGATAAGCCAGCAGGCGCCGCAGGCGATACGGCGTGGTAATGCTGAGCGCGGCGATCACCAGTATGCCCAGCAGGCCCAGGCCACCCAGATGCCAGAGATTCGCTCCGGCCACGAACAGCATGACAAAAAAGGTCCCGGCGATCGCCAGGTTCGTCCCCATGTCGGGCTGCTTCATGATCAGGAGCGAGACCAGGCCCAACAACAGCAACGGCGGCAAGAACCCCTTGACCAGGTCGCCGAGCACTGTTTTGCGGTCCGCCAGCCACTTGGCCATGAACAGGACCATGGCGAACTTGATAAACTCGGAAGGCTGGAACGACAGGATACCGAGGTCGATCCAGCGCGAGGCGCCCAGCACCTTGCGGCCTACTCCGGGAATAAAGACGGCGATCAGCAGGGCGACCGCCATGACCATGATCAAACCGGCTTTGCTTTTCAGGTTATCAAGGTCGAGCCGGTAGGCATAATACAACGCGGCGAAGCCGAGCGCCAGATAAAAGAGCTGGCGCTTGACGAAATAAAGCGTGTCCCCGTATTTCATCGCCATCGTCGGACTGGCGGAAAAGACCATGGTCAACCCGACGGCGCAGAGCGCGATGACGGCGAACAGAAATAAATAGTCTAGGCTTTTAGGCTTCGGCATAGCTGTTTAAAAGCCCTCCCCCGTTCTTCGTAGTTGTTGAACATGTCGAAGCTGGCGCAAGCGGGCGAGAACAAGACCAGGTCACCGGACTTAGCCAGTCCCTGTGCCTGTTTGACCGCGTCTGCCAGTGAAAACCCGGCCGGATAAACCTGATCATAACCGGCAGCTTTTAAAGCCGCCGTGAACCGTTCAGCCGCTTCGCCGATCGTGACGACCGCCTTGACCCGTTCCCTGATCTTCCGGGCCAGCGGCTGCAGGTCGGTCCCTTTATCCTTGCCCCCCAGGATCAACACGATCCCCCGGCCGGGGAAAGTGTCGATCGCCACCATGGTCGAGTCCGGGTTAGTTCCCTTGGAATCGTTGTAAAAATCGACGCCGTTGACCGTCACGGCGTATTCGATCCTGTGCTCCACGCCGGGAAAAGTCTTTAAGACCTCGGCCACGACCGCTGTGGGCACGCCGCAGAGTGCGGCAGCCTGCGCCGCGGCCAGCGCGTTTTCCAGGTTATGTTTCCCCGGGATCTTTATTTCTTCCGGTTTGATGGTGATGATTTCCGCCGCCCGCTCCTTTGCAAACCCCAGTACCCGGCACCTGGCACCCAGTACCATTTTTTTGACCTCCGGGTCGTCCTCGTTATAGACCAGATAATCGTCACCCGTCTGGTTAGCGAATATTCGCGCCTTTTGCTGTATGTATTCGGCCATCGTGTGGTGCCGTTCGAGATGGTCCGGCTGGATATTAAGCAGCACGCTGACGTACGGTTTGAACGTGTCGCACGCTTCCAGCTGGTAGCTGCTGACCTCGGCCACGATATAATCCAGGTCCGCGTCGGCAATCCCGGCCAGCGGCGCGCCGATGTTACCCCCGACAAAGACCCGCCGGCCGGCCGCTTTCAGCATCTCGCCGACCAGGGTGGTCGTGGTCGTTTTGCCGTTGGTCCCGGTAATGGCGACGATCGGTTTCTTGATGAACCAGGAAGCCAGCTCCAGCTCGGCCACGATCTTGATCCCCCGCTTTTTCGCTTCCCGCAGAACCGGGATATCTAAATGGACCCCCGGGCTGACCACGATCAAGTCGGCCCCCGCGATATCGTCGAGCGTGTGCGGGCTGACTTTGGAATCGGTCGTTCTAATGACCGCGCCGAGCGCCGACAGTTTATCCTTGGCCGCCAGGCCGCTTTTGCCCAGCCCGAAGATCGCGACCTTTTTCCCTTTTAGCTCCATAGTCCAACTATCGCCAGCGCCAGCCCGGCGATCCAGAAACCGACCACGATCACCCACTCCTTGATCCCTAAAAGCTCAAAAGAATGATGCAGCGGAGCCATCGGCAGGACCCGCCGTTTAAAGGCTTTATACGAACCGACCTGGATAATGACGGAAACCGCCTCCAGGACAAAGATCCCGCCGATCACCGCCAGGCGGAGCTCCGCCCGCAGGATGATCGCCAATCCGGCCAGCGCGGCGCCGACCGCCAGTGAACCGACGTCGCCCATGAACAGGCCGGCTTTGGGAAAATTAAAATAAAGAAACGCCATGACCGCTCCGGCGCCGATCAGCGCGAAAGTCGCGGCTTCCGGTTGGCTGGCCTTGTTGGCCAGCACGGCGAACGCCAGGAAAGCGATCGTCGCGGTCCCGGCCAACAAGCCGTTAAGACCATCGGTTAAATTGGTCGCGTTGGCCATGCCGACAACGATAAAAGCGACAAAGAACGGGTAGACCAGCGGCTGGTACAGGCCTAACCAGGGAATAATGCCCCACACTCCCAGGTTATGTCCCAGCCAGGTCAGGACAATGGCAAAGACCCCGGCGGCCGCCGTTTGCAGCGCAATCTTTTCCCAGAAGGTTAAACCGAGGTTCCGTTTAAAAACGATCTTGAGCGAGTCATCCGCCAGGCCGATCAGGGCGAAACAGAGGGTCAGCAGCACCAGGGCCAGGTAAGCGGGGTGGAATTCCACGTTGATCAGGATCAAGGCCAGAACGATCATGACCAGGACAAAACCGATCCCCCCCATGGTCGGGGTCCCCGCCTTGCCCAGATGCGTGGCCGGCCCCTCTGCCCTGACCGGTTGGCCGGCCCGGATCAACCGGAGAAGCCAGAGCAGGGGGAAAGTAACGAGCAGCGAGATCAGCGCCGCCGACAAAAAGATCGCGATCGAGTTTAGCACTTATCCATTTTACAATATTTTCGGCCTGCGGGCAATAAAAAAAGCCTCCCGCGAGAAATCGCGGGAGGCTTGGGAAAATCGGGTCAAAGATACTTATAAGTAATAACCCGCGTTTATGAAGACCCCGGGCAAAATTCCGGTGGTCGTCGCGCCGCCAGCAGAAGTGCTGCTGAGCAGGATAATATCGGCGCCCAGCGACATGTTCGGCTGGACCAATGTCCGGAAACCCCAGGTACCGCCGAAAGTCGTCTGGCTGGCACCGGCCACGGACGTGCTGGTGATGTAACCGCCGGCCATTGTCTGGACCCCGCCGACGTTCCCCATCGTGTAATCGAACTTGCCGAGCAATGTGGTCTGGGAACCGCCGGTAAAGGTAAAGTAATTACCGCCGATCGCTACCATCATGTCCTTGTTGAAATGGTATTTGAAGGCCGGCGTACCGCCGATGCAGCCCAGCGCCATTTTGCCCGACCAGTCGTCGCCGGCCGGAGCCGACGAGACCGGCGCCACAGCCGGAGCCGGCGTGAAGGACCGTTTCGGGGCCGCCAGTGCCGCCACGGACAGAGCGCAAGCCAGGAGCAATGTTAAAGCAATGATTTTTTTCATGTTTTCACCTCCTTTATTTTTTATTTGCCTTTGAAGATATTATGCAAGAAATCGGCCGCCATATCCTTGCAGCCGAGGCCGAAGGCGATCGCCGCCGCCAGTGCCGGCGCCCCCAGGAGGATATCCAGCTTGCCGACTATGGAGCTGGGCCGCAAGCCGAGCTGCGACAGCGCTGCCAGGAAAGTAAAAATGATCACCAGGTAGTAAACGACCCTGGCCAGCGATTTCCCCCCCTCAACGCCGAAGTTCAGGCAGACGATCTTGACGATATTGGCTAACAAGGTAGCCAGGAAAAGCCCGGTTCCCAGGACGATCGCCACCATCATGACCAGTCCCAGGTAGATGACAACTTTGGCGATAGCCGGCTCGATCTTGACGCCGAACAGCTTGGCAACGCCGATGACCGTGATAAAAAGGACGGCCCAATAAACGATCTCCCCGAGGATATCGGACAGGCCCTTTTTGACCTCCCCTTTTTCCAGGACCGTGTTGAACTTGACCGCTTTGCTCCCTTTATCAAGCTGGACCAGTTTCAGCACGTAAACAACGGCATAAGCAAGCCCTTTAGCGGCCAGGAAACCGATGAGCAGCAGGACCAGGGCCGTAACGAGGCTGACAATGAGCGGAGAGATGACCGACCAAGCGGCAGCGAACGGGGCCAACAACGACATTAGATCCATAAGACGCCTCCTTTTAGGCCTTAATAACGGCCAACAAAACGGAAACCGCCATAAAAGCGATCGCTAACCCCCAGGTGATCCGGTCCAAGCCCTCTTCCATCCCCTTGGGGGTACCGAACAGCTTCGCCGAACCGCCGATCCCGCCTAAACCTTCACCCTTGGCGGAATGGAGCAGGACCGCGACGATCAATAACGCGGCCGCAACGAACTGGACCAACAATAATAATGTTTTCATGACCTTTCCTTTAATGATATTTGGAGGTGATCGGGATTGAACCGACGACCTCGGCGTTGCGAACGCCGCGCTCTCCCAACTGAGCTACACCCCCATGTCCGCTACGCTGGATTATACTATTTATCCTGCAAGCAAGCGATACCGGGCAACACTTTGCCTTCGACAAATTCCAGGGAGGCGCCGCCCCCCGTGGAAATATGGGTCATCTTGTCCGCCAGCCCGGCCTTTTCCACCGCCGCGACCGAATCGCCGCCGCCGATCACCGAAACCGCGCCCTTGGCGGTCGCTTCGGCGACCAGCTTGGCGATCGCCATGGTCCCGTTGGCGAATTTGGGGAACTCAAAAACGCCCATCGGGCCGTTCCAGAAGATAGTTTTCGCTTTCTTGATCGCGTGGCCGAACTTGGTGATCGTCTCCGGCCCGATGTCCATCCCCTGCCAGTCGGCGGGGATCCCGGCCCGGGTCACGACCTTGGCATTGGCGTTGGCGTCGAACTTGTCGGCCACGAGATGGTCGATCGGCAGCATCAGCGGGATGCCGCGGTCGATCGCTTTTTTCAGCGTCTCTTTGGCCAGCTCGATCTTGTCGGCTTCGACCAGTGACTGGCCGACCTCGACCCCGCGCGCCTTGAAGAACGTATAGGCCATGCCGCCGCCGATGATCAGCGTGTCGACCTTGTTGATCAGGCTGGAAATGACGTCGATCTTGCCGGAGATTTTGGCGCCGCCCAGGATCGCCACGAAAGGCCGCCCCGGGTTCTCGAGCAGCTGGCCGAGGAACTTGATCTCCTTTTCCATCAGGAAACCGGCGTAACCTTTGAGATATTTCGTCACCCCTTCGGTCGAAGCGTGCGCGCGGTGGGCGGTGCCGAAAGCGTCATTGACGTAAAGGTCTGCCAGGCTCGCCAGCTTCTTGGCAAAGACCGGGTCGTTCTTCTCCTCTTCCTTGTAGAAGCGGACGTTCTCCAGCAGCAGGACCGAGCCGGGGTGCAGACTGGCGACCGCGTTCTCCACTGCGGGCCCAACGCAATCCTTGACATAGCCGACCGGGAGCTTCAGCAGTTCGGAAAGTTTTTTCACGACCGGCGCGAGGCGGAGCTTATCGTCCGGGCCGGCTTTGGGCCGGCCTAAGTGGGACACAAGAATGACCTTGGCCCCTTTGTCGACCAGGTACTGGATGGTCGGGATAGCCGCCCGGATCCGGGTATCATCGGTGATCTGCTGTTTGTCGTCCAGCGGCACGTTGAAATCGACCCTGACCAGGACACGCTTATTGTTAAGCTCTTTAATGTCCTCGAGCGTCTGTTTGGCCATTTTCTCCCCTACTTTTTGGCCGCGATCAGCTTGACCAGGTCGACGACCCGGCAGGAATAACCCCACTCGTTGTCGTACCAGGAAACGACCTTGAAGAACCGTTTCTCGCCCTTCAGGTTGTTCTGCAACGTGGCCAGCGAGTCGTAGATCGAGGAGCGCTGGTCATGGATAAAGTCGGTGGAAACCACTTCTTCGTCGGCCACGCCCAGGATACCTTTAAGGTAAGTCTGGGAAGCTTTTTTGAGCAAGGCGTCGATCTCTTCGATCGACGTATCTTTATTGGCCCGGAAGGTCAGGTCGACCACCGAGACGTCGGCCGTCGGGACGCGGAAAGACATGCCGGTCAATTTCCCCTTGGTGACGGGGAGCACTTCGCCGACCGCTTTGGCCGCGCCGGTCGTCGAAGGAATGATGTTGATCGCCGCCGCCCGGCCGCCGCGCCAGTCCTTCTTGGACGGGCCGTCGACGGTCTTCTGGGTCGCGGTGTAGGCGTGAATGGTGGTCATGAGACCGGTCTCGATGCCGATCCCTTCTTTGACCAGCACGTGGACCACCGGGGCCAGGCAGTTCGTGGTGCAGGAGGCGTTGGAAATGATATTGTGCTGGGCGGCGTCGTATTCGTTATCATTAACGCCCATGACGATCGTCTTGACCTCGCCCTTGCCCGGGGCGGAGATGAGCACTTTTTTGGCGCCGGCCGCCAGGTGGCCTTTGGCCTTTTCCGAATCGGTAAAGAGGCCGGTCGATTCGATGACGATCTCGACCCCCAGGTCCTTCCAGGGGAGCTGGCTCGGCTCTTTGGTCGCCATGATGCACTTGATCTTCTGGCCGTTGACCTCCAGCACGTCGTCGGCCGCGGCGCTGACGGTCCCCTTGAACCGGCCGTGGACCGAATCATACTTCATCTGGTAAGCGAAATATTTCGCGTCGGTCACGACATCGACGACGGCGACGACCTCGACCTCCTTGCCCAAGACCCCCTTGTCGACCATCGCGCTGAGCACTTGCCGACCGATCCGACCGAAACCGTTGATCCCGACTTTTACTGCCATTTCTTACCCTTCCCTTTCTTTATTTTAGCGACTTAACGATCAAGCGAATTATAGCAATGTTTGCTATAATGGTCAACATGGAAGAAAGTTTTTCCTGGAAGAGCATTTTTTTCGGCGTGTTTTTCTCCCTGCTGGTGCTGGCGGTCGCTTACTGGCTGATCGCGCCGCGCGACTACACTTTTTTTACCCAGGATAAAAGCGACCGGCTGGCGGAATTCCATCAGACCCGGGTGGTCGGCAGGCAGGACGGGCAAACCGTCTGGGAACTGAACGCCGGCAGCGGCTGGACCGATAAAGCCCAGGAGATCACCTACCTGACCGACGTGCGCCAGGGGAAGCTTTACAACAAAAAGGGACAACTGGTCCTGCACGGCCTGCGCGCGCCCAGCGCCCGGGCCTGGCGCCACAGCGAGATCGTGGAAGCGACCGGCGGGGTCAACGCTTACCTGGACATCGGCAAATTCACCAGGGAACCGAAAAAAGAGGCCGACTGGCTGCGCATGACCGGCGCGGTGATCAAATATTTGCCGGCGGAAAAACGCTCGGAGCTGGCGGGCAAGATCACGCTGGCCCAGCACGACAGCGTCATCCGGGCCGGCCGGGTCGCGATCGACCATGAGCGCAAGAGCGCGAACCTGCAGGGCAATATCCGCCTGACCAGGCGGGACAGCGACATCGTCGCCGAAACGCTCGAATATTTCGGCGAGACCGAAGCGCTGAAAGCCGCCGGCCGGATCACGCTGCGGCTGAAGGAAAGCCGGACCAGGACCCTGATCAAGTGCGACCGGGCCGACCTGTCGGTCGATCTGGACCGGGACATCGACCTGGCCGGCAACGTCGAAGTGACCCAGGGAAAAAAATTATCGCTGGCCGGCGCCGGCACCTATTCGCGCCGCCGCCAGCAGCTGCTCTTGCGGGACGGCACCCGGACGGTCCTGGAAAAAGCGGCCAACGAGATCAAGCCGGAAACCGCGCGCCAGCTCGATTCGCCCGAGCAAAAGAGATTATTGCGGCAAAAGACCGTGATCGCGGCGCGGGAGATGGTTTTTTCGCTCAAGACCGGCGACGCCCGGGCGACCGGCAGCGTGGAAGTCACCCAGCAAGGGCGGGAAGCCCGGTCGGACAGCGCGTTTTACGACGATAAGCTTGAGACCCTGGCGTTGAGCGGGAACGTCTATTTAAAACGGGGCGAAGAATGGCTGAGCTGCCGGCAAGTCATTATCTCGGTCAAAAATGAGACCTTTGAAGCGCGCGGCGTCCAGGAAGCCAAGTTCAACCTCTAGAACAATAATTTCTGCCGCCGCATCGAAATACTTTGTAAAATACCGAGCGCGCACAGGTTCATGAACAGCGAAGTGCCGCCGTAGCTGAGCAGCGGCAAGGGAATGCCCACGACCGGTAAAATGCCCAGCGCCATGCCGATGTTCGCCCCGCAGTGGAAAAGCAGCATAGTGACGATGCCGTACGCCAGCAGTTTCCCGAAGCGGTCGCGGGCGGCGCCGGCGATCACCAGGCCGCGCCAGATCAGCAGGCCGAACAAGGCGAGCACCAGCAGGGCGCCCAGCAAGCCGAACTCCTCGCCGACGACCGAAAAGATAAAGTCGGAAAATTGCTCCGGGATGAATTGGAGCTGCGTTTGCGAACCGCGCAAAAACCCCTTGCCCAGCAGGCCGCCGCTGCCGATCGCGATCTTGCTTTGCAGCGTGTGGTACCCCGCCCCCAGCGGATCGGCCCCGGGATTCAGGAAGGCGACGATCCGCAGCCGCTGGTATGACTTCAGCGTCCCCCAGAGGAAAGGCAAGGCCACGCCGACGCCGATATTGAGGCCGAGCACCGCCAGCCAGTCGAACGTCCGCGCCCGGGTCAAAAAGAGCGCCAGCGCCACGCTGAACAGGTAAAGCAGCCAGAGGAACAAGAGCGGCCGCAGCAAGATCGACAAGACCGGCGTGACCAGCAGCAGGAGGAGCAGCGGCGCCGAATCGGCCGCGGCCAGCATGCCGAGCAAAATGGCAAAAAGGACCAGCGCGGTCCCCAGGTCCGGTTGTTTAAAGATCAAGAGGAACGGCAAGCCGACCAGCGCCAGGAGCGCCGGCGCTTCCCAGCCGGAGCGGAATTCTTTGCCGCGGCCCAGGAACGCCGCCAACGCGATGATCAGCACCAGCTTGGCCACTTCGGATGGTTGGAACGAGAAGAAGCCGAGCTGGAACCAGCGCTGCGCCCCGGAGGCGCCGGAACCGGCCAGCAGCACGGCGACCAGCAATCCCACCACTAAAAGGTAGAGGAATGGGGCCGCCTTTTGCAGGTGGCGGTAGTCAAGATAGCAAAAGAACGCCAGGCCGGACAAAGCGACCAGCAAGGCCAGGAATTGCCTGGTCACCAGCAAGAGCGGTTCGGTCCCCGCCTTGGCCTGCATCATGTAGCTCGCGCTGAAGATCGCCAGAAAACCGATGAAGAGCAGCGCGCCGGCCGCGGCCCAGATCGCCGCGTCGGACAATCTTAACATGCGAAAATTGATCATCTGGTGGTCTCGACCGCGGTCAAAAGCGCCCTGGCCTTGTTCAAGGTCTCCTGGTATTCCCGGGCCGGGACCGAATCGTAGACCAGGCCGGCTCCGGCCTGAACGTAGGCCTTGCCGTCCTTGATCAAGATCGTCCGGATCGCGATGCCGGAATCAAGTTCGCCGGAAAAGCTGAAATAGCCGACGCAGCCGGCATAGAGGCCGCGCTGCCGGTTCTCCAGTTCGTCGATGAGCTCCATCGCCCGGACCTTGGGCGCGCCGGAGACCGTCCCCGCCGGAAAGACCGCCTTGACGAGGTCGATGGCGTCCCGGCCGCGCTTCAGCCGGCCGTTGACGTTGCTGACAATGTGCATGACGTGCGAATACTTCTCGATCACCATCTCTTCCGTCACCTTGACGCTCCCCCAGTCGCAGACCCGGCCCAGGTCGTTGCGGCCCAGGTCAACGAGCATCACGTGCTCCGCCCGCTCCTTTTTGGACGCCAGCAGGTCATCGGCCAGTTTCTTGTCTTCGGCCTCGTCGCGGCCGCGCGGGCGGGTCCCGGCGATCGGCCGCAGGGTGGCCAGCCCGCCTTCCAGCCGGACCATGACCTCCGGTGAAGAGCCGACGATCTGCAGGTCGCCCAAACGCAAGTAATACATGTAAGGGGAAGGATTGAGCACGCGCAGCGCCCGGTAAATATCGAACGGGTCAGCATGGCACTTAGCTTCCAGGCGCTGGGAAAGCACTACCTGAATAATGTCTCCGGCTTTGATATGGGCTTTTGCCTGCCGGACCATCTCTTCGTATTCCCGGCGGGTGACGTTGCTCTGGAACTTGACCGCGCGCCGCCGCCCGGTCTCCAGCTCGGTCGTCCGCAGCGGTTTTTTCAGCTTGGCTTCCAGCCCCGCGATCCGCCGGCAAGCGCTCCGGTACGCCCGGGCCGGGTCGCCGGCGATCCGCGCGTTGGCAATGATCACGATCTTATGCTTGATGTGATCGAACGCCAGGATGGCGTCGGCCATGATAAATTGCATCAGGGGAATGTTCAGGTCGTCGGGATTGGCGTTGGGGATCTTTTCGATCTGCCGGACGGCGTCATAGCCGATATAGCCGACCAGCCCGCCGCTGAACCTGGGTAAGCCGGGAATACTAACCGGCTTGTACTCTTTCAGCAATGTCCGAATCTCCTCAAAAGACCCGGGACTCGCGACCCGTGACGCGGAACAGGTCCCCAAAAAAGAATAGCGCGCGATCTTTTCCCCGCCTTCGACCGATTCCAGCAGGAAAGAATGGTCGCCGGCGATCTTCTTGAACGCCGAGACCGGCGTTTCCATGTCGGCCACGATCTCCTTGTAGACCGGGACCAGGTTCCCCTTTTTCGCCAGGCGTTTGAACTCTTTCAGGTCCGGTTTTATCATTTTTCACGCTCCGTAACGTAGCAAGCCAACTCGGCCAGGCGCCGGGCGCGCGGACCGAACGGCGCCAGCCGCCGCAAGGCCTGGTCCCTCTCCGCCGCCGCCAGCGCCCTGGACCGCGCCAGGCCGACGACGAACGGAAAACCCTTTTTGCTGTCGGCCCGGACCGGCTTCCCCAATTGCCGGGCGGTCGCGGTCACGTCCAGGATATCGTCGGCGATCTGAAAAGCCATCCCGAGATGTTCGGCGTACGCGGTCAGCGCGGTTGTTTGGCGCGCCGTCGCGCCGCAGATCGCGGCCGTCCCGCGGACGCAGGCCTTGAGCAGCGCCGCCGTCTTCCAGCGGTGGATGGCGCGCAGCCGGTTCAGTGTTAGTTTTTTCTCCGGCGCGGCAACGTCGGCCACCTGCCCTTCAACCACCTCGAACAAGGCGCCGGCCAGTTCCTTGACCGCCTTGGGCTGATCGGCGATCAGCCCGAACGCCAGCGTGCTGAGCGCGTCGCCGACCAGGATCGCCAGGGCTTCGCCGTATTTCTTGTGGCAGGTCGGCTTTCCCCGGCGCAGGTCGGAGTCGTCCATCGCCGGCAGGTCGTCGTGGATCAAAGTGAAGGTGTGGATCATTTCGACGGCGCAGGCAAAAGGGAGAACCTTGGCAGGAGGTTTTCCCAACGCTTTGGCCACCGCCAGGCAGAGGATCGGCCGAAAACGTTTCCCGCCGGCCAAGACCGAATAGCGCATCGCCATAGCTAACTTGCCTTTTTTCGGCAGATTTTTATTTAATTCCCGCTCAATGATCCTTAGTTCGGCATTAGGCATTAGGCATTATCTCCTGACGGCGATCCCTTTCCGTTCCAGGAAATCCTTGATCTCCTTGATCGTCAGCTCCTTATAGTGAAGGAGCGAAGCCAGCAGCGCCGCGTCAGCCCGCCCTTTGCTAAAGGCGTCGTAGAGATGTTCGACCTTGCCGGCTCCGCCGGAAGCGATGACCGGGATCCCGACCGCGTCGGCGATCGCCCTGGTCAGGTCCAGCTCATAACCGTCCTTGGTCCCGTCCCGGTCCATGCTCGTTAATAAAATTTCGCCGGCCCCCAGCTTCTCGCCCTGCTTTGCCCAGGCGACAGCATCGGTCCCCGTCGGCGTCCGGCCGCCGTGCGTGTAAACTTCCCAATGTCCGTCGGCCGTCTTTTTCGCGTCGATCGCCAGGACGACGCACTGGCTGCCGAACTTCGCCGCCCCTTTCTCGATCAGGGCCGGGTCATTGACCGCGGCGGTGTTGACGGAGACCTTATCGGCGCCGCTGGCCAGGATCTCTCGCATCGTCTCCACGTCGTTGATCCCGCCGCCGACGGTGAACGGGATAAAGACCTTTTCGGAGACCTTTTTGACGACATCGAGCATGATGTATCTTTTGTCCGAGGAGGCGGTAATGTCCAGGAAGACCAGCTCGTCCGCCCCGGCCCGGTCGTAGAGGGCCGCCAGCTCGACCGGGTCGCCGGCGTCCTTGAGTTCGACGAATTTTGTCCCTTTGACGACGCGCCCTTCGGTCACGTCCAGGCAGGGTATTATCCTTTTGGCTAGCATTGGTATCCTTCGCTCCTCAGCAATTGTACCTTAGCTTTGACCCCGCGGGCAAATCCCCCCAGGCCGTTTTGCGCCACGACCCGGTGGCAGGGAACTTGAGGGGCGAACGGATTGCGGTGCAGCGCGCGCCCAACCGCCCTGGCCGCCCCGGGTTTGCCGATCCGCCGCGCTACCCAGCCATAGGTCCGCACCTGGCCGCGCGGGATCGTTTTGACTACCTGGTAGACACTTTTTTGGAAAGCAGATATTTTTCGATCTTTGCCCATGAGGTATTAACGACGTTCTTTTCCTTTAGCCCGACTTGCTTAAGAAGTTTCTTGGCCGAGGTAAAATCCCCGAGCATCGAAGCGATATGCGAATCGGTCCCCAGCACCAACTGCCAATCGGCCGCTTTCACCGCCCGCACCAGTTCCCGCGCCATGGCTTCGCTGCCGGGCCGGGAAAGCGGCGAGCTGTTATTGAGCTCGATCGCGATCTTGCGCGCTTTGGCGGCGGCAACGACTTGCTTGATGTTCACGGGAAACTGCGGATTATCCAAATGGGCGATAATGTTGATCCCGGGGTGCCGGAGCGCCCTGATCATGACCGCGGTGTTTTTCGCCGCTCCCTGGTTTTGATAACCGCAGCGGGGATGCATGGCAACGAGGACGATGTCCAGTTCCCCCCATTTGATATCCACCGGCTTGATGTCGAGCTCCCCCCGGTCATTAATGACGTTCGCCTCGATCCCCCGCAGGATGCGGACCCCGTCGATGACCCGGGGGATCATCCGCATGTTGGCAAAGTGATAATAATGAGGCGCGCCCGGCATGGCCGGCCCGTGGTCGGTGATCGCCAGGGCTTGCAGGCCGATCTTTTTGGCCCGGGCGACATATTCCGCCAGCGTGGAGTAAGCGTGACCGGAGGAAACGGTGTGAACGTGCAGGTCGGCGACCAGCTTCATTGCAATTTTTCCATTTCCTCGTCGGAAATGTCAAAATTGGCGTGGACGGCCTGGATGTCGTCCTGCTCTTCGAGCTTGTTGATCAGGTTCAGCAGTTTTTGCGCCGCTTCACCGGTCACTTTAACGTTGGTATCGGCGACCATGGTGACTTCCGCGTCGGTCGGGTTGAAACCCTTGGCCTTGAGCGCGTCGCGAACGGCTTCGAACTGTTCCGGCGTGGTAATAACCTCGATCGTCGTTTCGCCGCTCTGGATATCCTCGGCCCCGGCGTCGATCGCCGCCATGGTCAACTTTTCTTCATCGAGCCCCGCTTTTTCAAAAGAGATGCTCCCCTTGCGCTTAAACATGTAGGAGACGCTGCCCGAGGCGCCCAGGTTGCCGCCCCCCTTTTCAAAGATGTTGCGGACTTCGCCGACCGCCCGGTTGCGGTTGTCGGTCAACACTTCAATAATGATCGCGACGCCGCCCGGGCCAAAACCTTCGTAGGTCAGCTCTTCCAAGGCGACCGCGCCGGCGCCGGTCGCTTTATCGATCGCCCGCTTGACGTTGTCGCTCGGCATATTGGCCGCTTTGGCTTTGTCGATCGCCAGGCGGAGCCGGGGATTACCGGCCGGATCGCCGCCGCCGATCCTGGCGGCCGAGGCTATTTCGCGGATGATCTTGGTAAAAACTTTGCCGCGAGCCGCATCGGTCTTGGCTTTGGACCGCTTGATCGTCGCCCATTTACTGTGTCCGGACATTTAAGCTAATTCCCCTTCCCCCAGTAAACTGCGGTAAAGTTCGACAAAGCTCTTGGTCCCTTTGCCGGAGCGCATTTCGATGGCGGCGCGCGGGTGCTGGTTCAGGATCCCGGTGATCATGTCGGGGATCAGGTACCCCCACTCGATCTGCTGCCGGAGCGGGATGAACTCTTTTTCGATGATCTCGAGGATCGGCTCGAGCTTGAACTTGGGGTTCTTGAGAAAAGCGAGGAGCAGCTCCAGCGGAGCGTTGCCGGCCGCCCGCCCGATCCCGTAGATCGTGCCGTCGACGTAATTGGCGCCTTTCCTGATCCCCTCGATCGTGTTGGCAAAGCCGAGCTGCTGGTTGTTGTGGCAGTGCATCCCGACCTCGATCCCCTTCGGATTAAGATATTTGGCGTACAGCTTGGTCAAAAAATGGACCTGTTCGGAAAAAAGGGCGCCGAAGCTGTCCACGATATAGACCGCTTTGAGCGGGCATTCCGCCAGCTGCTTGAGGCCTTCTTCCAGGTCGGGGACCAGCGCGGTGGAAACGGCCATGATGTTGACCGTCGTTTCGTAACCCTTGTCGGCGCAATGTTTGACCAGGGCGATCGCCTTGTCGATATCCTTGACGTAACAGGCGACCCGCATCATGTCGACCACGCTGTCTTTCTTGAGCGGGATGTCGTCCGGATCGACCCGGCCGATGTCGACCATGGTCGAGAGCTTGGTCTGGGAATCGACCCCTTCGATCATCTTGCGGACAAAGGCCTCGTCGCAGAACTTGGCTTTGCCGAACTTATCCGCGGAGAAATATTTCTTGGAAGAGCGGTAACCGAGCTCCACGTAATCGACGCCGGCCGCGGAAACCGCCCGGTAAACGGCGCGGACGAGCTTATCTTCGAACAGGTGTTCGTTGATCAGGCCGCCGTCGCGGATTGTGCAGTCGAGGACTTTGATCTCAGGGCGATACATAATAAACTATTATAGCGCAGAAATGCCTATCTTGGCCAGCGCTTTAACGTAGAGGCCGACATATTGCTTGGCGGAGGCGTCCCAGGAGTAATCCAGGTCCATGATCTTGATCTGCAGCGGGACCCAGAGCATTTTCTTGTGATAGGTGTCGACCGCCCGCCTGACCGCGTCGAGCAGCGCCTTCGCCGTGTAATCGGTAAAAACAAAGCCCTCACCTTCGCCGGTTTTGCCGTTATAATCGCCGACCGTATCGGCCAGGCCGCCGGTTTTCCGGACGATCGGCACGGTACCGTATTTAAAACTGATCAGCTGGCCGAGGCCGCACGGCTCGTAGCGGCTCGGCATCAGGAACATGTCCGACCCGGCGTAGATCAGCTCCGCCAGCAGCGCGTCGAATTTCAGATTGATCCCCAGCTGGTCGGGATATTTCTTCTTTAACTGGTTGAGCAGGTCGTGGTATTTCTTGTCGCCGGTCCCCAGGACGACGAACTGGCAACCGAGCTTCATCATCCCTTCCAGGGCGCCGGCCAGGATATCAAAACCTTTCTGGTCCGCCAGCCGGGTGATCATCCCGATGACCGGCGTCTCTTTTTTCTGGGGCAGGCTGTTCTGCCGCTGCAGCTCGACCTTGTTCTCCGCTTTCAGAGAGATGGTCGCCGGACTGTACCGTTTGGGGATGTTCGGGTCGGTCGCCGGGCTCCAAACATCGTAATCGATCCCGTTAATGATCCCGTAGAGATCGTGCGCCCGGGCGCGCAGCAGGCCGTCGAGCCCGCAGCCGTATTCCGGCGTCTGGATCTCCTTGGCGTACGTGCTCGAGACCGTATTGATCACGTCGGCATAAATGAAACCGGCCTTGGCCAGAGCAAGTTGGTTCCAGAACTCCAGCCCGTCCTGTTTAAAGACCTCCCAACCGAAACCGGTCGCCGGCAGCTGGTTCTTGTCGAACATCCCGAGATACGCCAGGTTATGGACCGAATAAACCGTGGCAATCCGCTGCCAGGACGGGTCGTTCTGGTACTTTAATTTGAGGTACATGATGACCAGGGCCGATTGCCAGTCGTTGCAGTGGATAATATCCGGCTTCCAGGATAACTGCTTGAGCAGCAGGAACGCCCCCCGGCAAAAAGCGGAGAAGCGCTCGAGGTTGTCAGGATAGTCGATCCCGCCCGGCAGCTGGTAGAGGTTTTCGCGCGAACCGAAGAGCGCCTGGTCCTCGAAGAAAAAGACCGGGAAACCGGTCTCGGCGCTTTTGACGTTCTTGTAGCGCGGGGTGTAGACCCGGATGTCGTGGCCGATCGCCTTGAGGGCTTTAGGGAGCGCGCCGGCAACGTCCGCCAGGCCGCCGGTCTTGGAAAAAGGGACGACTTCGGAAGAAACGTATAAGATCTTCATATGACCGCATCGATCTTCTCAATGTAGCGGTTGATCAGCCTTTGCGCGCTCGTTTCGTTGTCCGCCTCCGCGCAAACGTGGATGATCGGCCGGGCCGGGTCCGGCAGGACCAGGACCCAGTCTTCGCCGTCAAAGATCTTGACCCCGTCGGTCAGGTCGACCTCTTCGTCCTTGACCTCGTCGACGATCTTGCGCAGCACCAGCCCTTTCTTTTCCGGCGCGCAGGACACGTCCCGCCAGATCATCATGATCTTGGGGACGGCCGCGGAAATCTCCGACAGTTTGGCCCCGGTCCGGGCGGTGAGCTCGAGCAGCTTGACCGTGGTGAACATCGCGTCGAACGCCGTCTGGAACTCGGGGAAGATAAAGCCGCCCAGGTTCTCGCCGACCATCGTGATCCCCGGCCGGGAAGAGACCTCCATCATGTCGCGGGCGCTGGTCTTGGTCCTGACGACCTTAAAACCGAACTGTTTGCCGAGCCGGTCGATCACCCGGCTGGCCCTGACCGGCACGGCGATCTGCGCCGCTTTGGTCGCCTTGCCGGCCAGCACGGCCATGACCGCCAGTTCGTGATCGCCCCGCATCAGGGTCCCGCGCTCGTCGCAGATAAAGACCTTTTCCGCGCCGGTATCCAGCATCACGCCCAGGTCGGCGCCGAGCGATTTGACGATCTGCGACAGCTGCTCGAGCGATTTCTCGAACGCCTGCTTGGTCTTGGTGATCTTGGTCTCGTCGATATGCGCGTTGAGCGCGATGACCTCGATCCCCAGCTCGCCCAGGATCGCCGGGAAGATCGACGAAGCGGAACTGTAGGCGTAATCGACCACCACCTTGAACCGCGCGGCGGCGATCGCTTCGCGATTGACGCAGCTGAGCGCCCCTTCCTTGTACGACTCCGCGACCCGGTGGAACGGGAAGCTCAGCTCGCCGGTCTCTTCGATCCCGACCCGGCGGTATTCCTCGCCGGAATAGACCCGTTCGATCTTCTTTTCCCGGGCCGAGGTCAGGTCCATGCCGTTCTCGTCGAAGAACTTGATGTCGATCACCTGCGGGTCGTAGGGCGACTTGCGGACGTGGAACCCGCCGCGGCTCTTCAGCGCTTTAAGCTCGTAGCGGTTGACGGGGATCGGGATCTCCTCCAGGTTGGAAACGTTGACGCCGGCCGACAGCACGCCGGCGATCAGGGCGCGGTAGATCATGCGCGACGACTTGTGGGAATCGCGGGAAGTGGAAATGTGGGCCCCTTTGCCCAGCACCGCGCCGTAAGCGGCGCCGAGCGACGCGGCGAACTCCGGGGTCAGCTCCACGTTGCACAAACCGGTCACGCCGTAGGGGCCGAAAATATTCCGGCTCCAGCGCTCGCGCCAGACCATGGAACGGGAAACGGTCGCCCCCTCTTCGATCACTTTGTTCGGCCAGATCTTGACGTACGGCTTGATATCGACGTCCTTGCCGATATTGCACTCTTCGCCGATGACCACGCCCTCTTCCAGGAAGCACCGGTCGCCGATCACGGCGCCCCGGCCGACGATCGCCTTTTCCAGCCGGGCTTCGGCCCCGACCGTCACGTCGTCCCAGAGGACGCAATGGCGCAGCTGGGCGCCGCGCCCGATCCGGCAATTGCGGCCGACCGACACGTCGACCAGCAGCGCCTCATCGGCCACGAAGCTCTTTTCGCCGACGATAACGACCCCTTCCCGCCGGACCGAGGAGGCGATCTCCGCCCCCCTGGCGATCTGGACCGGTTTACCGCCGGCGATGTCGGCATGCGCCCGGCCGTACTCGGCCAGGCCGCCGATATCTTTCCAGAGGCCCTCGGCAATATAGCCGAAAAGCGGCTGCTGGTCGGCCAGCAGTTTGGGGAACAGGTCCTGGCTGAAATCGACCGACCGGCCGGCCGGGATCGCGCCGAGCACGGCGGGGTCCAGCACGTAAATGCCACAGTTGATCGTGTCGGAAAAGACCTCGCTCCAGGACGGCTTTTCCAGGAACCGCTTGATCCGGCCCGCCTGGTCGGTGATCACGATCCCGTAAGGGAGCGGGTTGGCGACCCGGGTCAGGACCAGCGTGGCGGCCGCTTTCTTTTCCTGGTGGAACTTCACGACCGCCTCCAGGTCAAAGTCGGTGATCAGGTCGGCGCTGATGATCAGCACCGGCTCGTTCAGGTTCTTGAAGCTCTGGGCGGCGAACTTGACGGCGCCCGCCGTGCCGTAATCCTCTTTGGCCTCGACGTAGGAAAGATTGACGCCGAAGCGCGATCCGTCGCCGAAATAGTTCTTGATGATCTCCGGCTGGTGGTACAGGAGGGCGGTAATGTCCTTGAACTTATGCTTGCGCAGGAGATAGATGACGTATTCCATCATCGGCTGGTTGGCGACCGGCACCATCGGCTTCGGGATATTCACCGTTAAAGGGTGCAAGCGCGTACCCAGCCCGCCGGCTAAGACAATGGCCTTCATGCGTACACCCGATAGTCGATGTCCGGAAAAATATTATCGAGCCACTCAATCTTGCCCAGGTACGGCAGGTCGAGCGCGTTCGCCTTGATGCCGTCGTACAGCTTGGAGAAGCGTTCGATGTGGTCCTTGGTCCGCTTGAAAGCGTAAGGGGGACAGGTGCCGGTCTTGAAAATGAACGCCCAATCCGAGGACTGGGCCAGGAGGAGCTCGCGGGCCGCCTGGTTCAGCGCCCGCCGCAGGTCGCCCGCCGCGTTGGGATAGCTTTCGGCCAGCTCCACCATCCGGTCGGCGGCTTTATGGAGATAGCGGTAGAGCCAGTCGTTGCTCCCGTTCAGCCAGACCTCGGCGTAACCCTTGTAACCCCACGACGACATCGACGGGGTGACGATCTGGTTGCGCGGATGCCAGTCGAGGTATTCCGACGGCGTGACCAGCTTAATGGTCTTCTGGTCAAAATGGATCTTGCGCAGCAGGAAATTGAGCCAGGCCGGGCCTTCGTACCACCAGTGGCCGTAAAGCTCCGCGTCGTACGGCGAGACGACGATCGGCTTCTTGCCCAGCCAGTCGTGCAGGTGCTCGATCTGCTTTTCCCGGTTGAACATAAAATTGCCGGCGTGGCTTGCCGCCTGGTCGAGCGCCCACTGCCGGTTGTATGGTTGCTTATAAGCCAGGTCGACCTGGCCGGTGATCCGGAAATATTTGATCCCGGTGTTGATCCTGGTTCCGTCGACGTGGATGTAAGGCCGGATGTAATCGTAATCGAGGTCGAAACCGATGTCGCGGTAGAATTCGCGGTAATTATAGTCGCCCGGATAACCCTCTTCGGCGCTCCAGACCGCTTTGGACGACTCCATGTCCCGGCCGAAAGCGGCAACGCCCGATTTGCAATAGACCGGGGCAAAGACGCCGTACTTGGGCCGCGGCGTACCGTGCAATATCCCGTGCGTGTCGACCAGGAAAAACCTGATCCCCGCCTCTTTCAATATCTCGTCGTGCCCCGGCTGGTAGCCGCACTCCGGCAGCCAGATCCCGCGCGCCTTGCGGCCGAACAGCTTCTCGTACTGGTTGGCCGCGACCATGATCTGGGCGCGGACCGCTTTCTGGTTGACCTCCATCAGCGGCAGGAAGCCGTGCGTGGCGCCGCAGGTAATGATCTCCAGTTTGCCCAGGTCCTGGAACTTCTTGAACGCGGATATTAGATTTTTGCCGTATTTGCCGACAAAGAGCGCCCGCGTCTCGATGAACAGCTGGTTGTACATGTGGGCCAGCGCGGCAAATTCCGGCTGCCAGCGGGTCCGCTCGATCTCCTTGTAGGTCAGCTCGATCAGTTTGTCCAGATGCTGGACGTAGCGGTCTTGCAGCAGCGGATCGATGAACATGGAGGCCAGCGTCGGCGTGACCGACATCGTCAGGCGGAAATCGACGCCGTCGTCGACCAGGCCTTCAAAGACCTTGAGCAGCGGGATGTAGGTCTCGGTGATCGCTTCGTAAAGCCAATCTTCCTCCAGGAACTCCTCGTGCTCGGGATGTCGCACGAAGGGGAGATGGGCGTGCAGGACTAACGCGAGATAACCTTTTTCCATCCTTAGTCCGTTTTTCTTTCGATTTTCGGGGTGATCTTGCGGCGCTCGGCTCCGTCATCGCGGATGGCTTCGATGGGAATGACCTGGTTGCCGTCGGGCAAGGCAAAACGCAAGGAAAAAGTGCCGTCGGGCCGGAGCTCGATCTTGTGGCCCTGCACGGTCACGGTCGCCGAAGGCTCGGTGGCGCCGTAAACGATCAGTTCGCAGTTGGCAGCCAGCCAGAACGGCCGCTCCCCCATCAGGCGGACCGGCGAGCCCATACTACTGATCCAGCCGGAAGCCGACTCCTGCTCCAGCCGGCGCCGCATCATTTCCCGGATCTCTTCCGAGCCGCGGCCCAGGCCGAACCCGCCGGAGAGGGCGTACATCTTTTCCCAGTCGGGGATCAGCCATTGTTCGTCGATCACGTCGGACATCCGGTCCAGCGGGGTGGTGACCCAGTTGGAGCGGGCGGCGGCGATAAAACGGCCGTCGGGGGTCAGAAAACCGATGTCGACGCAGTAGGTCCGGTTCGGCTCCGGCACTTTGATGTACCAGCTCCGGGCGCCGCCGTCGATCAGGACGTCGAAAGACTGCCAGCTGGCGGTCTCGTAGACCCTAAGCACTTCGCGGCTCCGGTTCAGGAGATCAGCGCCGATCTCGCCGGCGATCTCGCCGCGCCGTTGGCCGTTGACCTCCCAGTAAGCGTAAAGCCAGTGCGGGTCGCGGACCATCAGGACGATCCGGTTCTCGTCGTAGCCGCCGGGAAATTCCCACTGTTTTTCCTCGGCGATCTTCTGCATCACCGGCCCGGCGTAATACTTGCTCTCTTCGACCCGTTCTTCCCCCCCGCCCCTTAACTTTTCCGGCCGGGCGGCGTTAACCGGGGATTTTACGGCGCGCCGGCGGGGGACGGCCGGTTTTTTGGCGGCCGCGGTCTTTTTAACGGGCTTATCTTTAGCGGTTTTGACCGCTCTCTTCCTGACCGGCATGCTCTATTTACCTCACGAAGCGGACCGAATTCGTTGTCCCCTGGTCGTTACCGATCTGCTGGTCGGCGGCCGGATCGTTCAGCCAGGCGCCGTCGGCGACGAACTTGTACTGATACTCGCCCGGTTCCAGGCTGAGCTGCGCTTGCCACTCGCCGCTTTTCGCGTGCTTCATAACGATCGCCCCCTCCTGCCAGTTCGTGAAATTGCCGCACAACTTGACGTCATGGACCTCTCGCGGCGCGGCGAACTTGAACGTGACCTTTTTCTTTCTCGCCATTACACTTTCACCTCCCGGAGGTACTTGGCGGCTTCTTCCGGCGCGGTCGGGTTGATGTAAAGCCCGGAGCCCCATTCGAAGCCCGCCTGTTTGGTCAGGCGCGGGATGATCTCGATGTGCCAGTGAAAATCGTACTGAATCGTTCCCCAATAATCCGGTTTTCCCGGGCGGGGGACGGAATTGGGCGCGGTGTGCAGGACGTAATTATACGGCGGGTCGTTCAGCGTTTTCCGCAGGCGGGAGAGAACGTCCTTTAAGCAGCGGGCCAACTGCGCCCTTTCCTCGTCGGGCATCAGCTGGAAACCGTGCTCGTGCCGGCGCGGCATCAGCCAGAGCTCGAAAGGAAAGCGCGACGCGAACGGGGCAAAACAGACGAAATACTCGTTCTCGTAGACCAGGCGCTCGCCCGAACCGAGCTCCTGTCGGATCATGTCGCAGAAAATGCAGCGCTCCTTTTCCTGGAAATAATTTCGGGAGTTGGAAAGCTCCATCTTGATGTAACGCGGCGTGATCGGCGTGGCGATCAACTGGGAATGCGGATGCGCCAGCGACGCCCCGGCGGCGGTCCCGTAGTTCTTGAAGACCAGGATGTAGCGGAAACGCTTGTCCTTTTCCAGATCGGTGATCCGCTGCTTGTAAGCCCAGAGGATCCTTTCCACGTGCTCGTCCGGCAGGTCGGGGATATTCATGTTGTGTTTGGGCGTTTCGACGATCACTTCGTGGGCGCCGATCCCGCTCATCATGTCGTAGATCCCCATGCCGGTCCGGTTCACGTCGCCTTCGATGATCAACGCGGGGAATTTGTTGGGGATGACGCGGACGTCCCAGCCGGCGGTATTGGGCAGAGTGGACGCTTTACGCCAGGCAATGATCTCGGCCGGGGTCTTGGGCTCGTTCCCTTCGCAAAACGGGCAAAACTTGGTCTCGGCTTGTTCGGCCCCGACGGAAGAGCCGCCGAAGTCGGTCGGGCGCCTCCCCCGTTCGGTCGAAACTACCACCCACCGGTCGGAGATCGGATCCTTGCGCAGTTCAGGCATTAATATTCCTCCTAATCTTCAATGCGTAAGACTATCTTGACCTGCCATTTGGCGTTCGGTTCCAGCGAAAACCGCCAGTTCGGGAAGACAACGGAGCTCTGATATGTCCTTTCAAAACCGGACTCGGACTGAGACACGGTTTCTATGGGAAAACGCCAAAAAGTAGCCGGCCTATCCATTTCCAATAATACACTAAAGCCTTTCCACTTGTCAACGATTTTTACACACTTAACCGACTCGACCGCCCCCTTGCTGGCCATCGTTCTGTCGTCGATATCCGCCGAATCGAGCTCGTAATAACGGTCGTCCGAACGGCCCGCCAGCAGGGAGAAATTGAATTCCGGGCCGAACCAGGCGTCCAGCTTTTCCCGGCCCAGGTTCGTCACTTCATAATTGATCGTGACGATGGACTGCCGGGCATAGAGCATGATCTCCTTTTCGACCTTGACCGGCGTCTGGCCCACCCGGCCGGTCCGGCGCAAGACCAGGGAGGTCTCGCTGCCGCGCCGCTTGGGCATGTATTCGTAAGGGGCGATCGTAAAATCGCCGACCTCCTGGTATTTCGCCCGGCTGAACGACTCCAGGTCGGTCCCGGCCGCCAGGAAATGATCGAGCAGCGAAATGCGCCGGTGCCAGTCGTAATCGAGCGCCTTTTCCAGCCCCTCTTCCTTGGACTTGACGATGTCGTGGATCGAAGCGACCCCGTGGCCGCCGCCCCCCGCGGCGTGCTTGAGCTTTTCGTGATAGACCTCTTCGCGCCGGGCCAGCGTGTTGATCAGGTTGAACGCTTTCGGTTTGTAGTCGAGCTCAAAAAGCGCCCCGCCGTAACCGGGCGCAAAATAAAGATTGACCAGGCTGTTCGATAAAATGACCTCGTCCTGCCCGTCCTTGTCAAAATCGGTCACGGCGATCTCGGCGTAATCGTCTTTAGCCCGGGCGTACTGGTCCATCAGGACTTCCGCCTTGATCAGGTGTTCGTAGACCGCGTGGCGCAGGTAATTGAGGTAAAGGCCGCCAAAGACCCCGTGCCAGTAGGCGCAGTTGCACTGCCCCTGATAGAGCTCTTCCTTCGCCTGCTGCAGGCGGGCATCCCGCTCCTGCTCGCCGAACAGCGATTTCCCTTTTTTCAGGGTTTGCAGCTTCTGGCTGACCTGGAGCATCTTCTTGTGCATATTGTTCGCTTCCGGATATTTCACGAAGAAGTTGCGGAAAAAGCCCCCCTTGAAGAACTGGCTGTACTCCTCGAACTTCCCCTGGTGCTTCAGCTCGCCGATGATCCGCTCCAGCTTTTTGCCCGATTCGGTCGGCAGCGACCATTCCATCATTTCGAAATATGAAGCGGTCGGCAGATAGACCCGGCCGCGCGGCGGCACGCTTTCCAGATATTCGGCAAAGGTCATTGATTCGATCCACTCGGAGTTGTCTTCCAGCATGGTCAGCAGCCGTTCGAGATAACCTTCTTCGAACACCCACTTGTGGGTCCCCGGCCAGACCCCGAACTTTTCGCCGTCATCGGCCAGGATCGCCGCGTTGTCCCCCGCTTCCGTCGCGATGCTGTGCAGGTATTTGATCGTCTCCTCCGGCAGCTTGAACGGGATCAGGTAGCGGAGCTGCTTGCTGATCGGGAAGATCTTGAGCTGCGCCCCTTCTTCCTCGGTCACGTAATAGCCGAGCAGCTTGTCCGGCGAGATGCCGGCCGAGATAAAATGCTGGTCGTCGACGGTGACGTATTCGATCCCGGTCTGGGCCAGGACCTTGGGGAGGTGCGGCTCCCAGATCCGTTCCGTCAGCCAGAGGCCGCGCGGCGCCAGGCCGAACTTTTCCTTGATAAAACCGTTCGCCATGTTGATCTGCCCCAGCTTGTCGTCGTCGGGGATGATCGGGATGATCGGCTCGTAATAGCCGGCGGTCATGATCTCCGCCTGGCCGCGCTTGACCAGCTTTTTTAAATAGTCGATGAATTCGGGATGCTTGGCGAGGAACCAGTCGTACAGGATGCCGCTGTAGTGGACGGCGAACTTGATCCGCGGGTGCGCGTCCATGACCTGGATGAACGGCAGATACGACTTCTCATAAGCTTCGTCCAGCACGTGCTCAAAGTTCCCGACCGGCTGGTGGCAATGGATCCCGAACAAAAATTTAACTTTTTTCATACGTACCACTGCTCCTCCCGGTATGTTTCGGTCGGCACCGCGACCGTGATCCCGCCGCCCCGCGGCCAGCGTTCGATCTCCTGCCCTTCTTTATAGACCACGACCACGAACTCGATCTTCTGGCCCGGCTTCGCCTCCAGGTCGGCGAACGGGATACCCAGTTCAATGATCCGGCCGACGCCGAAGCTGGTCAGCTCCTTGGCCAGCTCGTACTCGTGGCCGTCCACCGGCCGGAGCAGCCGCCAGTCGTAGCGGCGGTTCTCCGCGTCGTAAACCAGCTCGGCCTTGCGCTCCACCGGCGCCGTGGCCAGAACGGCAAAAGAGAATTTCCGCATTTCGTCGATCGGCAGGACAAAGTTGACGTCCAGCCGGACGAACAGCGTGTTCATGCTGAAGCCCCAGTAGATCCCTTTGAGCAGGGTCTCGATCTGGTGCATCGCCCCCTTGGCCTTGTTGATGTCAAAATGCCCGGCCGGCAGCCACTCGTAATAATTGGTGATCTCGCCGTCGAGCACCGGCTGGACGAGGTAAACCGGCTCCTTGATCGGCCGGATCGCGCTGATCTGCTTGATCGGCGCATCCAGATATTTCGGCGGCTTGCGGCCGATCAGGGTGTAGACGTTCTTCAGATGCTTGCGGAACAGGGCGTCAAAGACGGCGTCGTTCTCCGACGAATGGTCGTCGCCGTACCACCAGCACCAATCGGAGCCTTCCGCGATATAAAGTTCCTGCCAGGCCGTCTGGTTATCGCTGCCGTCGAGCGCCAGCCGCGCCATGTTCAGGTATTCCCAGGCCTGGTTATCCTCGTCGTGGCCAATCCAGATCTTGAAGTTGTTGTTGATCCACGAGCCGGCGAACAGCTTATGGAGCTTCCGCTCCGGCGGGTTCTCCCGCAAATGGTCGGAAACGCGGACGGTCTTAACTTGCGGGTCGCCGGCCAAGCGCCCGTAAAAAGCTTCCAGGAACTCCTTGCCGCCGCCCGGATAGAATTCCCAGGCGTTCTCGCCGTCCAAGATAACCGACGTCAGGTAGCGCCGGCCGTCTTCCGGCAGGCTGATGCGGATATTGTTCAGGTGCGAAGTAAAATCGGTCAGCGAGTCCTGGATCTTCCAGCGGTAATAGACGAAGCCGATCTGGTCGGAGATAAAATGGTTGCGGAAGATCATGGCGACCGAGGCGCCGTCGTGCTCGATCAGGTACGGCTGGTACATTTCCGCCGCGGCCAGCGTCCGCTGCCGCATTTCGACCTTGTTCAGGGTCCGCTCCAGGATCGCTTCGTCCGTCGCCAGCCACTTGATCCCCGCCTTGGCGACCAGCGGGATCATCTGCTCGGAGACCGACCCTTCGGACGGCCACATCCCCTCCGGCCGGCAGCCGAAGCGCTGCTCGTGGAACTCCACGGCCATCCGAATCTGCGCCTCCGCGTCCTCCGGATGCTGGAAAGCCGACTCGGGCAGCTTGATGTACGGCAGCGCCTCGCGGGCGACGTTGGTATCGCAGATCAGCGGCAGGATCGGATGGTAGAACGGCGTGGTCGTCAGCTCGATCTGGCCGCGCTCGCTCAGTTCCCGGTATTTGGGGATGACCTTCCCCATCACTTCCAGTTGTTTGGCGATAACGGTCCGCTTGTCCTCCGCGGAAAAATATTTCCCTTTTTCGATCAGGCCTTTGACGACCGGGTCCTCGTTGCGGGAAATGAAGCCGAACCAGGTCAGGTTGAACCAGACTTGCAGGTCGGTCAGCTCCTGCGGCGAGAACCGGGCGGCCACCTTGGCCAGTTCCTGGTGGGAGATGAACCGCCCCCTTTTCAGCAGCAGGTCGTGGTACCGCTGGTAGGGATGGATCATGATGTCCCAGTTGGCCATGAAGAAGTTTTGCAGGATGAAGATCCGGTCGTCGAGCGACAGGTCGCACGGGTCGCGCAGCGTCAGGTCGAGGAACCGGTCGCTGACCTTGTTGTTCACGTAGTCCTCGACCTGCAGGAGGAGCGACGGGACCAGGTTGAAATTCGCCTTGACCTCGGGAAACCGGTCGAGGATCGCCACCATGTCGTAATAATCTTTGACGGCGTGGAGGCGCACCCAGGGGAGGACGTATTCCCCCGTCACCAGGTCCTTGTAAAAAGGCTGGTGCATGTGCCAAATGAGCGCAAGTGAAACGGGTTGGCTGCTCATTTATCTTTTGTCTTGCATGGAGATCCCCTTGGTGATCACCCACATGGCGAACAGGAGCGCGATGATGGTGATAAAGACGATCGTCCCGCAAATGATCAAAGTGATCAGGATCGCGGTATTCAACTTAGTTGTCACCTCCCTTTTATTCTTGCGGCGGCAGGACCTTGGGCGGCTTACCGTAAACCTGTTGGTAAAGCCCGGCATAACTGTCTTTGCCGCCGTTCAGCAGCATGGTCAACGGCATCACTTCCCCGGCTAACTTGCTCATTTTCGCCGACAGATCGCGGATATCCCACTGGGCGTGGACGTCTTCGCGCAGCCTGGCCAGGTGGTAAAGTTCGCGGGCGTTGAGCGTCATCAAGACCCTTTTGCGGTGGGCACCGGTCAAAAGATATTGCGCCGCCAGCGGATCGTTTTGGCCGACCTCGGCGAACAGGCGATCGGTCTCGGCCATGATCTCCCGGAATCGCCCCTCGGCTTTCGTCCCTTTGAGCTTGGGCGGCAGCGTCACGCCGAGCGCCGGGTCGTACGGCTGCGCGGTGATCGTCGCCGGCCGGTGCCTTTTTAATTGCGCGAAGCAGCTGCTCGACATGATCAGGTCGTAGGTCAGATAAACGTGTTCGTACTCGCGGTGGACCGCGTCGTAGAACGCCAGATACTGGTTGGCTTTCTTGATCAGGGCCAGGCGGGCCGGCCGCTTCATTTGTTTGGCCATCCGCCGGCAATTCTGGAACGAAACGCCGGTCGAAGTGTGCAGCAGGCTGGCAAGCAGTTTCAGATCGGCCTGGTCGGTATGGTCGACCAGCACGACCGGCTGCGCCGCTTTTCTTTTGCGTTCCCACTGGCCTTGGACCGCCGCGCGCAAGGCCGGATAACTCTTCTGGTCGTAATCGTTGGCCGCCGTGAACAGGACGATCGACGGGGCGATCCGCGCGGCCAGTTCGTACATCTTTTGTCCGAGCACGTTGACCTCGGCCAGCGGATGGGAGGCGAAACGCCGGACCAGCAGTTCCAGGTTGCGGGCGTTGAGCGTCATCCCGACCTGGCCGGTGGTCGCCAGGGAGGTCACATAACGGGCGTCTTCCGGCTCGACCCCCTCTTTGACCATGGCCGCGTAAGCGGCGTTCTGCCGTTCGATCAGCTCCGTGAAGCGGGTTGCGTATTGCGTATCGCGTATCTCGTCCGGGACAACGTATTCCCCTTCCAGCTTCTGGTAGCGCTGCGATTTTTCCGTGTAGGAGCAGAGCCGGAACTTCTCCAGCTCCTCCATGGCCAACCGGGAGACGCCGATCAGGTCAAAATTGAAAACGGCGTGTTCCGCGACCGAGTGGTGCCCCATCTTGAAGATGATGCTGGCGTTGGAGCGGCGCGCTTTCTCCACTTCCTGGCGGGCGACTTTCCTTAGTTCGTCGATCGGCCGGGGGTCGCGGGAGATGCGGGCGTAAGCGGCGGAGAGCGTTTCCGGCGTGACATCCTGGCGGTTCTGGCCCGCCGTTAATTCCGAGATAACTTCCGCGTCAAGATTATAGCCCGCGAGTAAGACTTTCACGGGGTTTATTATAACATGAAGAGAAAATAAATTCCTGCCAGGATAAAGACGAAACCCGCCCCTTTTTGCAGGAGCGCGGAAATCTTTTGGAAGCGGGCCGAACCGAGCAGCGCCGCGGCCGCGCCGGCCGAGACCCCGACCGCGAAGATCGTCGCCATGTACGCCAGCGCGTAAACGAATAAAAGGGAAACGCCGTAGGCCAAATTCCTGGTCGCCGCGACGTACGCCAGGACCAGCGCCAGGACCGGCGTCGCGCAGGGGGAAGAAGCAAGCCCAAAAAGCAGCCCGAGAAAGAGCGCGCCGAATAAGCCCTTTTGCTTGATCCGGCTGACCCCGGTGGTCGGTAAATTGAGCTGGACCAGTCCCAGCAGGTTCAGGCCGACCAGGACGGCGGCCGCGGCCAGCAGATAGCGCCAATAGCCGCCGACGTCGCCGAGCAAGCTGCCGGTCAGCGCGGCGAGCGCGCCAAGTATGGTAAAAGTGATCGCCAAGCCGAGCGAAAAGAGGAGCGCATAAAGCGCCGACCGGCGGATATCGCCCGCGGCGTAACCGCCGACGTAACTGATGATCAGGGGAAAGATGATCAGCGTGCAGGGACTGGCCGAAGCGACCAGTCCGGCCAGGAAGACCGCCAGGTAAGCGAACAAAGGGTTAGAAAAGTCCAAGTTCTTTCAGCTTCGCCTTGAGCTGTCCCTTGTCTTGGAACCCGGTCACCGTCGCTTGCGCTTGCCCGTTCCGGTCAAAGAAGATCGCGGTCGGGATCAATCTGACTTTGTACCGGCGAGCCAGGTCGCGGTGTTCTTCGATGTCAACATCCAGCACGTTAACTTTTCCCTTTAGTTCCCCCGCCAGCTCCTTCAGCTCCGGCTTCATCGCCCGGCACGGCGCGCACCAGTCCGCTCCCAGCTTGACGATCGATGGCAAACCGTTCTGCGGCAAGGCGAATTGCCCGGCAGACCGTGGGGCGGCGGCTTTCTCGCCCATGGCCAGCGCCGGTCCGACCAGGCCGAGCACTATCAGGCCGACGATCAGGCTATGACGCATACTTTTTAACTTCGGCCTCGAACGCCGGCTCCGGCCGGAAACCGACCAGCCGGTGCACTTCTTTGCCGTCCTTAAAAATGATGATGCAGGGGATACCGGAAACGCCGTACTCGCCCGCCTTGGCCATATTCTCGGTCGTGCTGACCTTGCAAAACTTGATCTGCGGGTATTTTTGCGCCATTTTCTCGAAGACCGGGGCCATCATCCGGCACGGACCGCACCAATCCGCCCAAAAATCGACGAACACCACCCCTTTGGCCTGCTCAACTTCGGCCGGGAACTCGGCATCGGAGATCGCTTTTAACATTTTCTGCCCCCTTCCCTTTCCTTTGTATTATACTTAATAAAATGCGCTACGTCATCTTCAACAAACCGTACGGCGTCCTCTGCCAGTTCACCGACCAGCTCGGCCGCCGAACCTTAAAAGATTTTATTCCCCTGCCCGGCATTTACGCGGTTGGCCGGCTTGACCATGATAGTGAAGGCTTGCTCTTTCTGACCGACGACGGACCTTTGAACCATCGCTTGGCCGACCCGAAGCATAAACAGCCGAAAACTTACTGGGCGCAGGTTGAAGGGACGCCGACGGAAGAGCAGCGGAAAAAATTGGAAAACGGGGTGACGATCGGCGGACGCCGGACCAGGCCGGCCAAGGTCCGGCTGATCGCCGAACCGTCCGGGCTCTGGCCGCGGAGCAAACCGGTCCGTTTCCGGAAAACGGTGCCGACGGCTTGGCTGGAGATCGTGATCAGCGAGGGAATGAACCGTCAGGTGCGGAAAATGACCGCGGCGGTCGGTTTACCGTGTTTACGGCTGATCAGGACCGCCATCGGTCCGATCGGTTTGGGCGCGCTGCCGCCCGGCGAATACGCCGAGATCGCGGAGCCGGTTATTCGCTAAGCCAGGACGGCGGGCCTTCTTCGCCTTCCGCGTCCGATGATTCAACGACCGGTTTGGCCTTGGCGGTCACCGTCTTGCTTTTCGCTGCCCGCCGCCAGTTGGTCTTGGGGCGAATAGTCTGGGCCCTGACCTCGATGACCTTCGGCTCTTCTTTTTTCGCCAGGAGAGCCTTGACCTCGGCGTCCTGTTTAGCCTTTAGCTGCTGGATCTCTTCGGCCTGCTTGTTCTTCAGGCTGGAGATCTCTTCCTCAAACTGAACCTTTTCCTGTTCCGCCCGCAACTGGTCTTCGGCCCGGGGGATCGCAACCCATTTCCCTTCTTCATAGACCCAGGAATTGCCGGACTCTTTATCGAGCATGATCGTCCGTTTCGCTCCCATCCCTAAGAAGCCGGTCCGTTCGGTGTAGATCTGGTATTTAACCCCTTCAGCAACGACCAACGAAGTAAAAAGAAGCAGCAAACAAGCGGCCAAGACTACCTTTTTCATGAACATCCCTCCTCGTTGAGATCGGAGGTCAATCTGGTTAATCTCTGTTGAATATTGTAGCACAATAAAATGGGCAAAGCAATCAGCTGCGCGGCGGCCGCCGCTCCGGCACCGGTACCAGCGGTTTTGCTCCGTTGGCAACCTCGGCCGACACGTACAGGCCGCAAAAACACGAGCCGTATTCCGCCACGTCCGGAGCGCGGTAAACGCACGGGCAGACGATATCGCGATCATCTGCGATCTTGCCGGACGCCCGCCGGCAGGGACATGACCGGTAGCCGTAACGCTCCTGATTTTTCTGCAGGCCGCCGATCAGGCTGGCGACCAATTCCTTATCGGGGTTAAAATGATAGACGCTCTCCGCCATTAAATCCCAAGCTCCTTTTTCAGCCGGTCGGTATCGGTCGCCAGGAAGCCGGTTTTGCCGTTAATGACAACGGTCGGATAAGTCTCCGCCGGGTTCCATTTCATCACTTCGGCCGCCAGCTGGTCCTGCTCTTTATCCGGCAGGAGGTCGACATCGATGTAACTGTAAGCGACGCCCGCCTCGTCCAGGAACTTCTTGGCCCGGCGGCACCAGCCGCAAGTGCTCAAGGAGTACAGCTTCAGTTCGCCGGCATCTTTCCCCTTGACTTGATTCCACTCGCTCATGCTTTTTTCCCTTGGCCGGTCAACTCGATCAAAGCGGTCAGGCCTTTGAGCAGACCGGCGACCTTTTTATCGTACGACCGGTCCTTGATCTGCCGTCGCCGGCAAACAGCTCCTGCACCAGGGGGAAGTAGACCGTTTCCAGCACGACCAGCATTTTGAGCGACAACAAAGTTAACTTCAAGGCCTGGAGTCCTCTGGCGCCGCCCAAGGGGCCGCCCGATACGCCGCAGAGCGCGACCGGCTTGTTAAAATACTTTTCGTAATGCAGATCGAGGAACATTTTCAGTTCGCCGGGATAAGCGTGGTTATATTCGGGCACGACCAGGATCAACCCGGCCGCCCGGTCAAGCTTCGCCGCCCAGTTAATCGCCTCCGGGATCAGGCCGAGCTTATTAGTGGCCGGGATCCGGTAAGCGCGGACGTCAACCAGTTCGCTCTCGATCCCCGCCTGTTTGACCTGCGCCAGGACGTAATTGGCGGCTTTTTCCGATTGCCGCCCTTCCCGCGCCGTACCGAGAATGACCGGAATATACATTTACTTCACCTCCGCTGAAACGTTTTCGGCCAGGTGTTTCGCGAAGAACCGCTCCATTGCCCCGTAGAACTCCAGGCGGTTCTCTTCGTTGCGGAAACCGTGCCCTTCGTTCTCCTTGACGAGGTACTCCACTTCGATCCCCCTGGCCTTAAGCGCGGCGACCATCTGGTCGGATTCGTCCTTATTGACCCGCGGGTCTTTCGCCCCCTGCGCGATCAACAGCGGGGTTTTGATCCGGTCGGCGTGGAAGACCGGCGACGCGGCCCGCATCAGCGCCTGGTCCCGCTCCGGGTCGCCGACCATCTCGTACATCTTCTTCAACTCCAGCCGCCAGTACGGCGGGATCGTCTTCATAAAGGTGAACAGATTGGAGACGCCGACATAATCGACAGCGCAGCAGTAGAGGTCGGGAGTGAAAGTGATCCCGGCCAGCGTGGCGTAGCCGCCATAGCTGCCGCCGAAGATCGCGACCTTCTGGGGGTCGGCTATCCCCTGGCTGACGAGCCAGTTGACGCCGTCGGTGATATCGTCCTGCATTTTACGTCCCCACTGTTTGAAAGAGGCCTCATAGAACTTGCGGCCGTAGCCGGTGGAGCCGCGATAGTTCATTTTCAGGACGGCATAACCCCGGTTCGCCAGGAATTGCAGTTCCGGATTAAAGCCCCAGAGGTCCCTGACCCACGGCCCGCCGTGCGGGTTAACGACGACCGGCAGGTCCTTTGCCGCTTTCTCCCGCGGCACTACCAGATAACCGTGGATCGTCAACCCGTCGCGGGAGAGATATTTGATCGGTTTGACCTCCGCCAGCTCGTCCTCTTTGAGCCAGGGGGAAACGTCGGCCAGCTTGGTCAGTTTTTTAGCCTTCAGCTCATACAAATAATAAACGCCCCGCGACCGGTCGTTGTAAGTCCCGACAATGAACGTCTCCTCGGCCCGGTCGCTGTCGACCAGGCTGATCTCGCAGCCCGGCAGTTTGGCCTGCAGATCGGTAAAGATCTCCTCTGTCAGGCGGTCGAGGTATTTGCGCTCCTTTTTCCAGGTGTAATAAGAGATGGCGATCAAGGTCTTCCGCTTACGGGAATAATGGAGCCCGCCGGCGTCCACTTCCGGATGCTCAAAGAGGACCTCGACCTCTTTCTTTTCGGCCGGATCGAACCGGACGATCGCCGTCTTATCCCGCCCCAGGTTGGAAGCGACATAAAGCTGGCGGTCATCAAAGGTGAAAAAGAACGGGCTAAAATTGTCCCGGTATCCCCAGGTCAGGACCGGGGCGAACGGCTCGCTTTCGGTTTGGCGGAACAGGAGGCGGGAATCGAGACCGTCGGCGGTGATCGCGCCGCGGATCTTTTCCCGGTGGTCCGTCAGCCAGTCGACGACGTTGCCGGGATTCTCCGCCGCCAGGCGAAGCTCGCCGGTTTGGACGTTGAGCCGGTAAGCGTCGAAGATCTCCTTGTTCCGCCGGTTCAGGCCGATGATGATCCACTCCGGATCGTCGTAGCAATCGTCGACCAGGTTCGCCCGGACGCCGGGGAACGGGGTCAGCTCTTTTTCGCCCTGCCCGTCCTTATCGACCGAAAAGAAATGGTAGTTCTCGTCGCCGCCGAAATCGCGTAGATAGACCAGGTGGGTGTCGCCCTTCCAGAAATAATCGGCGATATCGCGGTCGGTCACGTTCGTGATCCGCTGCGCCGCGCCGCCGGCGCGCGGCTGGACAAAGATGTTCAGCCGGTTCTGGTACGGCGCGGCCCAGGAGAGGTATTGGCCGTCGGGCGAGATCTGGAAGTTCGCCTTGTCCGGGTTGCGGAAAAAATCGCGTAACGGGATCATTTTAACGGCCCCTTCCCCCTGCCGGGCAACGGCCAGCAGCAGGGCCAATATGAGCGTTAAGCGAACAATGTGTCTTGGCATCTTGTTCCACGGGCGAAAAAATTATAGCACAGTTGACTTAACAAACCACTTGGATTATAGTCATGACCACTAAGCCGGGAGGTCGTTATGAACAACAAACAATGGGCCAGGATCGTGACGCTCGCGCTCTTCGTCGTGCTGCTCTATTTTGCCCGGGGGGCCATGCTGCCGATCGTCCTGTCGCTCCTCTTATTCTACGCTCTTTATCCGCTGGTCAAGGCGACGGAGCGGCTGTTCCCCAAGAAATTCCCCCTGGCCCGCGACATTTCCATCGTGATCGCCTTTGCGGTCTTCGTGGTCGTCGTGGTGCTCGCCCTGGAATTCATCATTCCGCCGGTCGCCGACGAATTCACCCAGTTATCGCTCAACCTGCCGCAACTGATCCTCCAGCTCCAGGGGGTGGCCCGCTCCAGCCAGCAATGGTATGCCGGGATCCGCCTGCCGGTCCAGGTCGACGCGGCGATCTCCACCGGCCTGAACAGCGCCTTCAATTACATCAGCAATTTCCTGCAGCAGCTGGTCCTGGGGGTCGTCGGGATGCTCGGCCAGTTCATCGGCTTCATCGTGATCCCGGTGATCGTTTATTATCTGCTCAAGGAAGACGACAAGCTGCTGGCCGGGGTAATGAAGCTGGTCCCCGCCCAGCACCAGGAAACGCTCGGCGCGATCCTGGAAAAGACCAATTACATATTAAAGAGCTACGTGGAGGGGCAGATCATTATTTGTACGCTGATCGGCGTGGTGACCGGCGTCGGCCTTTACCTGATGGGGATCAAGTTCTTCCTGGTCCTGGGGCTGATCGCGGGCGTTACGGAACTGATCCCGATCATCGGCCCGATCATCGGCGCGATCCCGGCGCTGATCATCGCCCTGCTCGTCTCCCCGGCGCTGGCGGTGCAGGTGGTGGTCTTTTACGTCATTTTGCAAACGATCGGCGCCTATGTCCTGGTGCCGAAGCTGATGGGGAATAAACTCGACCTGCATCCGTTGACGATCTTGCTGGCGGTCTTGATCCTGGGGAACCTGATCGGCGTCTGGGGGATCTTCTTCGCCGCCCCGATCACGGCTATCCTCAAGGTCATTTATCTTGAGTTGCGGAAGTCTTAACTGTTAGCGGCTGAGATCCATTCCTTGAGCTGCTCCACTCGCGGGAGCGGTTTTCCTTTGTGGACGACTTTTTCGTTGATCACGACCCCCGGGGTCATCATGATGTACTTGCCGATCTCGGCGTAATCGGTCACTTTCGTCACGGTCGCCTCAACTTTCAACTCCTCTAACGCTTTCCTGACCCTCTTCTCCAGCTCCTGGCAGTTGGGGCACCCGGGACCCAAAACTTTTATTTCCATGCTTCCCCTCCTAAAAGACCAGGTTAAAGAAGTAGCCGGTCAGGATAATGCCGAGCGCGACGGTGCCGAAAAACGTCAGCAGCAGCTGCGGCTTCAAGACCTTCCGCAAAATGATGAACTCCGGCAGGGAAAGCCCGGTCACCGCCATCATAAAAGCGAGCGTCGTCCCCAAAGCCAACCCCTTGCTGAACAGCGCCTGGACGACCGGGATCGTGCCGGCGGCGTTGGAATAAAGCGGCACGCCGATCACGACCGCGATAATTACCGCGAACGGATTGCCGTTCCCCGCGTATTTGGTAATGAACTCGACCGGTACATACCCGTGGATCAGCGCCCCCAGACCGACGCCGATCAATACGTATAACCAGACCTGCTTAAATATCTCCTGCGTATAGCCGACCGCGTAGAGCAACCGGTCGTGCCAGCTGAACTTGGTTTCCCCGTCCGCGTTCGCTTGTTTGACCTGAAAGACGAATTGCTCGACATATTGCTCCATTTTCAGCCGGCCGATGATCAAGCCCGCCGCGATCGCGATCAGCATGCCGCTCAAAATGTAAGTAACGGCAACGCGCCAGCCGAACAATCCCCAGAGGAGGATCAACGCGACCTCGTTGATCATCGGCGAGGCGACCAGGAACGACATGGTGACGCCAAGCGGCACCCCCGACTCCAGCATCCCAATGAAAAGCGGGATAGCGGAACAAGTACAAAATGGGGTAAAGATGCCGAGTCCGGAAGCCAGAATATTACCGACAAATTCCCTCTCGTGGCTCAAGATCTTGCGGATCCGTTCCGGCGGCAGGAATGTCCGAATAATGGCCACGACAAATACGATCGTCAGCAGGAGAAAATAGATCTTGGGGACATCGTAAAGAAAAAAGGCGAGACTTTCCGCCAGGTGCGTCCCTCTGGTTAATCTTAAAAGGTCATAAGTGACCAGCTCGGCAAACCATTTGAACATTTATCTCTCCTTCTTGAGCTTTATTAGGGATTATTCTTGATGAGATCTTTGATGGCTGACACGGCTTGTTCCGTGGTCAGGTTTCTCACATCAAAACCAACATGCTTTGCTGCATCAAAACCAACCGCTTCAAAAGTTTCCCGGAACAGCTTCTTCTGCATTAAAGGGTCACAGCCGGCCACATAAAGCTTGTCGATGTCTTTATTATCAAGCAATACTCTCAGATATTGATCACCATCATCGGCGCATAGCTGGGGGTGCAGGGCCACAAAATCCACCAGCTTCTCGCGGCGAATAGCGTTTAATACCCCGAGCGTATCCATTTTATTAAATGATGGGCAAGTCCCCTGACAGACGCAAAGGATCAAACCCTTCTTATCCGCCATGTATTTCCCCCTTTACTTTTTATCCCCGAAAAATGTTATCGCTTTCTGATCACATATTTTACCGCAACCCTTACAGAACTCAACACAATATTCGGGATGCGCTACCAGAGGTTTGTTGTCTGGGCCCTTTTCCAACACCTGGTGAGGGCAAAATTCATAACACTGCAGGCAACCGATACACTTATTATAATCTATTATCGGGTACCAATTAGTTGCCATAATAATACTACTATTTTTCGATTAAGCCCCGAAAGCCCTGTTTTTAAGCCACAAAGAAACATTGACCAGTCCGATCATCACCGGGACTTCGACCAGCGGCCCGATCACCGCCGCGAAAGCCATCCCCGAATTTATCCCAAAGACCGCGACGGCAACAGCGATGGCTAGCTCAAAGTTATTGCTGGCCGCCGTAAAAGAGAGCGTCACCGTTTTGGCGTAACCGGTCTTGAACACCCTCCCCATCAGGAAGCTCAGGCAGAACATCACCACAAAATAGATCAGTAAGGGGAACGCGATGACCAGAACATCAAAGGGGATCTGAACGATAATATTCCCCTTTAAACTGAACATTACGATGATCGTGAACAATAAAGCGATCAGAGTAAGCGGTCCGATCCGGGGTAAGAAATGAGTGTGATACCATTTCTCCCCCTTAACTCTGACCAGAACGAACCGGGTCAGAAAACCGGCGATAAATGGTATCCCCAGATAAATAAAGACGCTTTGGGCAACCTGGCCAATGCTGATCTTGACCGCCATGCCGGTTAGCCCGAAAAGCGGCGGCAGGATCGTAATGAACAACCAGGCGTAAACACTGTAGAAGAGGACCTGAAAAATGCTGTTGAACGCCACCAGCCCAGCGGCATACTCCGTGTCCCCTTCTGCCAGGCCGTTCCAAACAATGACCATGGCAATGCAGCGGGCAATGCCGATCAGGATCAGGCCGATCATATAATCCGGATAACCGCGCAGGAAGGTAATTGCCAGCAGGAACATCAAGATCGGACCGATAACCCAATTCTGGGCCAAGGATAATCCCAGCACCTTAAAATCGCGGAAGACGTCGCCCAATTCCTCGTATTTTACTTTGGCGAGCGGCGGATACATCATTAAGATCAGGCCGATCGCAATGGGGATATTAGTCGTGCCGATCGAGAATTGGTTGATAATTTTTTCTATTCCTGGGAGTAAATACCCGATAGCAACGCCGCCCGCCATCGCCAGGAATATCCAGAGCGTCAGGAAACGGTCTAAAAAAGGCAAATGCTTATGCAAGAGATCTTCCTCCTAATACTTTATTGATGCCGAATAATAGCTCTTTGTAGGTCTTCTTATCCAGACTGTAAAACGTGAAGTTCCGCCGCTTTTTTGCTTTGAGGAGCCCGAGTTGGCTCAATGTTTTGAGATGATGGCAGATCAAATTATGTTTGATCTGCAGTGCCGCTTCCAGCTGGCAGACGCAACGCTCTCCCTGCTTGAGCAAACAGAGGAGCTTGAGCCGGTTCGGTTCCGAAATGGTCTGAAGCGACTTTGCCATGTTCTGCAGATCAAGCTGACAACATTTATTACCGCCTGCCATCCCCCGATTATAACCGGCCAGCCACTCTATGTCAATATGCGTTGACATACATTCGGGTGAAATTTTCCGTTCCGGTTAACGAAAACAGATTAATGCCGATCCGCAGAACAAGCGATGTTAATATCTGGTCCGGTCTGCTGGCCCGGGGGCAGCGCCGCCCATTTCATACCTTGGTCAATATGGGCCAGGGGATGGTCGCTTTTGGCCGGACTGAAGACCTGCAAAACGTTAGAGCTCATGAAGAGATACTGCAAAGACGCAAACTGGACCAGTTCGCCGCCCAGGTCATTTTAGAGCCGGCATGTTTTGAGCTCTATCGCCCGGTGATCGAATCGGTCGATTGGGTAGCCCTGCGGATCCGCGAAGAAGACCTCAACGCGACGGGCCTGAAGCTGGTCAGTGAAGAACTCGCCCCGGAAGAGATCGCCGAGATCACCTTGGACTCGATCAACTACCAGCCGAGCACCAAACCGCCGTACAACCCGCTCGCTTAGTAACTGACTTCGATCAGCGGGCCGCGCTCCGCGCCGCCGGCCGACTCCTTGCAGACGAACTCGAAATCAACGCCGGATTCGCCTTGCGGCAGCAGCATGATCCCATCGTTCTCCGCCCCGCCCTGCCAGGCCTGCACCGCCCCGGTCACGTCAAAGTCGTACCACTTGCCGGGATCGTTGTAATTGCGCCCGCCCTGCAGGATCGTGGTCGAGACGGTGACGCCGGCGGCCGGCCGGGTCTTATAAGTCACGGTCGTTTCGCTCCACGGCTGGGTGATCCTTTTGGCGTCGACCTTGACCGCGGCGTCGGACCCGGCAAAACAGTTATACAGTTTGAGGCTGGCGTTCTTCACCGGCCGGCTTTTATCGAGACCGCTCAGGTCGAACTTCAGCAGGCCGATCTTGACGTCGCTCCCGCCGAAACCGATGAAGATCCGCGGCACGGAATACGGCGCGCCGGGATTGGTGATGTCTTTCCAGCCGAGGCCGTCGCCGTAATTCTTGTCCGGCCGGAAAGCGTAGACCCAGGTATCGGCTATCGTCCGGAACGTCGTCGCCCCGCCGGCCGGTTTGATACTCGTCAGCTGCTTGCCCAACTCGGTCCCCTTGGGAACGTCCCCCATCGCCAGCACCGGCCCGGCTAACGCTAACAGCAAAACGAACGCTCCTACCTTTATCTTCATGACACCCTCCCTTTTGGGGCATGCTACCATATGGTAAAATAACGGTCAATGAAGATCGGCATCGATATCGATAACGTCCTCGCCCACACTTTTCGCGACCTCTCCGGTTACTTCAACCGCCACATGGGGTTGCGGAACGAAACCGACCCGCGGGAAGTGATCAGGATCATGCGCGAAGACAAGTTGAAAATGGTCGGCTACTGGTTCGCCACCTGGCGCAAAAAGCTGCTGACCCGGGCGGAACCGCTCGAAGGAGCGCTGGAGACGCTCCTGGAATGGCACCCGCTGCACCGCCTGGTCCTGATCACCAGCCGGCTCCCCGTTTTCAACCGCCAGACCAAGGAATGGCTGAACAAGCACGGTTTCCCCTACCACGAACTGCACCACGCCCGGGAACTGACCAAATACCGCAAGGCGAAAGGCTGCGACCTGTTCGTCGAGGACAATCTCGATGAGGCCGAGGTCCTGGCCAAACATTGCGGCAAGGTCTTTTTGCTCGACCAGCCGTGGAACCGGCGGCCGTTCAAAGAAAAGAACATCATCCGGGTCAAGGATTGGGCGGAGCTCCGCTTGCATCTAAAGAATGGCGGAGTATAATTAGGCCAAATTCTTCTAGGAGGTCCGAGATGAAAAGAACGATCGCGCTCCTGCTCCTCGCCCTGCTGTTCGCCGTCCCCGCCCTGGCCCTGACCAAAGCCGAACTGAAGAGCACTTACCAAGACATGTCGCTGGAAGACCTGAACGAGCTCTCGGATATCACTTTTAAGATCGTGGACGACGCCGCCAAAAAGACCGGCTACGTCCCCGGCCGTTTCTCCATGGGGGGTGCCGGCGGCCTCTATTATTTTCTCCCCAACGCCTCGATCAACGACAATAAGCCCGCCCAGGCCCAGAGCATCAGCAGCCTGACCGGCGGCGCCGGCGGTTTTATGGTCAACATGACCCCGCAATGGGCGGTCGGCGGCCTGTTCGGCGGCCTGGGGGGCGGCTCCACGAACAAGGTCGGCGCCGATTATTACACTTATACCGCCGGCGCCGCTTTTGAGCTGGTCGCCGCGCAGTACAAGCCGATCATCAACGACAATTTCATCGTCGGCCTCGATCTCGGCCTCGGCCTGGCCCAGGGCGGCTACACGATCGACGTGACCAACGAGAACTTGACCGGTCAGGACATTATCCGGAGCGGGACGGGCCTAGCGTACCTGATCGGCCTGGACGTCAGGAAGCGGTTCACCAGCACCTTTTTCTTCAGCACCAAGCTCGGCTATTTCTCCGCCGCGTTCGACACGCTCAAGCGGGGCGATTTTACCGATCCCGGCAAGAGCTTAAAGATCTCCGCCCCTTATCTCTCCCTCGGCCTGGGCGGCAACTTCTAGCGCCCCGCCCGCGGTTCGAACGAAAAAGCCCTCCGGCAACGGAGGGCTTTTGCTTGGGATAATCGCTGAAATCCCGGCGTTTGCCGGCCGAGATAGTGGCAAGATGATGACCGGCTCAACGTCGAAAATAATCGCCCGTTTTCCGCTGCACAACAACCTGTTCTTCGGCCAGCTCCTGAACAAGGCAGCCGAGCACCCGGTCGTGCGCCAACGGGGTTGGAGCCAGCAGCAATTGCAAGGCTTGGCCCGTTCCGCCGTGACGATCGCCAGGAATTTCGCCAACCTCACCAACGGCGTCATGCTTGACGTCGCCCTAACCTCCGAAGTTTCCGCCAAGAACGAACCGGTGGTCGCGGTGGCCGCCGGCCAGAACGCGGTCGAGCTTAGCCTGGCAGGAGAGCCGGCCAAGATAACCGCTATCTCCCCGCTCGTCCTGAGCCAGCTGCTGGTCGACGTGATCGTCCGGCCGCGGCCGCTTTTTCCGGGGATCAGCGTGCTGATGCCGGGCATTTTCCCGCCGATCAGCCAGGGGTCGCACCAGGTCAACGCTTTTCTGCGGGATATCCGGCGCCTGGTCGTCGACGAAGAGGCCCTGGCGAATATCTTTGCCACTTACGCGATGGTCTTTGGGGCGCAGGTCGCCAAACAGCGGCTCTCTTTCGACCTGCTCGACTCGCTCGAGTTCCCGCGCCGGCTGGTCGGCGATAAATGGCAGCAGACCCTGGCGGCCACGCGGCAAAAGATCGAACAAAGCGATCAGCCGGCGCAGGACCTTTCCGTTTGGGAGACCATGGCCAATTTGGCCTCGATCGACGTGATCGCCCAGCAGCGCGGCTTCGACGAGATCGCCGCGCAATGCCGCGAATTTTTGCACGGCCAGCCGGCGCGCGAGCTCGCTTATCTCGATTTTCTCCAGCTCACCGGGTCCGAGACCGACCATTACGCCCACTTACCCTACGAGACGACCCGGCAGATCGAGCTCTCCGCCGCCGGGCTGTCGATTACTTACGAAGCGTTCCGGACCATTTTCGACCATTTTTACCGCTCGGTGCGGGTCGCCAATGACAATTAGGCTGCTCTCGCTCAACCCCGCCCGCTGGCAGCGGAGCGAAGCTTACGCCCATCAGGTCGCCAGCCGCACGGTCCAGAGCCGCTCTTATTATCGGGATCGAGATTACTATGAAAATTACGCCGGAGGGGTCCGGCTGCTACGGGAAACGGCGGTCAGCCGGGGGCTCGAGGTCAAAACGGCGCTGATCGGCGGGCCGGGCGACAGTTATGAAGAGCTGAAGCTGCTGGCCGATCATTTCCCCCAGCTGCAGCTGGTCCACGCGGCCGACTGGCACTGGCCGAACATCAACGGCCTGAAAGAGCGCTTGACCGAGCACGCAGCCGAGTTGGGAGGACTGGAGATCGCTCTCCATTTTGCCGACCTGCTCCAGCCCTTTGGCGTAGCCGACGGCTCGCTCGACCTGATCTACACCAATAAGCTCTTCGACCTTTACGCGCGGGATTTTTCCTCGACCGGCACGCTGCTGCTCCGGTTGTTCGGCATGCTGCGGGACGGGGGGATGCTCTATTCGTTCGATTATCCGCTGCCGGGGGAAAAATGCTACTTCGACGAGTTCGCGCAAACGCTCGGCTTCACCAAGGCGGCAAGCCGGATCTATATTAAACCGTTCTTAAACGGTTAAAGATTGGCCGGTTCGCCCAGGAGCCGGTAACCGAGCTGGGCAAAGGCGTGACCGTGGCCGCTGAACATGTCCATCCCCAGGTCGAGGTATAACGCCGGGTTCTGGTAGATATTCTCGAACGTCAGCGAAGCGTAGCCGCCGTACTCCGTATTTATCCCGTAATTGCCGATCGCGCCAAAGCAGAGAAAGGCCGGGCTTAAGGCCAGCTGCCCCAGCTCGTATTTGAGACCGGCAAAAAGCGTAAAAGGATTGTCGCCCACAAAGGTCATGTCCTCGCCGGTCGTGGTTTCCATGGCAAAATTCCCTTCCCACTTGCCGACCAGTTTCTGCTCGACCTGGATACCAAAAGCTAAGCCGTCGCGGAACCCGCCGATGATCGAGGTGTGGTTGGCGAAAGCCGAGCCGCACAGCGCGAGCAGGAGCAGCGCGGAAACGATAGTTCTTTTCATGTTACCTTCCCTTCTTAATAGATCTTGTAACCGAGCTGGGCGAGCAGGCGCCCGGAACCGGCCGCGTCAATACCAAGCTCCAAGAAGAGCGGCTTGATATCGAGGAAATTGCCGAAAATAAAAGAGAGCGAAAGACCAAGATCGGTCTTGCTGTTGCCGAAATAACCGACCAGGCCAAGGCCCAGGCCGAGCGGCATCCGGCCGAGCCCGGTCAGCGGCACCTTGCCGCCGATAAAAGCGACGAACGGCTGCTTGCCCGAGTTAAATTCCAAGCCGCCCCGCAGCGTCAGGTTCTTCGCCACGCTGGACTCCAACTGGATCCCCAGTGCCGCGCCGTCCCTGATCCCGCCGACGATCTCGGTGACCGCCGCGTTCGCCGTACCGCAGGCAAATAACAGTAAAAGGCTAGCGACTAAACAAACTTGCTTGGTCTTCATTGGTCATTTTCCCCCTTTTTGCTCTTGTCTTAACCGTCTTTACCTTCGTCTTCCCCAGATCGTTCTCCACCATCTCCAGAGTATTGTAAACTTCTTTGGCCCGTTTGACAACTTCCGGCGGCAAACCGGCCAGCTTGGCGACCTGGATCCCGTAAGAGCGGTCGGCCGGGCCGTCCGCTATTTTGTGCAGGAAAGTGATCTGGTCGCCGGCCTCTTTGACCAGCAGGTTGACGTTCTTCATCCCCGGGTGCTTGTCCGCCAGCTGGGTGATCTCGTGATAGTGCGTGGCAAAGAGCGTTTTCGCCCCCAGTTTATTATGGATGAACTCGGCCACCGCCGCCGCGATCGACATCCCGTCGAAAGTCGCCGTCCCCCGCCCGATCTCGTCGAGGATGACCAGGCTGTTCGCCGTGGCGTTGTTCAGGATGTTCGCCGTTTCGGTCATCTCCACCATAAAGGTCGACTGGCCGGAATAGATATCGTCCATCGCGCCGATCCGGGTGAAGATCCGGTCGATCAGGCCAAGCTCGGCCGATTTAGCCGGCACGAACGAGCCGATCTGCGCCATTAAACAGATCAGGGCGACCTGCCGCATGTAAGTCGACTTCCCCCCCATGTTCGGCCCGGTAATGAGCAGGAAGCTCTGCTTGTCGCTCAGTTCGACGTCGTTGGGAACGAATTGGAACTCGTTAAGCGTTTTCTCAACAACCGGGTGGCGACCCCCCGTTACCCGTATCTCGTTACCCGTTACTCTCGGCCGGCAATACCGGTTCTCCACTGCCACTTCCGCCAAAGAAAGAAGAACGTCCGTCTGCGCGATGGTTGAGGCAACCGCTTGCAGCTGCTTCGTAAAAGCGGCAACCTTGGTCCGCACCTCGCCAAGCAGCTGATATTCGAGCTCTTTCATCCGCTCGTCGGCGTTCAGGATCAGCGATTCCTTCTCCTTCAGCTCCGGGGTGATGAAGCGCTCGGCGTTGACCAGCGTCTGCTTACGGATATAATCGGGCGGGACCTGGTCAAGATTGGATTGCGTCACTTCGATGAAATAGCCGAAGACCCTGGTAAAGCCGACCTTGAGCGACTTGATCCCGGTCCGCTGCCGCTCGGAAGCTTCGAGCTCGGCGATCCACTGCTTGCCGCCGCCGGCCGCCTTCTTCAGTTCATCCAGTTCGGCATTGTAGCCGCTCTTGATCAGCCCGCCCTCTTTAATGACGAACGGCGGATCGTCGACGATCGCCGCCTCAAGTAGATCGATAATTTCCGAGCTAAAGGAACCTGCGAGTAAACCTCGCGGTTCCTTCAGTAGTTTAGATTGGCACTCTTTTAGCAACCCGGTTATTTTTGGCAATAACTTCAAAGAGTCCTTCAACGAGACCAAATCGCGCGCGTTAGCTGACTGTGTCGCGACCTTGCCGGTTAACCGCTCGATATCGAAGACCTTGGTTAATCCGGCTCCGAGTTCAGCCCTTAACAAGCCATTGTTGAACAGTTCGGCAACGGCGTCCAACCGCTGTTCGATCGCCTTAACGTTCAAAAGCGGCTGTTGGAGCCATTGCCGGAGCAGCCGGCTCCCCATTGAGGTTTTCGTCCGGTCCAGGACCCAAAGCAAACTCCCCCGGAACGATTTGTCGCGGGCGGTCTGCGTCAGTTCCAGGTTCCGCCGGGTGACCGCGTCGATGAACATGAACTCAGCGGTGTGGTACGGCTTAAGCGTATTGATGTGGCCGAGCGTCGTCTTTTGGTTCTCCTTGAGATAATCGAGAATAGCGGCCGCAGCACCCAAAGCGACTTCTTTGCCGTCCAAGCCGAACGATTCCAGCGATTTGATCTTAAAATGCTCCAGTAGTTTTTCCGTTGCCGTTTCGTTATCGTAAACGTCTTTAAACGAGGAACCTGCGACCAAGCGTCGCGGTTCCTGGGGAAAAAGATCGGAAACTATTATTTCTGAGGGATTAATGCGCTTAATTTCATCGTTAAGCTTTTCGATCGAGTCAAAGTCGGAAAGCTTGAACTCGCCGGTGGTCGCGTCGACAAAGGCGAGGCCGAACCTCCCCTTATCATGGTTAACGGCCATTAGATAGTTGTTCATCTTGTCCGAAAGCATAGAGGACTCAAGGACGGTCCCGGGGGTGATGATCCGGATGATATCACGCTTAACCAGTCCCTTGGCCAGCTTGGGGTCCTCCACCTGCTCGCAGATGGCAACTTTGTATCCCTTTTCGATCAGCTTGGCGATGTACCCTTCCGCCGCGTGATAAGGAATGCCGCACATCGGCATCCGGTTATCATCCTTGCCGCGGCCGGTCAGCGTCAGGTCGAGCTCGCGGGAAGCCAGTTCGGCATCCTCGTAAAACATCTCGTAGAAGTCGCCGAGGCGGAAAAAGAGGATCTTATCCTTGTGGAGGTTTTTAATTTCCTGGTATTGCCGGGCCATCGGGGTTAGGTCGGCCATGTCTTGAATTATACTGTAATCACCGTAAAAAGTGAAATCATTCGCCGTCCGGGCCGATAAAAATCCAGATCATGACGATAGGAGAAACTAATCTTAACCGCCGAATTTCGGCCGCCAATAACAGGCCGAACTTGCAGTACCGGCCTTTATACTTTTCTCTAAATCCCCGGAATACCGCTAAGATCTTACAGCTGATCAATCTTGTCGTTCAGGGCCACTGGGAAGAGCCGGATTTAACCGGTCTCCTGACAAAACACGCGGACGCCCGGCGACTCAGCGAAGTGGCGCTTTTAAATAATAAAGTCGTCGGGGTTGCTTTAGCCTACGCCGATGAATTCGCCATTCGGGGAAAACCGGTCAAGTGCATCTTTTTAAGAAGGTTATGCGTTGACGAACCGCTGCAGCGCACCGGTATAGGCGCCCGCCTGCTCCGGCATATCGCGGAAAGGATCGGCGCCGCCGCCGATTATGGCCCGCTTTATCCGATCGCCTGGGTAACCGCTCAAACCAATCCAAAGAGCATCGGCTTTTACACCAAAGCCGGCTTTACTCTGGCAGAGACAACGGTCGCGCCGGCCGGTCACCGGGACAATATTTACATCGCTACTCCCCTGGAAATCCAACTGGAAATAAAAGCGAGAATGGGGGGAATGGTCCGCGACTTAACCGCCGCCTCCGCCGGGATCGATTGAACAGATCGTTACCTGATCCGGACCAGTAATTTATTGACCAGCGCTTGGACGACTTCCTGGTGCTTGGCGTTGACCGCTTCTTCGGTCAGCGTCCGCTCCGGATGGCGGTAGACGACGCGGTAAGCGATGCTGTCTTTGTATTTATCGAAGGGAAAAACGTCCTCGACCAGTTCGCCGCCGGTCCGCTCGATCAGCTCAGCGATCTTCTGGTGCTCAAGGCCGGCCGGGACGAACATCGAAATGTCGCGGCTGACGGAAGGGAACTTCGGCAGCTGTTGATAACGCTTGCCGGCCGGGACCAGCTTGAACAACGCTGCCAGATCGAGCTCAAAGAAGAACGCCGGCTTGGTCAATTCATAATTCCGCCGGATGGTCGGGTGCAAAGCCCCCATAATTCCCAGCCCTTTGATCTCGCACCCCTTGCCCGGCTGCAAGAGAAAGCTGTTCGACTCCGCCACGGCCGGCATTTCTACCCCCAGATCCCTCATCAACGTTTCGACGATCCCCTTAACAAAGGAGTAATCGACTTCGCCCTTATCCAATGCCGACATGAACGGACTGCCAACCGCCAAACCGCCCAACGACCATTTCTCTTCCGTTCCCCGAAAGACCTTGCCGATCTCATATATTAAAATGTTCTCGACCTGGCGGTTCTGGTTATGGACGGCCACGTTAAGCAAACCGGGGAGGATATTGGTCCGCATGATGCTCCCCTCGATCGTCAGGGGATTGGTGACCTTGACCGCTTTTTCCAAAGAGATCCCGGTCCGCTCGAACTCTTTCGGGCCAACCATGCTGTAGCACTGGACTTCGTTCAACCCGCAGCCGACCAGGACCTCCCTAACCTTGCCGCGGAGCCGGTCCTCGCGATCGACGCTTTTGCCCGTGAAGGCGGTATTCGGCATGGTCGCGGCGATCCGGTTGTAGCCGGAGATCCGGGCGATCTCCTCGATCAGGTCGATCTCCCGTTCAATGTCCATTTCCCGGAATGACGGGACAATAACTTTCAACTTTTTGCCGTCCGCTTTATTGACCGCGAAACCGAGCCGCGTCAGCACGCTGATCATGTCGCCGGTCGCGATCTCGCTCCCCAGCAGCTTGTTGACCCGCTCCGGCCGGAGCTCGAGCGCGCGCGCCTTGTGCGGCTTACCGGCCGTGTCGATCTTACCCTTGAGCACGTCGCCCCGGGCCAGCTCGGCGATCAGCGCCGCGCCGCGGTCGAGCGCCTCCGCCACCCCGTGCCAATCGACGCCGTGCTCAAAACGGACCGACGATTCGGTCCGGGTCTTGATCTGCTTGGACGTTTTGTGGACCGAGATCGGATCAAAGCAGGCCGATTCCAGAATGATCGTTTTGGTCGCGGCGCTGACTTCGGTGTTGGCGCACCCCATCGTCCCGGCCACGGCGATCGCCTTGTCCGGATCGGCAATGACCAGCACGTCCTTATCCAGCTTATGTTCCTTGCCGTCCAAAGTAACGACCTTTTCGCCCGGGTTCGCCCGGCGGACGATAATGAACTGCTCTTTGACCAGCGCGGCGTCAAAAGCGTGCATCGGCTGGCCGAGCTCGTGGAGGAGATAGTTGGTCACGTCAACGACGTTATTGATCGGCCGGATGCCCGAAAGCTCCAGCCGTTTTTTGAGCCATTCCGGCGATTCGCCGATCTTGACGTTCTCGATGACCCGGGCCATGTAGCGTGGGCAGAGATCTTTATCCCGGACCTCGACTTTAACTGCCCCTTTAATATTCTTGTTGAATGTTTCCTTAACTTTAAACTTTGAACTTTTAATTTTGAACTTCGTCAGGGCGGAAACCTCCCTGGCGATCCCCCTGACGCTCCAGGCATCGGCCCGGTTCGGCAGGACGTCGATCTCCAGCACTTCGTCCGGTAAGGCGACCGTTTCCAACCCGCCGGCGGTCAGCATCTCCGCCAGCTGGTCCGCCCCGGCCCGGAAGGTAACTAGCTCTTTTAGCCACTCGATCGGTACGCGCATTAAAATTGCTCCAGGAATCTCAGGTCGTTCTCGTACATGAGATGGATATTATCGATCCCGTATTTCAGCATGGCGATCCGGTCGATCCCCATGCCGAAAGCGAACCCCGAGTATTTCTCGGGATCATAGCCGACCGCCTTAAAGACGTTCGGGTCGATCATGCCGGAACCGAGGATCTCCATCCAGCCCCGTCCTTCCCATTCGACGTCGACCTCGACCGACGGCTCGGTGAACGGGAAATAGCTCGGCCGGAAGCGGACGTTCCGCTCCTTGCCGAACATCTGGCGGAGGAACTCGGTCAGCGTCCCTTTCAGGTCGCCGAACGTCACGTCCTTATTGACCAGGAAGCCCTCGAGCTGTTGAAAGACCGGCGAGTGGGTCGCGTCGTAATCGCGGCGGTAGACCCGGCCGGGCGCGATGATCGCCAGCGGCGGCTTCCTTTTCTCCATGACCCGGACCTGGACCGGCGAGGTGTGCGTCCGCAGCAGCTGGCCGCCTTCGACAAAGAGGGTCGACCACATGTCGCGGGCGGGATGATGCGGCAGGATGTTCAAACCGTCGAAGTTATAATACTCGGTCTCGATCTCCGGCCCCTCGGCGATCTCAAAACCGAGCCGGATAAAAATATCCTTCGCCTCTTCCATTACCTGGGTCAGCGGATGGTAGCGGCCGCGGCGGATCCCCTTCCCCGGCAGGGAGACGTCGAGCTTTTCCGCGGCGATCTTTTGGGATTGTTCCGACTGCTGCAGGGTGGCTCTTTTCGCGCTCAGGGCCGCTTCGATCGAGTTCTTCGTTTCGTTGACGAGGGCGCCGAACCGGGGCCGTTCTTCCGGCAGGAGCGAAGCGAGCGATTTGAGCAGGCTCAGCAGTTCGCTGCTTTTGCCGGTAAAGCGGACCCGCGCCTCTTCCAGCGCGCTAACGGTCTGGGCCGCGTTGATGACGCGCAGCGCCTCGTCCTTGATCTGCCGGACTTTCTCTTGCATCTTGCGGTTAATTATATCACAAAGCGGCGGTCAAAAAACGGGATTTGACGAGGCATTCGTCGTATTCGCCTTCGGGCGTGGAGTAATGCGTTATTCCGCCGCCGACCCCCATCTCGCCCCTATAAATGGTCTCGGGTCCCGAGTCACGGGTCAAGAGGATCGTCCGGATGGGAACATTAAAGTACATTTCCCGTTCGGGAGAGATAAAGCCGATCGCCCCGGTGTAGATCCGCCGTTCTTCCGGTTCCAATTCCCTGATGATCTCCATCGCCCGGATCTTGGGGGCGCCGGTCACCGAACCGGACGGGAAGATCGCCTTAAAAAGGTCGTAATAAGGGATCGCCGGGTCGCTCAATTCGCCCTGCACGGTCGAAGTCATCTGGTAAACGGTCCGGTATTTGGCGACTTCGTAAAGTTTGACCGTCCGGACCGAACCGGCGCGGCAGATCCGCCCCAGGTCGTTGCGGAGGAGATCGGTGATCATGATATTCTCCGCCCGGTTCTTGGGATCATGGCTTAACCACTGCTTGCCGAACAGGTCATTGTGCCAGCTCCCGTCGCGCAGCAGCGTCCCTTTCATCGGTTTGGTGACGATCCCCCGCCCTTTTTTGTGGAAAAAGAGCTCCGGCGAAAGGGAGAGGAGCTGGTATTCGTGGTGCCCGATGTAAGCGGGATACGGCACCGGCTGGAACCCGAGCAGCGCCTGATACAGCTCGTACGGGGGGCCGGCGTAAGAGAATTTATTCTTGACGCAGTAAGTGATCTGGTAAGTGTCGCCGGCAGCGATGTATTCTCTGATCTTGTTAATATTGGCGTGATATTCCGGCCACGAATGGTTGAGGTCGGCCGTGATCGGCAGGCGCCGGGACTGGACGGTCTGGCGGGTAACCTGGCAGCGGGAAAAGACGCCGAAACAGAGGAGCGGGAAAGCGAACTCGTCCTTGTGCCGCAAACACGGCTCGAAACCGTAACCGGCCTCATAAGAAAGGTACCCGGCCAGATGTAAACCTTTGGCCGATGCTTCTTCCATCCGGGCAAAACAGGCCGGGAGCTCGGAGAGTTTGCGGGTCTCGATCAGCTCCCGCGGATTGCGGAATACCCGGCGCGTGTTCTCAAAGTCGATCTCGCAGTTCAACAATTAAGCCATCCCTCCTGGTCTGGGTGGCTCTGCGCCTAGTGCATGACCTTGTTTTCTGTAGCGGCGGTCTTTAGACCGCCATTAACATGGCGACCTAAAGGTCGCCGCTACGTTGTCTTAGCGCTTCATATAATAACACGGAAGCGGCCATCCCCACATTCAACGATTCCGCTCTGCCAACCATCGGTATTCGCGCCGCTTCGTCAGCTATCTCAATGATGCTTTTAATCAACCCTGCCCCTTCATTCCCCATCAAGATCGCGACAGCCCCCTTCAGACTAACGGCAGAAACATCCTGCTTGGCTGAGCCATCAGCCGCAATAATCTTTACTTTATGCTCCTTGAGGTATTTGATCGTCTCCCCATCATCTTCGGTGGTGATGATCGGCAGGTGGAAAAGCGAACCCATGGAGGAGCGGACGACTTTCGGGTTATACAGGTCGACCGTCCCCTTGGAGACGATGACGCCGGTGGCGCCGAACGCGTCAGCCGAGCGGATGATCGTCCCCAGGTTTCCCGGGTCCTGGACCCCGAGGCAGTAGACGATCAGCGTTTTGTCCGCTTTTAACAGGTCGCGGAAGCTGAAGCCGAACTCCTTGACGACCGCCAGGACGCCTTGCGGCGTTTCCACGCCGGAGATTTCCTCGAACTGCTGGCGCGAGATCTTGTAGCACGGCGTCCCGTTATCTTCCAGCGTTTTGACGACCGGCAGGTTCTCGCAATAGACCAGGCATTCGACCTTGTCGCCGGCCTCTTCCACCAGGTGCGGCCCTTCCACAACGAACCGCCCCTCTTTTCGGCGAGCGCTCCGCTTTTCCAGCAAATTTTTAACTAGTTTAAGGACCGCCTTGGCTTCACGCATACTTCTTTATTTTACTCCCATTTATTGTCCCAATATTTCTAATATTTTTTCAAATCTTGCCCTAGCTCGCTGAAGTATCTCTTCAAACGACCAAAGATGAACGGACGCTTTCTCCAATTTATCTTTTGTTGCTAAAACACTGGGATCATATTGCCTACCAATTACAAAAGTCTCAAAATGAATATTTGGCCGATGCTTCTTAATTAATCCCTCATATTCCATTGCTTGGGTCACATGTTCCATAATAATGACCTCAGTCGGCCGTTTAAATTCGAGCAAAACGGCCTCATTCCCGTCATTTCGTGACTTGCAAATTAAATCAGGCCTTAAAGCGGCCTTGTCTTTATATATTTCTTTTATCTTTCCTTCTAATAGCGTTTTCAATGATTTATCGGAGCTCCACAATTCCAACCCCTCTCTAACAAGCCATAGATTCGCTTCAATCAGCTCATGAACCTCTATTTCCAATGCCTTTTCTGAGACAATTAGCTCTTCGAGCTTTTGAATGATTTCAATTTGAGTTTTTATAATTCCAACAACACTGTTAACCTGATTTAACCCCCACTCCCTTATCAATTCCGACAGCTTTTTTGCCTCATTAATATCTGCTGACATTATTGATCGCATAATTTCTTTTAACACACTTGATTCATAATATTTAATTATCCACTCCACTAAGTCTTTCGCGTCTGAATCCGAATCAGTTTTTAGCTTACCAATCACAGAACGCGCTACTTTCGTGGCCGTGGATCTAACATGGGGCGGCAATTTATCTAGCTGAGCAACAATGCCAGGCTCGTCCAATATCCCATCCGCCCTCTTCTTTGTCTCTTGTTCATCAACGCCTTGAACTATTTTTTTAATAAATCCCGAGGCCCATTCAGTAAATTTCTGAACGATAGCTGAATCTTCCAAGAAACCGTCTCTTGATGTTTTAATTAAATCGAGGTCTTCCGCGTTTTTATCAGTGGGATCTAAGAAATCAGCGTTAATCTCTCCAACTATTTTTTCGGCAGTAAAAAACCCGTGCGCCCTTGTATCAAGCCCAAAAAAGGATGGGTCCTGAACATTTCTATCTCTAACCCGAACAGAGAGCCCAGGTTGTTTTTGTCTGGCATTAGCAACAACATAATAACCTGCTACTCTTCCAATGCCTTCAATTTCTTCATTAAATACAACTTTGGTGCCCGGGATGTCTTCGGCTGAGCATTCGACATCATTCACAAATATTTTAAAATCGGCTTTCCGGGGCAAGGCTTTTACTAGATGCCTTCGGGCTGCTTCTGAATCAGGCATGCTTAAATCTTTGTGCAGGCCGTAAAGCCTAAGAATCGTTCCATTTGTCTTTTTTGTTTTTGATGTTTGAATATCGATGTCTTTTTCCCCCAATGACACTATTTCTTCTAGCTCTTTTTTGTCGATTCTGAGGTGTGATTGAATATTGTCTTTGACGCTAATCATTTCAATCCGAGTGGCAATACCGAATCCGGCAAGCTTCCCTATGCCCTTGCTACCAATAACCGGTCGGCCTTTTATTGTTACTTGCCCATCTGTCCTTCTATTTCTGCCAATCAATAAATAATCTTCAACTATTTCTTTTGGCAACATGCCGATTCCGTTGTCATTTATTTCTATAAAGGCATCCTCATCAAGCACATCTGGAAGTGCAATATTTACAATGGTCGCGTCAGCATCATAAGAATTCGCGACAATTTCAGCTAAGCACTTTTTTACGCTATTGTAAGCCGATATGCCCAAATGATCTAATATTCTCGGTGAAAACCTTATTTTCGCTTTAACATCTGTCATCTTTATTCTCCTTTCTTGCTTGGGAACCGCGACGTTCAGTCGCAGGTTTCCTACTCGTTCAGTTTTATCTTGCGTTTACTTATAAGGGCATTAAACTCCTCTTCGGTCAGGACCGTAACGCCGAGCTTCTTCGCCTTCTCGTACTTCGAGCCCGGGTCGGTGCCGGCAACGACATAGTCGGTCTGTTTGGAAACGGACCCGGAAGCTGAACCGCCAAGCTTGCGAACCAGCTCTTCGGCTGACGGTCTGGTGTAAGCAGTTAGACCTCCCGTAAAGACAAAGGTCTTTCCCTTAAATGGCTGTGGCCCCCTACTCTCTGTCCCCTTCACCCTAACCCCTGCCTTTTTCAACTTCGCGATCAGCTCCCGGTTCCCCTTCTGTTTAAAGAAGGTGACGATCGCAGCGGCAACTTTGGGGCCGATCTCGTGGATCTTGGAGAGCTCTTCTTCCTTAGCTTCGGCGAGAGAATCGATATCATGATAATGGTCGGCCAACAACTGGGCGGTTCGGCGCCCGATCATCCTGATCCCCAAAGCGTAGATCAATCGGTCTAACGGCCGGTCGAGGCTCTTTTGGATCGAATCGATGACGTTCTGGGCGGACTTGTCGGCCATCCGCTCGAGGCTCCTGACATCATCCTTTTCCAATGTATAGAGGTCAGCCGCGTCCTTGATCAGCTTTTGATCGACTAGCTGGTCGATCAGCGCCCAGCCGACATGTTCGATATCCATCGCCTCGCGGGAGGTGAACAACCGGACCCGTCCCATCACCTGGGCAGGACAGGCGGCGTTGGTACAGCGGGCGATCGCTTCCCCTTCCGGTTTGAATATCTCAGCCCCGCAAACCGGGCACTTCTTCGGCATGACGAACTCTTTCTCATGGCCGGTCCGTTTGCTCTTAATAACCTCAACGACTTCGGGGATGACTTCCCCGGCCCGCTGGACCTTAACATGGTCGCGGACTTTGATCTCTTTCCGCCTGATCTCGTCTTCGTTATGCAGGGTCGCCCGTTTGACCATCACGCCGGCCAGGTGGACCGGCTTCAGATGAGCGACCGGTGTGATCGCTCCGGTCCGGCCGACCTGGACCTGAATATCTTCAATGACCGTCTCTTTTTGTACCGGAGAATACTTAAATGCAATAGCCCATCTCGGAGCCCGAGCTGTTGCGCCCATTTTCGATTGATACGATAATTTATTTATTTTAACAACAACACCGTCAATCTCGTAGGGCAATTTACCATTTTCTCTTTTTTCCTCAAGACTATGTATATACTTGATCACTTCTTGAATGCCATCTAATTTCCATAAATATGGATTATCTTTAAATCCAAGCTCATACAAATATTTCAGCATCTCATATTCAGTATCTATTCCTTTTTGAGAAGACCCATAGTATGGGTAGAACATTAAAGGCCTTTCCCTTGTGATCTTCGGATCAAGCTGTCTAATTGATCCTGCTGCTGCATTCCGCGGGTTTGCAAAAAGCGGCTCATCATTATCTTCCCTAGCTTGATTAAGCTTAATAAAGTCATCGTTTAGAAGGATGACCTCACCCCTGACTTCGATATCAATATCCTTCAGTAAGTGCAGTGGGATTGAATTTACAGTTTTAATATTAGCTGTTACATCTTCTCCATGGACACCGTCTCCTCTAGTTGCACCTTGAACTAAAACTCCGCCCTCATATTTCAAGGAAATGGCAAGGCCGTCATATTTCATTTCTAGAAAATATTCAACCTCTTTGAGGGACAAGGCTTCTTTAACCCGGGTATCGAAAGCAATCAATTCCTCTTCTGTATTAGCCTTTTCTAAGGACAAAAGAGGGATTTTATGGGTCACGCTCTTGAATGACTTGAGCGGCTCGCCGCCGACCCGCTGGGTCGGGGAATCGGGGGTGACCAGATCGGGGTATTCCCGCTCCAGTTCCACCAGTTCCCGGTAGAGCTTATCGTAGGCCTGGTCGGAGAGCGCCGGCTTGTCCAGGACGTAGTAGAGATGATCGTGGTGCCGAATCTCGGCCCGGAGCTTTTCGAGCTTCTTTTTGGCTGCGGCCTGGCTCATGCGGCCACCTCTTTCATCTCGTCCAGGATCTCTTCCGGCTCGATAATTACCGACGACAGGATGTCGGCTTTTGCCATGGTGACGATTATATCCATGTCGAGCGCCTGGGAAATGTGGAACGGATGGGCGTAAAAGCGGCTCAGTTTCGACAGGTGCGCGCCGCACCCCAATTCGTCACCTATGTCGACCGCCAGCTGGCGGATATAAGTCCCCTTGGAGCAAATAGCGGAAAAAGCCAGGCGGTTTTCCTGACGATCGGTAAGCCGCAGATCGTAGATCGTGACCTTGCGGGCCTGGCGCTTGATCTCGATCCCCTGGCGGGCCAGCTCATAAAGCCGCGTCCCGTTGACCTTGACCGCCGAATGCATGGGGGGAACTTGTTCGATCTCCCCGGTAAATTTAGCAAAGGCCTTTTCAATTTCTTCTTTCGATATTCGTATTTCGGATTTGTTTAGAGTTTCGGATTTAGGATTTAGAATTTTACCCTCGGCATCGCCGGTGTCAGTTCTCACTCCGAGGGTCATCTCCCCCTCGTACCCCTTATCCCCGGTCATGAAGTACTGGATGCTCTTGGTCGCCTTGCCGAGGAAAACGGGGAGAACGCCGGTCGCCATCGGATCGAGGGTCCCCGAATGGCCGACCTTCTTCACCCGCGTCAGGTTGCGGATCTTGGCGACAACGTCAAAAGACGTCCAGCCTTGCGGCTTGTTGACTATGATGATCCCGTTCATGGTTACACCAGGAACTTGGCGGCCTGGAGGTATTTTTCCACCTCCGCGATCACGCGTTTGACTATCTCTGCCGTCTTCCCCTCCAGCGTGGCGCCCGAGGCTTTGACGTGCCCGCCGCCGCCGAACCGCCGGGCGATCTCGGAAACGTTGAGCCGGTCCTTGGAGCGGAAATTGACCTTGACCGTGCCGTCCTTGTCTTCCCGGAAAAGGACCGCGACCTCCACCCCTTCGATCGAACGGAGATGGTCGACCAGCCCGGTCAGGTCCTCGCCCTTAGCCCCGGTCTGGTCCATCATCTCTCCCGTCACTACCGTCCAGGCGGCCTTATGGTCCGGGGTGATCTGCATGCCCGACATGGCCAGCGCCGCGATCCGCACCGCGGCCAGCGAGCGGTTATCGTAGATCCGGGTGCTGATCTCGTGCGTGTTGACCCCCGCCTTCAGCAGTTCGGCCGCGATCAGGAACGTCTTGGCGCCCGTGTTCTCGTAGCGGAAGTTACCGGTGTCGGTGATCATCGCCGCGTACAGGCAATCGGCGATCCGCCGGTCGATCTTCGCCCCCAGGTACTTCGCCAGGTCGTAAACCTCCTCGGCGACCGAAGAGGCCCGGGTAACGTAATTGATGTCGCCGAACATGGTGTTGTCCGGGTGGTGGTCGATGTTCACGACCAGCCGGGCGATCTGGCGCAGGTCGACGCCCTGGCCGATCCGGCTGACGTCGGAGGAATCGAGGACGACCGCCAGGTCAAAGATCAGGCCGGCCGGGACATCCCGCTTGATCTTTTCCGACCCGGGGAGGAAACGGTAGATCCGGGGCGGGAAATCGGCGCAGTAGTACTGGACCTTGAGCCCGAACTGCTCCAGCACCATCCCCATGGCCAGCATGGAGCCGACGGCGTCGCCGTCGGGATCGACGTGGGCGGTCACGACCGCGCTCTTAGCGCTTTTTAGCCGTTCTTTTATTTTGGCGAACGCTTGTTTCATTTTTCCCCAGCTTGTTCATGATCTGCAGGACGCGGCTCCCCCGCTCCAGCGAATCGTCGCGGACAAAGGCGATCTTGGGGACCAGGCGGAGCGCCAGGCGGGGGCCCAGCTCCCCGCGGATGTAGTGCGTGGCGGACTGCAGGCCGGCCATGGCGTCCTGCTTCTGTTTCTCGTCACCCATGATGCTGACATGGATCTGGGCGTTCTCCAGATCAGGGGAGATATTAACGCCGGTGATGCTGATAAACCCGATGCGGGGGTCGTCGACTTCCTCGCGGATGATCTCACTGACTTCGGAACGGATCAGCTCTTCGACTCGCTGCTGTCTCGTCATTTCCCTCGCGGCTTCTCTCTGATCTCAAAGTTCTCGATGACGTCGCCGACCTTGAAGTCCGTGTAACCGGGGATGTTGATGCCGCACTCAAAGTTCTGCTCGACCGACCGCACGTCTTCCTTGAACCGCTTGAGCGACTCCATTTTCCCTTCCCAGATCTTCTTCTTTTCGCGCAGGATCCGCATGCCGGTGCCGCGGGTCATCTTGCCGTCGGTCACGAAACAGCCGGCGATCTTGCCGACCTTGGAGAAAGAGAACAGGTTGCGGACCTCGGCGTGGCCGGTGATGACCTCTTCGTATTCCGGTTCCAGCAAGCCTTCCATGGCCAGCTTGGCGTCGTCGAGCAGGTTGTAGATGATATTGTACTGCCGGATCTCCACCCCTTCGTCGGCCGCCAGGTTGGCGACCGCCCCTTCCTGGCCGACGTTAAAGCCGATCAGGATCGCCTTGGACGCGGTGGCCAGCATGACATCGGACTCGTTGATCAGGCCAACCCCGCTGTGAATGATGCGGATGCCGATCTGGCCGACCTTCATGTCCGCCAGCGACTTGAGGATCGCGTCGAGCGACCCCTGCACGTCCGCCTTGACGACCAGGTTCAGGTCCTGGCTTTCGCCCTGCTTGATCTGCTTGGAGAAATCTTCCAGGGAAACGACCCGGCCGCGCTGGACCTTGCTGAGCAGCGCCTTTTTCTGTTCGGCAAGCAGACGCGCCTCTTTTTCCGAACCCATCCCCTGCAGCATGTCGCCCGGTGTGGGAACATCAAGGAAACCAAGGACTTCGACCGGCATGGACGGTCCGGCCTTTTCCAGCCGGGCGCCGGTGTAGGTGAGCAGCGCGCGGACCTTGCCGTAGGTCGCGCCGCAAGTAAAGATATCGCCGATCCGCAACGTCCCGTTCTTGATCAGGACCGTGGCGACCGCTCCCCGCCCTTTATCCAGGCGGGACTCGACTACCACGCCCAGCGGAGTAGCTTTCGGGTCGGCTTTCAGCTCCTGGACGTCGGCCAGCAGGAGGACCATTTCCAGCAGCTCATTAATACCGGTTTTCTGCTTGGCCGAGACCGGCATGGTCACGGTTTGGCCGCCCCAATCTTCCGGCTGCAAGCCGTGTTCGGAAAGCTGGGTCTTGACCCGGTCCTGGTTGGCATCGGGCTTATCGATCTTGTTGATCGCCACGATGATCGGCACGCCGGCCGCCTTGGCGTGGTTGATCGCCTCGATCGTCTGCGGCATGACGCCGTCATCGGCCGCGACGACCAGGATAACTATATCGGTCACTTTAGCGCCGCGCGCCCGCAGGGCGGTAAAGGCCGCGTGGCCCGGGGTGTCGAGGAACGTGACCTTGCGGCCGTTGACCTCCACCTGGTAAGCGCCGATATGCTGGGTAATGCCCCCCGCCTCGCCGTCGGCCACGTTGGTCGACCGGATCGCGTCGAGCAGTTTGGTTTTCCCGTGGTCAACGTGCCCCATGACGGTAACGATCGGCGGACGGAGCGCCCTTTTTTCGATCTTCATCCCGTGCGGCAGTACGTCCGCGACCGCGCTGGCCGCCTTGACGGTGATCTCCTTGCCGAGATTGGCCGCGACCTCTTTGGCGACTTCGGCGGCGATCCGCTGGTTGATCGTCACCATGATCCCTTTCTTCATCAGTTCCTTGATCAGGTCCGACGATTTGATCCCGATCTTCTCCATCAGCTCTTTGACCGAAATGTCGTCGGTGTTGATCACGATGCCGGTCGGCTTGAGAGCGGCCGCCTTAGCGGCGGCAACCGGCTGTTGGGCGGTCGGGGACGGCGGCGGCGCCACCGGCTTGGGCTTGGGGCGCAGCAATTCGGAAACGATCTTGGCCGTTTCCTCGTCGATCGAAGAGTTGGCGGTCTTGACGTCGACCCCGAGCTGTTTGAGCGCCGCCAGCAGCTCCTTGATGTGGATCCGGAGCTCCTTGGCCAGGTCGCTGACCTTGACCTTGACGGTCTTTACCTTGACGGGCTTATCTTCACTCTGCTTCTTTGGTGCTGCCACTCTCTGCTCCTTCCTTTAATCTGGCGACCGCTTCTTCCGGGACCGAAGAATTGGCGGCCTTGACGGAGAAACCGAGCTCCCGCAGCTTGGCGATCAGTTCGCTGCTGGTCAGTTCCAGCTCCTTGGCCAGTTCATGGACCTTCATTTTGGATTTCTTGACGTCGTCGGTCTTGGGCGTTTCGTCCGAGACCAGGTCGATCTTCCAGCCGGTCAGCTTGACCGCCAGCCGGACGTTCTGCCCTTCCTTGCCGATGGCCAGCGACAGCTCCTTTTCCGGCACCCAGACCCGGGCCGATTTCTCCGCTTCGTTCAGCTCCATTTTCTGGACCTTGGCGGGGCTCAGGGAGTTGGCGATGAACTTCTTGGGGTTATCGCTCCATTCGACGATGTCGATCCGCTCCTGGCCGATCTCGCGGACGATGTTCTGGATCCGCTGGCCCATGTGGCCGACGCAGGTCCCCACGGCGCCGACGTTCGGGTCGTGGCTCTGGATGGCGATCTTGGTCCGCCGCCCCGCTTCCCGGGCGATCGTCTTGATTTCTAAAATTCCGTCCTTGATCTCGGGGATCTCCATTTCAAAGAGCTTTTTGATCAAATTGGGATGGGCGCGGGAGACGACGACCAGCGGCCCCTTGGGGGTCTTTTTGGTCTCGACAATGTACATCTTGGCCCGGTCTTTCTCGCGGAACATTTCGCCGGGGATCTGCTCGGCTATGGAGAGAACGGTCTCGATCCGGCCCAGGTTGACCAGGTAGCCGCCGAACTCGCGCCGCTGGACAATGCCGGTCACGACCTCGCCCGCCTTCTTGGTGAACTCGCTGAAAGACTCCTCTTTTTCCGCTTCCCGCATCCGCTGGATAATGACCTGCTTGGCGGTTTGGGCGGCGAAACGGCCGAAGTCGGCCGGGGTAACGTCTTCCTCCGCCCCTTCGGCTATCTTATAGATCCGGACCTCGCCGTCATCGGAAATGCGGCATTCCAGCACGTCCTCTTCGGTGAACCGCTTCTTGATAGCGGATACCAGGGAGGCCTTAATAGCGCTAACCAGGCTATCTTTGGAGATACCCCGTTCCCGCTGGATCTCTTCCAGCATCTCATGAAAGTGGTCGATCTTCATAACTACCCCCCCTAAAAGCAAAAAAGCGGGAAAAATCCCACTTCGCTTGGTAAAACTTACACAATTCGAATGCACATTAATTTTAGCATCCGGAGCCCGGACTTGTCAACCAAAAACAAGGGGCCCCGGTCTCCCGGGGCCCCCTAAGTACCTGGTACCTGGGACCTAAACTACATCATGTCCCCGTAACCGCCGCCCTGAGGCATGGCCGGCATCTTGGCCTTTTCCTCTTCCGGCTTTTCCGCCACCAAGACATCGGTGGTCAGGAGCATCGCGGCGATCGAGGCCGCGTTCTGCAGCGCCGAGCGGGTGACCTTCAGCGGGTCGACGATCCCGGCCTTGAACATGTCGCCGTATTCAAACCTCTGGGCATCGAAGCCGAAGCCGTTCTTCTCCTTCTTGACCCGTTCGACCACGACCGATCCTTCCATCCCGGCGTTGGTCGCGATCTGCTTGAGCGGCTCTTCCAGCGCCCGGAGCACGATCCCGACGCCAATTTTCTCATCACCGGCGGTCCCATCGTAAAGCTTTTTCATCGCCGGGAGAATGTGAATAAAGGCCGAACCGCCGCCCGGGATGATCCCCTCTTCGACCGCGGCCCGGGTCGCGGACAGGGCGTCCTCGATCCGGTGCTTCTTTTCCTTGAGCTCGGTTTCCGTGGCCGCGCCGGCCTTGATGACCGCCACGCCGCCGGACAACTTCGCCAACCGTTCCTGCAGTTTCTCTTTATCGTAGGAAGAATCCGACAGGTCGATCTCCTTTTTGATCTGGGAGATCCGCTCCTTGACCGCCTTGGCTTCGCCGGCCCCTTCGATGATCGTGGTGTCCTCTTTGCGGACGACGATCTTCTTGGCCTTGCCGAACCACGCCTCGTCGATGTTCTCGAGCGAGAGGCCCTTCTCTTCCGAGACGACCTCGCCGCCGGTCAGGATGGCGATATCCTCGAGCATCGCCTTGCGCCGGTCGCCAAAGCCGGGGGCCTTGACGGCGACGGCGTTGAGCGTGCCGCGCAGCTTATTGACGACCAGGGTCGCCAGCGCTTCGCCCTCGATCTCGTCGGCGATGATGAGCAGCGGCTTGCTGGCCTGGACCGTCTTTTCCAGCGACGGGAGCAGGTCCTTGACCGCGCTGATCTTCTTGTCGGTGATCAGCATAAAGCAGTCTTCCAGGACGCACTCCATCCGCTCGCGGTCGGTGACCATGTACGGCGAAGCGTAGCCCTTGTCGAACTGCATGCCTTCAACAAAATCCTTACTGGTTTCTATGCCCTTTGATTCCTCAACAGTAACAACCCCATCCTTACCGACCTTTTCCATGACGTCGGCGATCAGGTCGCCGATCTCGGCGTCGTTATTGGCCGAGATGGACGCGACCTGGGCGATCGCTTCCTTGGTCTCGACCGGCCGGCTCTCTTTCTTGAGCTCGGCGATCGCGCCGTCAACCCCCAGCTGGATCCCCCGCTTGAGGGCCATGGGATTGACGCCGGACACCACGCTTTTGAGCCCTTCCTTGAAGATGATCTGTCCCAGCAATGTCGCCGTGGTCGTCCCGTCACCGGCGATGTCGTTGGTCTTGCTGGCCACTTCCTTCAGGAGCTGGGCCCCCATGTTCTCGTAAGGATCTTCCAGGTCGATCTCCTTGGCAATGGTCACGCCGTCGTTGGTGATCGTCGGCGATCCCCACTTCTTTTCCAGGACAACGTTGCGGCCTCGCGGGCCTAAAGTGATCTTCACGGCGTTGGCGACTTTGGACACGCCCTTTTCGAGCTTGCGCCACGCCTCGTCTCCGAACATCATTTCTTTTGCAGCCATTTCATCCCACCTCCTTAAAACTATCCTTTGATCGCTAAAATATCCCGCTCGGCCAGGATAATAAATTCATCGCCTTCGAGCTTGACCTCGGTCCCGCCGTATTTGCTGTAGATGACCTTATCACCGATTTTCACTTCCGGCGACACTTTCTGGCCATTGTCTAAAATTCGGCCGCTGCCGACCGCGACCACCGTCCCTTCCGACGGCTTCTCCTTCGCGGCGTCCGGCAGCACGATCCCCGATTTGGTCTTGGTCTCTTCCGGTTCGGGCTTAATGACGATCCGATCGCCGATCGGCGTCAACTTTTTGCTTACCATATGAAAACTCACCTCCTCGTTTAGGTATTAGCACTCACTACCATTGAGTGCTAACATCATATCATGGGAGACAAAAATCTGTCAAGGGGGAGAAACAAAAAGCCCCCGGATTTACCGGGGGCTTATCTTAGAAGAAGGTTAATCTAACAGCTAGTTGATCGCGGATGACCTGACCGTTGCCGCTGCGGCTGGCGCAGCTACTGCGGAAGCGACCGTCTCGCCATTAGGAGCACTGGCTACGTTGCTGGCGGTGCGGGAGTAATCGGGGGCAAAACTGACCCCGAAAGTTACCTTGTTGTTAACCGTGCCGGAAAAATCGGTGCTCGCTGCCGACGAGTATTCATCGACATAGCGGGAATAGCAGCGGGTATGGGAATACTGGACATAGACCGGGCCTTTGTTCACGCTGTAATTGGCGCTGACATTGACCCCGGCGACCGGCTTGTTCTCCGTCTGCTGGGCGTCGATGTCAACGCTAAAGTTGCCGGAAACGTCGGCTAAAACCTGCCCGAGGTCGGCAACGGGAGGAGCTTCCTTGTCCAAGTACTTGACCGCAACCGCCGTGCCGTTTTTGGCGTTAATATCGACAATTTCCGAAGCGCGGGCAACGTGATAATCGGGATTTTGGGCGTAAATACCGTCAGAATAGACGGCGCCAAAAGCGGCCGACGCGATCAGGAGCACTACCAGGATAATGATGTTCTTTGACATTCTTTCCTCCCAAATAAAAAGGGGCGTTCTGCATCCCGCCCTCTTCACTTGCTAATCGTGACGGATCGGTAAAAACTTGCATTCGATTTTAAAGGCTAAAAAGGCAAAAAAAGCCCCCGGTTTGACCCGGGGGCTTTGACATTAATTGAACCCTGCAAACCTCAGATCTTCGGTTGGGGACCCGAACGCGTACAAGGTATATTCTTGGCACCTGATAAAACAGCAGGTTTATTCGTTTGCGCTATAACCTGGGAGCAGAGAGCGAATGTGATCACCGCAAAAAGAGCGAACGCAATTAATTTCTTCATTTTTATTCCTCCAATATATTTATTCACTGGTTTGCCCCGTCGACTATCTTTTTAGGACCCTGTCGCCTTACGAGGTAGCCAGCCATGCAAATGGCGTACGCTGTTATCATCGTAGGCAGATAAGAAAAACTTGCGCGGCTATTTGTTTCCCGATATACTAAGAGCATGATCATCGGCATTGACCTGGGCGGGACAAAGATCGCGGCGGCACTGGCAGCCCCGACCGGCAAGATCATCACCGACGTCAATATCCCGACCGAGGCCCAGAAGGGACAAAAACAGGTCATCGATAACCTGAAAAAAGCGGTTTACGCTTTGATCCGCGGCCAAAAGACCAAGATCAGCTGTATCGGTATCGGCGTCCCCGGCCCGATCGACTACGAGACCGGCATCGTCATCGAACCCCCGAACCTCCCCGGCTGGAAAAAAGTTAACCTGAAAAAAATATTGGAAAAGGAATTCCACGTCCCGGTCCACGTCGATAACGACGCCAACTGCGCCGCCCTGGGCGAGGCGTACTTCGGTGCCGGCCGGCAAGCCCGCCATTTTATTTACATCACCATCTCGACCGGGATCGGCGGCGGGATCATTATCGACCGGAAGATCTACCGCGGGGCGATCGGCGCGGCCGGCGAGTTCGGCCACATGATCATCGACTCCAAAGGGTACACCTGCGGCTGCGGCAACGTCGGCTGTTTCGAAGCGCTCGCTTCCGGAACGGCGATCAAGCGGCGCTCCGGCATGGACGCGATCGCGGTGGAATTGGCCGCCCGGCAAGGCGACCCCAAGGCGATCAAGGTGATCAACGAAACGGCCCATTACCTGGCGATCGGTATTTCCAACCTGGTCAATATCTTTAACCCGGAGATGGTCATCCTGGGGGGCGGCGTCTCCAAGATGCGCGAGCTGCTGCTGAACCCGATCAAGTCCGAATTTAAAAAATACGCCCTCACCCTGCCGGCCAAGAACGTCAAGATCGTCCGCGCCAAGCTCGGTTCCGAGTCGGGCGTCCTGGGAGCGGTCGCGCTGTGTCTCTAGCGATCGTCGACTACGGGGCCGGGAACCTCCGGAGCGTCCAGAAGGCATTCCAGCATGTGGGCATCCCGGCCGAGATCACCCGGGATAAAGCGGCCATTCGCGGCGCCAAAGGCGTTGTCCTCCCCGGCGTCGGCTCGTTCGATTCCGCCATCATTGAGCTGCGCAGCTACGGCCTGGAAGCGGTGATCGAAGAAGCGATCGCGCTCGGCAAGCCGTTCCTCGGCATCTGTCTCGGGATGCAGCACCTGTTCGAATCGTCCGCGGAAGGTAAACAAAAAGGCTTAGCCATCTTGCCCGGCAAGGTTGAAAAGTTCAATTTTGCCGGCACTCCCTGGTCCAACCAGAGCATCCCCCACATGGGTTGGAACCGGCTCCACTTCAAGCACAAAGCCCCGATCTTTGACGGGATCGAGGAAGGGGCGATGATGTATTTTGCCCACTCCTACCACGCGGTCACCGCCGACGAAACAACGGTTGCCACCAGGACCGATTATGGTATAGAATTTATCTCGAGCGTCTGGAAAGACAACCTGTTCGGGATCCAGTTCCACCCGGAGAAGAGCGGCGAAAAAGGGCTGCAGATCATGAAGAATTTTGGGAGATTATGCAAATGAGCTTTGAAGTCATTCCCGCGATCGATATCCTCGGCGGCAAGGTCGTCCGGCTCAAGCAGGGCCGGTACGACGCCGCGGTCGTTTACTCCGACAACCCGGTCGAGTTCGCCCAGAAATGGGCGGCCGCCGGGGCCAAACGGATCCACGTGGTGGACCTGGACGGCGCCCGCTCCGGCACCCCGGAGAACGTGGAAGTCATTAAAAGCATCATCAAGGAGACCAGCGTCCCGATCCAGGTCGGCGGCGGGATCCGCAACCACGCCGTGATCGCCGACCTGATCAAGTACGGCGTCGACCGGGTCATCCTCGGCACGACCGCCATCAAGAACCCCAACCTCCTGACCAATGTCTGCGAAAAATACGGCGAGAAGATCGCCGTGGCGATCGACGCCAAGGGCGAAGTCGCCGCCGGCGAAGGGTGGATGTACGTCACCAAGAAGAACATCTTCACTTTTGCCAAAGAGGCCACCACCCTCGGGGTTAAACGCTTTATCTACACCGACATCAGCCGCGACGGGATGCTGGCGGGGCCGAACTTCGCCGGCATCGAAAAGTTCGCCGCCGAGATCAAAGTGCCGGTCATCGCCTCGGGCGGCGTCACCACCAAAGAGGACATCGACCGGCTGCGGGCGATCGGCGTCGAGGGGTGCATCGTCGGCAAGGCGCTCTACGACGGGAAACTGAAGGCGGAAGAACTCTTCCAGGAATGAACAAACTCCATTTGGGCTGCGGACCCAAAGTTTTCCCGGGCTGGATAAACTGCGACATCGCCCCGGCGGAAAAGATCCCCGCCGACCTGCGCCAGTATTATCGCCGGCTTGACCTGAGCGCCCCCCTCCCCTTCGAGAACGATTCGGCCGACCTTATCTATTCCGAGGACTTTATTGAACATTTTGAACAATCACTGGTCATGCTGATGCTGGTGGAGCAACACCGGGTCCTAAAGCCCGAAGGCACGGTCAGGATATCGACCCCCAGCCTGGCTTACTGGATGGCCCCGGAAAAAATGCGGGAGCGCGGCGGCGGCATCGTTTCTTACCATGATTTCTTCAAATTGGTCCAGACCCATTGGCTGCAATTCCGGCACAAATTGCTTTTTACCCCCCAATTCCTGAAAGAAACGCTGGAAATGGTCGGCTTCCGCGACGTTATTTTCGTCGATTGCGGAAAAAGCGCCCATCCGGAGTTGAGAGGGATAGATACCCGCCTGGAACAAGCGGCCTCGAACATCATTATTGAAGCCCGGAAATAACCTCGATGATCTTGCCGACCCGGTGCCCGTAAGTATGCTCGGCTAAAGTCCTCTGGCGCGCCGCTGCGGCAATGGCCTTTCTCTCCGCCTCATGAGCGAGGTAATAAAGGATCTTTTCCTCTAGCTCCGCCGCCGACCGAAAAGTCACCACTTCCCGGCCAAGCTCATAACAAGCGGCCAGGTCCGGCCTGGTATCATCGATCAGCTGGAACGCGCCCAGCCCGGCCAGCAAAAATGTCCGCTCGTTCGGGGAGCGCGCGATAATGCGGCGTTCGTTCCGGTCGACCGACTGGCCGTAGCTGTCCCGGTGCAGGTTCAGGTTGATCGCGGCCCCCCTCATGAATTTGACCGTTTCGTCCAGCGGCAGGGACTCTTCCCGGATAAAACCTTTGAGCAATTCGTAACTGGGCAGGTTCTCGCGCCATGATTCCGAATACAGGTTGGAGCCGATCAATTTTAACCGATAGCGCGCCAGGGTCCCGGCGGCCTGGTCGATCCAGCGCAAACGATGCGAGCCGCGGAACGGCGTCCCGATAAAGCAGATATCGCTGAGGTATTGGTCGGCCGGGGGAGCCGGATCATCCAGCAGCGGAGAATAAGCCAGCGGCAGGTGGACGACCGTCGGGCAAGAGTTGGCCCGGTGGAGCTCGACCGCGGCGGAATCGACCGTAAAAAGCGCGTCACAGTAAGCGGAAACTCTAAGGCTAGCGTCCACGCAATAGGGGTCGTCCAGCTCCCAGTCGGCGATCTTTAGGCCGTTTTCCTTTAATTTCGCGATGACCTCGGACGGCAGGTAACGGCCGTTCAGGAACATGAGCCAGCTGCCGCGTTCCCCCTTGGTCGCTTCGCACAGCGACATAGCTACTTGGGTTTTAGCCTGGAGCATGATCTCCGCCGGCGGCCAGGTCGGGTGCTGCTGGCGCAAGCGCTCCGCGGCCGAATGCGTCAACCGGACAAAATCGAGGAGCTCAAGCTTGATCGCCGTCTGCCGGAAGGCGCCGACTATCTGCCGGTTCAGGGCGCCGGTCACGCTGGAGAAGTCCAGGTTCGCGTAGAGCAGCCTCATTTAGCGGTATTGTAACAACAAACTTGCTTTCTGGCCATCATAATATTAAGATTAGCGCATGAACACCCCAGCCAGATACAGCCAGCAGATCGAACTGGAGCCGACCAACGCCTGCAACGCCAAATGCGTTTTTTGCCCGCGCAACGATCCGCGCGCCAAAGGGCTGATAAGCGAGGCAACCGTCCAGGCCGCGATCGACCTGGCTAAAGCGACCGGCATCAATGTGTTCAAGATCTCCGGTTTCGGCGAACCGCTCCTGCACCCGAAACTGCCGGCATTGCTCCGCCTGATCAAGCAGCAGGTGCCTAACGCCGCGATCCTCTTGATCACCAATGCTTCGCTGCTCAAGCCCCCGCTTTTTGCAGAACTGGCGGGACTGGTCAACAGGTATAATATCAGTTTTAACGGTTACGATCAGAAAAGCTATGAACAACTGATGGTCGGGCTGGATTTCCAGCAGACCCTGGACAATCTGCGTTACGCTGCCGCTAATAACCGGGGCCGGGCGAACATCCAGTTCACCCCGGTCATTAACAAGGCCTTTGGCCTGGCCGATCTGGAAAAGATGAAGGAACTGCTTACCGGACTCGGCTTCAACGCGGACAACTTCAAATTCCACCACATCATCACCACCCGCTCGCAAAAGCTGGCCGACAACGCGCTGGTGGACGAAGCCTTCCTGGCGGCGTCAAAAAAGAACGCCAGCGCTCCCGGCACCAAAGCGCTTTGTCTTACCCATCTGAGCACCCTATTCATTTCCTGGGAGGGCAATATCCATATTTGCTGCAACGATATCCACGGGGAGGCCGTGATCGGCCGGATCGCAGAGGTAAAAACACTGGACGACCTGATCGCCCTGGAAAAAAAGAACCTGAACGCCCGTTTCAGCGAGGCCTTTGACGTTTGCCGGCGCTGCGACGTCCCCGCGGTCAGGCCGCATCAAGTGATCAACGGCAAGACCTACACCGAAATGTCCTGACCCGGTCAGCTGCCTCGCCGGGCGGCTTTGGCTAACGCTTGTTCCATCTGTTTGATCAGCACCCGGACGTCGCGCTTGATGCCGCCCATCGCCTGGATCTGCTCCTGGAAATCCCCCTTGTAGATCTGCTCGACCTTCACTTTGGAAACTTCGGGATTCATATAATAATCCTTGAGCAGGAGCTGCCGGTAATACTTCTGCGCCATCGGTTTATTGCCCGCCTCGTAATAGGCCTTGCTCATCAGGTCGTCCGGATCGATCACGCTGGTCCCGATCAGCGACCGGAAGGTCGGCACGAAGATCCGGGTGACCGGGATGCCGAGCTGCGGGTTGGTCTTGTCGATAAAGATGACATCGTGGTTCTCCTTTTTCAGGATCTTGAGGAGCGCCAGGATCTCGTCGCGGATATCGTCGCGGCTCAGGTCGCGCATGTCCCGGAGCCAGATCGGCTTGTCCGGGCGGTCGAGCACCTCCGCGTTGTAATAAGTGAGGAAGCCATAATTCTTTTTCGGCAGTTTACTGATGATCAGCCCCCAGTTGAGCTTGAACTCGTTCTCCACGTTGGTCATCAGCGAATAACCCTCGAAATATTCCGACAGGGCGCGGATCAGCGCTTTTTCCGGGTCGGTGTGGGTGCCGTAACCGCACCCCCGGTAAGAAAGCTTGCCGCGCCGCTGCGGGTCGGTGCCGCAGACGCAAACGGTCGGGACACCCAAACTAAAGGAGATGTCCTTGATAATGAACTCGATCCCGTACGACCGGGCATTGGTCAGCGCCCGGACGGCCAGCGGATGCTTGACCGAGCGCAGGTCGATGTCGCGCGCGACTTGCCGCTCTTCGTAAAAGCGGTAGACGTTCTCCCGCTCGATCACTTCGCAGATCGCCTGGACGATCGCCTCTTCCATGGCGTTACCGGTCGCCAGGCCGTTGGAGGTTTCCGTGTAGTTGTACCAGCTGATCGGGTAATAGAACGGGCGGTGATCGTTGAGCGAGACCCCCTTGATCCATTTGAGCGGCATCGCCTTGACCTGCTCGAGCAGCTCCGCCCGGTTCGTCAGGTGGGGAAAACAGGCGAAAAAATAGCTTTCGTTGACGGTCGGGACGCTCCCCTTTTTGATCTCGTTGAACGGTTTGACGACGTAACCGTCGTAATGCTTGTAGTCGAAGTGGAGCCAGGAGTAGCGCTCGGCGAACTCCATGACCGCGCTCGCCTGCGATTGCTCCGGGGTTAAACCTTTGCCGCTGGCGGTCAACTGGTCGCTGACGCTGGAGAACGAATAAGCCCCTTCGATGACCGAGCTCCGCTGTTCCAGGTGGAAGCTGGAGAGGTCGAACTGTTTCTTCAGCTTTTCCACGGCCAGCCGGACCGTTTCGCTCGGCTTCACGACCTTGTCCTGGTCGTTCTTGTAATGCTTCAGGCAGCTTGCCAGCTGGTAATCAGACACGCTTTCTGCCTCCCTTTTTCGCCAACAGGATAAATTGCGCGCCGCGCCCCTTGACCCCCATATACGAGCTGCCTTCTTCCACGTACCCGGCCAGCATTGCCGGCGCCCGACCACATTCTATCATCCCGGACGCGATTTGTACCGCCTCTTCCAGCCGGCCGATCACCGTGACCGACGGCCCCCGCAACCCGTGGACGATCGAAACGGTGCCGGCCGCCAGGTTCAACACCGTGCTCGGAAAAAGGAGGGCCGATGCCAACCCGGGGCCGTGTTTTCCCAGATCGCGGATGAACTTTTCGGTACTAACCAGCGGGCCGGAGAGCGTGGCCAGCACGATCCCGGTCCCGGCCGGCAGTTTCTGCCGGCCGATCGCCCGGCCGGCGGCCGCTACGGCGTAACCGGTAAAACGGTCCATTTTCCGGAAACGCGGCAGTTTGCCGATCAGCCGCTTCAGATCGGCGCCCGGTTTAACCGTGCCGCTGGAACGCGATAACCGCATTGCTCCCTCCAAAACCGAAATTAGCCGAGAGGACCGCGCTCAACTTGGCGGCCCTCGCCTGGTTCGGCACGTAATCCAGGTCGCACGCCGGGTCGCGGCGGCGGTAATTGATCGTCGGCGGGATAAAGGAATGCCGCAAGGCGAGAACGGAAGCCACTGCTTCCACCGCCCCCGCCGCCCCCATCAGGTGTCCGACCATCGATTTAATCGAACTGACCGGCAGGTCATAAGCGGCCGGACCGAACGCGAGCTTCAGCGCGGCGGTCTCCATCCGGTCGTTCTGCGGCGTGCCGGTGCCGTGCGCGTTAAAATAGGAGACGTCCGTCTTATTCAACCTGGCATCCTTGAGCGCCAAGCTGATCGCCCGGGCGGCGCCGCGGCCGGTCGGTTCCGGGGCGGTCTCATGATAAGCGTCGGACGAAAGCCCGTAGCCGGCCACTGCGGCCAGGATCTCCGCGCCGCGCCGGCGGGCGTGTCCCTCTTCTTCCAACAGGAGAAAAGCCGCTCCCTCGCCGATCACCAAACCTTGCCGCTCCCGGTCGAACGGGCGGCAGCAGACGGGATCGAGGGAGCGCAAGGCGTGAAAACCGGCGAAAGTTAACAGGTTAAACGATTCGCAGCCGCCGGCCAGGACCGCGTCTTGTTCGCCCCGCCGGATCGTTTCGGCCGCCAGCGCCAGCGCTGTAGTCCCGGCGGCGCAGGCATTGGAAACGGTCAGCTGCCGGCCGGTCAAACTAAGCTGTTTGGCAAGGATCAGCGCGGTTGCGCCGGGATAAGTTTTCTTGGGCAGGTTTGCTGGACGGCGGCCCGACAAGATCGCCCGCTCCAGCGTCAGGATGCCGCCGCTGACCGTGCCGACCGAGATCCCCCACGGCCCCGGACCGATCCCCGAAGCGGTAACGGCTTCCCGGGCGGCAACCAGGGCTAACTGGCTGACTCGATCGAAGTCGGGAATAAGATTTGGCAGGCGGCGGACTTCGCCGCCGAGCCGGGAGCGCAGCCCTGTTGTGGGAAAAGAGGTGATCCGGCTGATGCCAGAGCGGCCCTGCCGCAGGGCGCGGAGAAAAGCGGCGGTGCCGGTCCCGTTGGGCGCGACCACGCCCAACCCGGTGATGACGACGCGGCGCCTCACTTCTGACCGGTCAATTTTTCCACGAACTCGGCCAGGGTGCCGACCGTTTTAAAGACCTGGTCGGGCTTCTTGAGGTTCTTGCCGTTGATCTTGACCTTGAACTCCCGTTCGATCGCTACGATGATCTCGAGCGAATCGACCGAATCGAGGCCGAGGCCTTTGCGGAAGAGCGGCTCGCTGTCGCCGATCTTCGCCGGATCGCGGTCCAGGTTCAGTTGGGTCACCAGCATCTTTTTCAATCTCTCTTTTACCGCCACATCGGCACCTCCGTGATGTTAAACCGTCAATCCGCCGTCAACCGCCAGGGTCTGTCCTTGGACGTAGGAAGCGTCGGGCGCGGCAAGAAAAGCGACGACTTTCGCCACTTCGTCCGGCCGCCCGGACCGCTCCAGCGGGATCATTTTTAGGTATTTCCCGGTCAATTTCCCGGTCAGCTCCGAATCGATCAGGCCGGGCGCGACCGAATTGACCCGGATATTATAACGAGAGACCTCTTTGACCAGCGACCGGGTCAAACCGGCGATCCCCGCTTTGGCCGCCGCGTAATTCGCCTGGCCTTCCACTCCCCGCAGGGCCGAGACCGAAGAAACGTTAACGATGGCGCCGCTTTTTTGGGCGATCATCGGCTTGAGCGCCGCCTGGCAGCAGTTAAAGACCCCTTTCAGGTTGACGTCCAGCACGCTGTCCCAATCGGCGTCCGACATTAAAAGGAGGAGTTTGTCCCGGACAATACCGGCATTGTTGATTAAAATATCGATCCGGCCAAAGCGCCGGAGGATCTGCGCGAACGCTTGAGCAACGGCCGCCGACCGTTCCACTTTAATTAACAACGGAAAAGCCCGGCCGCCGCCGGCCTTAATATCCTTGACTACCCGTTCCGCCCCTTTTTTATGGCGGCTAAAACCGACGACCACGACCGCCCCTTCCCTGGCCAGCTCACGGGCGATCGCGCCGCCGATCGCGCCGGAACCGCCCGTCACCACCGCTACCCGGTTTTTCAGCTTCATTTTAAGGAATAATATCGTAAATAGTTTGACTAAGCAACAAGGTTATGTTACCGTAGCGGCACTAAGTCTTGAGGAGGACAATCATGTGGCACAATTTCGGCAAATTCTGGACCAGGGTTTTTCTTCGGCTGACCCGGACAGCGGTCCGCGTTGAAGGCAAGAATAACATCCCGGCCGGTCCGGTCATTTACCTCCAGGACCCGGCGGAAGCCCGGGACGGCATGGCGACTCTCGGTTACTTGCCCGGCAAGTCCCACTTTATTTTTTCCTGCCGCCGCTTGGTCGTCCCGACCTTCGGTTTCTTGACGCTGGACCCGGAAAACCTCACCCTGATGCACGACGACGTCCTGGCGATCATCAACAAATTGCAGCGGGGGGAGAGCGTTATCTTCTTCACCGATAAGGGAGAGATCAAAGGCGGCGTGACGCTGATCGCGCTGGAGACCAAACTGCCGGTCGTGCCGGTTAAAGTGCTGCGGAGCGGCAGAGAGGTAACGATCAGGATCGGCAAGCCGATCGTGAGCGCGCCGGTGGCCGACGATCATCGTCACCGCGCCGAATTACGCGCGGCGGTCGCGGCGGCGCTTAAGTAAGCGGGTTGGCGCCGAGCTTTCTGAGCGCCTCGTCGATCAGGCCGACGATCTTTTCCGCTTTCCCCTTGACGGAGGTCGGGAAGAGCTGCAGCTGCGTCCGCAGCATCATCAGATCCTGGATCGTCTTCTCTTTATCCAGCTTGTCGTCCTGCTTATCCAGGGTCGAGATCTCTTCATTGTTCGCGTCGTTGACCTCGCGGACGACCTTGCCGACGTCGGCCATGATCAAGTCGAGCTGGATGGAAAGCTGACTGGCCGAATTGCTTAACCCGTTCAAACCGCCAGACCACGATGCCGGTGCTACCATTTTAACTCCTCCTTAAGCGGCTTCACTGACCAATCCGAGCTCGTCGCCCGGCCGGCCGAAGCCTGATTCCGTTGATAACCTGCCGACCACTTCCGTCAGCATCTTCTGCTTCGAGGTCAGGAACTTGATCTCGCCGCGGATCTCGATGGCGGTGTTGATCATCGTCAGTTCGTGCTCGGCCTCGCGCAGCATCTTTTCGTTCGCCTTGTCGCGGATCGAATCGAGCTCGGTGGACGACAGGACGACGCCGAGGCGCTCGAGGTTGCGCAGGACCGTCTTGAGCTTCTTCTCCGTCATCCCCCACGCCTCGCCTGAAAGTTTAGCATAAGTGGCGCGCTCTTCAAAGCCTTCCTGCAGCATTTCCATCAGCCGGAAGCGGGCCAGCGCCTTCCCTTCGCGCTCGACCTCTTCAAAATTGCTAACGCCGAGCTTGATCAGCCCGTTCTGCATCTTCATCATTTTGAACTGCGTCTGGATAACCGAGCGGAGGTCGCCGTGCAGCGCCCGCTGCATGTAGATCGCCCGCAGCTTGTCGGTGAATATTTCTTTCTCTTCGTCGGCGGTGTACTGGTACTGCCGCGGCCGCTCCTGGTCGCCCTGGCCGGTACCCGCTTCGGCCGCCAGCGCCGGATTGTTGCTGCCGGGCGGGAGCAAGCCAAGGTCAAGGCTCCGGTCGGGCAGCTGCTGCAGGAAATTGGCGACGTCGAAACCGACCTTCTCGCCCAGTTTCAGCAGCTCGTCGATGTCCTTGACGACCGCTTTTTCGTCCTTTTTGCCCAGCGCTTTCTGCGTCAGCTCTTCGGTCAGCTTTTCGGCGACGAAATCCTTCATCTCGTTCCAGACTTCGGCGCTGGACGAATTAACGGCCGTTTGCAAATTAGTCTTGTAGCCGCCGAATTCCTCGCCGCCGAGGTTCTCGCTGAAGAAAGCGAAGTCGATGAAGCTCTGGACCTCTTTCTTGTTCAGGATGTATTCCAGCGAGTTCTTGGTGGAGCAGATCTGCTTGAGATGGCTGTTCTTGACCTGGCGCATGATCTCGGAGCGGACCGAATTGGCCGCCTGCAGCTTCAGGCTTTGCAGCTCCTTGACAGATACCCCTTTCTCTTTGATCAGCGCGGTTTCGCCCTGCTGGACCTTTTTCTTCGCTTCGCTCCCGCCGGTGACCAGGAACTGCGAATAGGTCCCCAGGTATTCCTTGAGCGAGGCGCGCGTCGGCTGCTGGGCTTGCTGCTGCGCCTGCTGCTGCTCTTCGCCGCTGAAGCCGCTCGAGGTCTGGCCGCCGCTCTTCTTCTCTTTGCCGGCCTTGCTGACGAAATACTCGGGGCTGCTGACGCTGAACTTGTCCTGGGAGTTATCCTCCTGCGAATCCAGGACGAAGTTGAAATCGTCCTTTAAGCTCTGCATCAGCTTATTGGTCGGCAAATTCTGGGTCAGCTTGGCTGCCATCTGCTGCAGGATCTGCTGGCCCGCCTTGCCGCCGCCCTCTTCCAGCGCTTTTTTCAGCGCGCTTTCGTCCAGCCGCTGGTTCTGCTGCTGGTTGTCGCCGACCTTCTTGTCCATCTCCTGGCGCAGCAGCTGGCCGAGGTTCTCGGTCGCCCCCATGTTCGCCGCGACGGATATTTGCTGCGTATTGGCTTGTTCTATGCCCATGGTCAGTTCTGGCCTCCGCTGTACGGGTACAGTTCGCGCGCCCGCCGGAAGCAGGCGTCGGCCTTGGCCTGTTCGCCCTTTTGCTCGTACGCCTTGCCGAGCAAAACCTGCGGCAGGCTCAGGCACTGGTAGGGGCTTTCGGCGGCGGCGGCGCAGTCGCGCCCGATCACTTCGCTCAGGATCTCGATCGCCTTGTCGGCGTTTTTCTGCATCAAACAGACGGCGGCGAAAATGTTGTGCGCCGGGACGTTATACTCGTCGCGCTCCAGCAGCTCGCGGGCGGCGTCGAGCGCCTCGCGGAATTTGCCGAGCCGGAGCAGGTGCTGGGCGATCTTTTCGCGCGACGGCCGGACCACGGCCTCGTCCTTGGTCAGCGCCACGACCTTGCGGTACTGTTCGATCGCCTCGGCCAGTTTGTCCATGTCGGTCAGCGTGTGGCCGAGCAGGAACGGATAGTACGGATCGGCCGGGTTTTCGGCCGCCGCTTGGGAATACAGGTCGACGTTGCGCTCCCACTTGGCCGCGATCTTTTCCGCCGCCAGGTCTTTGCCCCAGTGGTAAATGGCGATCGGGACCGCCGGGCCGTAGAGGACCTTGCCGGCGGCGTCAACCAGCTGTTCGTTGATCGGCCGGACGAAATGGGCGCCGCGGCCGTTGCGAAAGACCTTGACCCGGGGATAGTTCTGCCGCCGTTCGCACTGGCCGAAACCGGAGGTGTACATCGTCACGGTGTAGGCGTCGGCCTCGGCCGTCTCCAGCAGGCGGCGGAGCTCCGCCAGGTCTTCGGTCTTGATGAACTCGTCGGCGTCGACCCACAGGACCCAGTCGCCGGTCGCGTGCTTGAGCGACTCGTTGCGGGCCGCCGCAAAATCCTTGATCCAGGGGAAGTGATAGACCTGGGCGCCGTGCTTTTCCGCCAGCGCCACCGTCCCGTCGGTCGACCCGGTGTCGACTAAAATAACCTCGTCGACCCCGGCGCTGAGGACCGGCAGCGTCAGGGCAAGCGTTTTTTCCTCGTTCTTGACGATCAGGCAAGCCGATAATTTGCTCATGCCGCCACCTTTATGCTGACCGTTTCCAGCTTCCGGACGGCCCGCCGGGTCCGCTGCAGGTCGCCCATCCCCTTTTCGATCAGCTGTTCCATTTTGGCGCTGTGCTGTTCGCGGACCGAAACCGCCTTGCGGATATAAGAGTTCAGCCGCTCCAGCTTGATCAGCAGGTCGCGTTTGTTGCTGTCGAGCATGTTCAGCTCATACTCCAGATTCGAGCGCTCGGCGTAGAAATCGCCCATGATCTTGCCGACGGCGTCGAGCTTCATCTCCTCCAGGGAGAGCGGGCCGTAGTCTTCGCGGATGCCGAGCCGGTCGGCCTGGATCATGAGCTGGTTCTTCAGCTCGCCGATGATCCGCTTCTGGGAGTTCTTTTTCTTTTTGACGCTCATGTCAGGATCTCCAGCATCGTCTCGTCATAAACGACCTGCGCCATCGCCGTGTGGTTCTGGTCGACCAGGTCGCTCCGGACCTGGCTCTTGAGCTCTTCCAGCTCCGCGATCGAGATGCCCATGAGGGCGAGCCGCTCCATCACGTTGCCGACCAGCCATTCGGAGACCTTGGCGAGCAGGCGGTTGTGAGAGAAGACGTTGCTGTAGGCGGTGACGAATGCTTTCTTGAACTTGTTGCGGAGCTCGCCGATCAGCTCCTGCGAAGTGACGGCGGACCGGGCGACCCGGGCGGCGGTGTTGGTGGTCGAAGTGGTCAGCAGCGCTTCGCTCTCGTTGACCTGGCGCGACAACCGCACTTCCCCTTTTTCGTTCTCCAGCCATTCCATCCCCGATTCGCGCGCCGCCTGGCTAGCCAGCGTCCCCTCTTCCTGCGGTTTGGGGCCGCTTTGCGGCTTCCTGACCGCGTATTCTTTGCCCGAGTTGGCGATGCCTATATTTAACGCTAGTTCTGACATAGCTATGCTCTATTAATATATCGTGATCAGAGGGGGAAAACTTGCATCGACAGGTGCGGTTTTTTACCGGTAAAACGGCTTATTTCTTGTTTTTGGCCTTCTGTTTTTGCTGGCTTTTCTGCTGTTCGCCCATCTGGGCGTCTTTGGACATTGCACTCCGGCGCTGCTGCATATGCTTTTCCGCCGCCTGTTCCATGGCTTTTTCCTCGTGCCGGCGCTTGGCGGCCTGCTGTTTTTCCTTGGCCCGGTTCCCTTCAATTTTAGCGGCTTGTTTGGCCTGGGCCTGCTTGTCGTCGGCGATCTCATTACGCCGTTCTTCGGTCTTTTGGATGTCGTAGCGGTACTCGGCGGCTGCCAGGCGCCGCTGCTGCCAGGTGCCGACGATCTTGCGCATTTCCGCCCCGCCGCCGTTCTTCCACAATTCGCCGATCAGGTGGACGACCCAGTTGTTCTGGTACTCGGTCCCTTGGCCGACCCATTCGTTATTCAGGTCCCGGAATTGGAACGCCGCGTAGTTCTGGTGAATGTAGTCGCCGTCCGGCAGAGGGTTGATATAGGTCGAGGGGTAAACCTCGTTCACCAGTTTGCGCCAATTTTCCGTCCCCTCGTCGATCGAACCACGCGTCCCTTCCCCGCCAGCCTCGGTCGAGGTGACTAAGCTGTGCTCGTAGAATTTCCGGTCGTAACCGAGCGACTTAAAGTCCTCATCGACCGCAAAGACATATTTACCCAGCCAGCTGACATACCGCCAGGAGCCCGGCGCGTCGGTGGTCGGGTCGCCGCTCGCCGAGCCGAGGCATTGCTTGTTGCCGTCGCCGTTAACGAACCAGCCGGGCATGTCGGCAACGCACGGCTTGCCGTATTCCGGCAGGAAAGCACCGAACCACTGTTCGATGATGCCATTGGCCTTGTCGTACTTGTTGATCTTGGTGTAGTTCGGCTCGTCTTCGTCCTTTTCCGCCTCATAATCGTCCTGGTTCAGGCCGGCGTAAGCGTTGCGCCATTCGTAAAGCTTGCCCGACTCCTTGGAGCACTCGCTGGAGCTGTGCGTGTAGTTCTTGTATTCGTTCACCCACTGGTTAAAGCCGTGCGCCCCCAGGTCCTCGGCGAACTTGTTGAACCGGTAGTTGTCGAGCCGGCCGTAGTTGTAGCCGAAGTTCTGGGCGTTATCAACATCCCTCTGGTAGGGAGCCCAGTATTGGGTCATCCGGTTGATAACGCTGTGCTGGGCCTGGAAGAGTTGGCCAAAAAGCTGCAGGGAGTGGTAGTTCATCCCCGGATTGTGCGCGCTGACGAAATCGGTAACGGCCGACTTCATCGCCGCGTCGTTCCGGCAATTGGCCACCGGTCCGTAAACGTCGTTCTCCATCTTCCAGATCCGCTCGCGCGATTCGGTCATCGCCAGGACCAGCTTGAACACGTCCTTGGAGCTGGTCAGCTTGGAGTAACCGTTTGTCGGGTCCATGACGATGTCGTAAAAGCTCATGCCAGGAAAGGTCGAGTTCAGCCAGGCAGTCAACTGGGTAAAATTGCTGTAGCCGACGATGTTCAGCTGGCTGGTGGTGATGAATAAGTTCGTGTTGACGTCCGCGGCCGCCTTGGCGTCCTCCACCCCTTCCTTCTTCGGCACCATGATATGGTTCCATTCTCCGGCCGCCGCCTGGAAATCGAGGTTCTGGTAACCGGCCCCCATGCTCTGCCCCGCCCAGTTCTCGTCCGTACCGTTATTCCCCGGCCCAAACGCTCCCTCGCGGTGGTTCTGACCGGCGATCCAGGTGTTGCCGCGCCAATCGGTAAAACCGTCGACATTGGTGTGGGTGTCTTCCCAGGCCCGGACGGCACAAAGGTTGTCGATCTTGCCGCCGTTCGCCGTCCCCCGGCTCTTCAACGCATCAAAATAACCGGTGTCGGTAAAATACCCGTCGCCACCCTTGAAGACGGCGGCCATCTCCGCGTCGTCGTTCATGTTGACCGCGTAGCGGTTGAAGTCGTTCATCCATTCCGTCGTCACTGTCAGGTCGGTCGACGGGTGATCCCCGGTTGCCGCGCTGTTGCCGTGCGTCAGGGTGGCCGAATTACCCGAGTCGACATCGTCCTGGCTGGCGAACTGCTTGCCGGAGTAGTACATCTGCTCGAACTTGGGGAGCCACTTCATCATCTCCATCCCAAAGTTGGCGTATTTCTTGAGCGTCGAATCGTTGGTGATAAAATTAGAGAGGTCGGGCAGAGGCTGCACCAGCCGCTTGCGCGGCTTTTGCAGCTGATAATCCTCTGTGGCGAAGTAATAGCTCTTAAACATAGCTCCCTATTCGGGCCCCCGGCCCGGCGTTAGCTGCCGAAGATCGAGAAGATCTGCTTGGCAAAATCAAGGTCGGAACGGATGGCGCGCACGACCGCGTCAACCACGCCGGTCGTTTCGTAATTCCACTTGTCGAGCAGGTACTGGGCGGCGGAGCCGTCCTTCTTGACCGTCTGCCCCATGATCTCGACGTATTCGGTCGAATCGTCGTCCATGGCGGTGACGTAATCCTTCATCTCCGAGTTGAAATTCGACCAGAAATTGCTCAATTTGTCCTGCAGCGAGCCGACGTCCCGGGACGTGGACCCCTGGCTTAACCCCGATAAGATCGCGTAACCGCTTTGAATTGCTGACATAATATGGTCATCTCCTTATCTTTTGATCCGCTTAAAGGGAAAGTCGCCTTTCGCCTTTAAGAGGACGGGCCCCGGATGACCGGGGCCCGGTCATTGCTCTTAACCGATCCGGCGCTGTAACACGCTGTTGATCGACTTTTCGATGTTCGAAACGGTCGCGATACCACCGGCCTTGTTCTGCTGCGCCTGGCTGAACCGTTCGCTGGCGTACATGAACGCGGAACCGGAGTTCGTGATGACGTCGCCTTCCTTGGTCACGATACAGCCGTTGGCGTTGGCTTCCGCGGAATCTTTCCACTCCCAGCCGTCTTCGCCCTTGTGGCCGGCCGCGTCTTCCGCGCCCATCACGTCTTCCTGCGTATCGGTCACCTTGAAGGACTCAAGGACCTGTTTTTGAAAATAATCTGTATCCCCGTCAATACCGACGTAGACACCTGTCATATTCACACTCATACCTGTTCACCTCCTTTTTTGTTGTCCGCTTGTCGAGGGCGGACTATTTCACTGCAACCTCTTCCACTCTCTTGTCGTAACGACCGGTGCAAAACTTGCATCGGCCGTACGGCTTTTTTCAAACGATACTGTTGACCCCGGCGTACGGTTTACCGGCGAGATCGGCCATCATCCCCCGGATCTGTTCGGGATTGACCGCCAGCTGGTTCGGGCCCTTTTCCTGTTCCTGGCCGCCCAGCCCGAGCGCTTTGGAAACGTTCTGTTCCAGGCTGTCGAGCAGCAGTCCGCCGCTCCCGCCCAGGTCGATGCCGTAATTTGCCCGTAGTGATTCTTCCGCTCGCATGGCACTAGTATTATCGTGGGAAAAGGGGAAAAACTTGCATCCGCCTGAGGGCAAATAGCCCTATTTCTTGTTGAGGTCGCTGAGGAGCTGTTTGATCCGGTCGACGCAATCTTCGGCCATTTCCGCCTCGGCCTCGGTGAAGCTGAACAGCTTCTCCAGCTTCTCTTCCTTCTTCTTGTTGAGGTTAAGCAGGGCGGCGGAATTACCGTCGGCAACCTGGATATTGGCGGACTTGGCCAGCTGGCTCAGGTTCTCGGCAAAGCTCGGCCCGGTATGGGCGGCGCTCCCCGTATTCGACTTGGCCGCCGGCTTGACGTTTTGGCTGTCGGCGATATTCGGCATTATCCCCCAGATTGTCATGATAATCTCCCCCCGTTCAAGGTGGCGAGCAGCTGTTCCTGTTCCCGGGCGACCTGGCCGACGAGGTCCGCCGGCGAGCTGTTGGCGGCGGTCCGCACCGCCTGGCCGTTATTGCCGTTGCCGAAGATGAAGCCGAACGGGTTGCGCCGCTCGCCGCCGTTACCCTGCTGGCCGCCCTGGCCCTGACCAGACTGGCGTCCACCCGGGTCCCGGACAGCGACTACCCGGTCGGTGTCGCTCCGTTCCGCCCGCTGTTCGCTGCGCGGCGCGGCGGCTTGCAGCCGGTTCTTCTCCTGCACGGCCTGGGCGATCTCGCGCTGCAGCCCTTCGATCTCCTGTTTAACGGCCTGGATCTGCTGGCGGCATTCTTCCACTTCGCTCTGGGCGGCCTCGCGCATGCTCTCCAGCCGGGTCCGGGCCTGTCTCAATTCGTTCGATCTCTCCCGCAGACCGGTCAGTTCGACTTGCTGTTCCGGGGTAATTGTCCCTGCGCTTTCCAGCGTCTCCAGGGTGGCGATCCGGTTGCCGATCTCAACTTGTTTCCCCCGAACCGCGTCGATCTGCCGGCTGATATCGGCGGTCACGGCGGCGGCGTTGGCCCGGGCCTGCGGCAGCGTTTCGCGCCGGAGCACTTCGTAGCGCCGGACCGCTTCCTGGCGGGTCGTTTTCAGCATCTCGATCCGATTTTTCAAATACTCGATCTGCTCTTCCCGGCTCACCGGGCGGGCGTCTTCCTGCTGGGCGGTCTCGATCAACTGGCTGATCTCGCCCGCTTCGGCCGCCACCGGGGCGCTGATCGCCTGCGTCCGGCCTTCCAGCCGCTCGGCGCCGACCTGCATCGTCTCGATCCAATCGTCGTAGGCCTGGACCGAGGTGGAACGGGTCGCCTGTTCCTGCTGGCGCGGGGTGACCGGGGTGCTCAGCGGCACAAAGCCGGGATTAACATGAGCAGCCGCGGCCGGAATAGCGGCATCCATCGCTCTCCGGTCGAAAGCCGAGAAGAAATCCCGGCCCTGCCGGTTAACGATCTGCTGGCGGACCTGGGCGGCCTTCTCGGGATTAGCAGGAACGGAACCGTGGCCTTCCGCAATCACATTGATCCAGGCCGCTGCCTGGCCGCTCTCCATTTGGCCCAGCAGCAGAGCGCAGGCCGGAGCGTCCATGTTGCTCAATTGCGCGATAGAAGTCTGATGGCGCTCGGAATGTTCAACCGAGTCGCGCCCGCTGGCGCTCGCCGGCGCCGAGAGGACAACAACGTCTTCCGGCGCTTGTTCCGGGGTCAAAGCGGCATCGTCGCGCCGCTGGCTTTCATCGATATTCTCTTGCCGTTCCTGGACCTGGGCGCCGATCTGGCCGATCCGGGAGACGGCTTCGCGGGTATTGGCATCGGTCGTCGTGGTCACGGTCGCGGCTGCGCCGGCCTCCGTGCTCCCCGTCTCCTCATTCTGCTCCCGTTCCAGCTGGGTGATCTGCCGCTGGATATTGCCGACTTCGCGGGCCAGGGCGGCAACTTCGCCTCTTACGGCGCTAACCCGGCCGTTCAGCGCTTCGGCCTCGCCTTTCAACGACTCCGCCTGGGCCAGCAGTTCAACCATGGCCGCTTCGCGCAGACCAAGCTCGCTCCGGATCTCGGCCTGGCGGGTCTGCAGCTGAGCAAGTTCCTGCTCTTCGGCCGGGGTCGCCGTCCCTTCGGCGACCTTTTCGGTCAATTGCGCGACCTGATCGGAAACCTCGCCAAGCTCCGTCCTCAAGGCAGTGTTCTGCCGATTAAGTTCCGCTTCCTGCCGCGGCAAGGTGGTCGCCGCCTGGCCGACGGTCGCTTCCGCATCCGCTTTATCGCGGATCAGGCCGGTCAGCACTTCCTGCTTGGCCGCCAATTCCTCTTTCTTTTGTTCCAGTTCCAGTTTAAGATTGGCGATCCGTTCTTCCCGGGTCTGCCGGACCGCCGGATCGGCGGTCTGCGCCGCTTGCGCTTCCAGCCCCTGGATATTGCTCTCCGCTTCGGTCACCGCCGCCTGGGCGTTGCTGAGCGCCGTTTGCGCTTCGGTGATCGACTGTTCGATCCGCTGAAGCAGCTGCTTAGATTCTTCCAGGTAAACGGCGGTCGACGGGGCGGCCTGCTGTTCCGGGGCGGTCGGATTGACCGGGGTATTTTGCTGGGCGGCGGCCGCCGGGTTCCCGTTGGCGGCTGCGGCCGCGGCACCGGCATCCTGCTGGGCGTTGGTATCGGGCAGGTCTTCCTGCTGCTTATTGATGAAAGCCTCGACCAGGTTGAGGACGTCCTGCGGCAACCCCTTGAGGAAATTGAACGCCGCTTCGGCGTTGCGCGAATTGTAGGCCAGGACCGACATCGCCGATTCGGTCTGGGCCAGGCTGAACTCGTGGTAAGCGATATCCTGGTCCATGCTGTCCATAGAGGCGGCAAAGCCGCTGTTCTCGCTCTTTTCGCCTTTTTCCTTCTTCTTGCCGTGCTTGCTCGCTTCCGGCTTACCTTCGATCTCCCGCGCTTCGGTCGGGCTGTCTTTGGCGGCCTGGTCGAAGCAGGCCGGCACGATGCCGATGGCGATCTTGCTCAGGAAGTTGATCCCGGCGATCGCCTTATCGAGCTTCCTGGCCGTGTCCTGCAGGGCGCCGGCGTCGGCGTCGGCGACGTCGGGGTCTTTCAGCTGGTTGGCAATGTCGATCTTGGCGGCGGCGCAGCCGAGCGTGGCAGCCGAAGCGGCCAGGCTGATCGCCGACTGGATCGCCTGCATCGTCTCCTGCGTCTTCTGGTTCTCCCGTTCGGCGATCGTCTCTAAAGTGTCTTTGAGCGCTCCCAGGATCGCGAGGGCGGACGCCCGGTTCGATTCGATGACGTCGGCCAGGCTGGTGGAATACTGGAAGTGCCCCATCGCCGCCTTGACCTCGCGCATGATGTTCATCGTCATGGCGAGGGCCGCTTTCAGGTTGTAAAGCCGGTTCATCTTGCTGGTCAGCAGCGAGCTGTCCGGGCTTACTCCCATCATCGAACCGTTCATCGACTGCAGGAGCTCGGTCCCCATCTGGCGGTAGATCGCCTCTTCCTCGGCGTCGAGCCGGGCCGCCCAGTCGCCGTTATCGTGCTTTCCTTTATCCTGCTTGACCCCCATCCCGTCGACCGTGTCGTCGACGTCGTATCCGGCCAGCTCGCCGTTGTCCGAAGCGGCCGAAACGGCCGCCATGATCAGCTGGACCAGGGAGGAGACGACGTTGCCGACCAGAGGGGCGATCTGGCCAACGTTGGCGAGCGCCGATCCGGCTTCACCGGCGCCGGCGCCGACCACGCCGAGCGTGCCGGCGGCGACCTGGATCGAACCGGCCACGACGCCGGTGATCATCTCTTTTTCGGCGTCGCGCGCCTCGTTCAGGACCGAGGCGGTCGTCTTCATGTGGTTGGCCAGGTTGCCGAGCATCCGCAGGGAAGCGTTGCAGTTCGAAGTGATGGTCGCCTTGGTCAGCTCTTCGGCCGAGGTGCCGGGGGCGACGCCGGTCAGCTCTTTCTGGACCACCGCGCGGACGTGGGAAGTGAGGGCGATCAGGTCGGCCATCACCTGTTTGATCTGGTAGATCTGCTGGATCTTCTTGAGCGTCTGCGCCATCAGCGGCGAGTTGACCGCCTGGTAGCCGTCGCCGGTCCCCATCAACCCGTTCTCCAGGAAATTGAGCATCGCTTCCGCCTCGAGGCGGTCAAGCTTCGATTCGAACGAGTCGTCGCCCGAAGCCCGGTCTTCCAGGTAGGCGTCCAGTTCCTGGTCGTTTGACTGGAAAGTCATGTTTAATTTGTCATTGGAGAGGGAGATCGCGATATTGATCAGGCCGCCGGCGATCGTGACGGCGGCGCCGGCGATCGCGCCGGCCGCTCCGAGACCGGGGATACAGCCAAGCAGCGAACCGACGGCCGCGATCCCGCTGGTCGCCGCCCCCTGGTTCGTTTTGTTCAGCGCCTGCTCGGTCTGGGTAGCCAGGTTCTTGGCGGCAATGAACTGGGAAAGCTGGAAGGTGATCGCGGAGACAACGGCTTGCCGCTGGGCCAGCATGCTCTCCATCGCCTTCATGACCAGCCCCTCGCCCGACGAGTCGCCGACGCTGCCGCCGAAGACCGCCTTGACCAGGCGGGCCAGGTCGCGCTTTTCCTTCAGCATGTAGAAGAGGGTCCGGATGGCGTTGTTCATCGCGCTCAGCTTCCGCTCCAGGTTGGCGATCGCTTTGTAGTCGAGCCGCAGCATGCCGTCCTTGGTCTTGACCATGAAGCCGTTGCCGGTCGCCAGGGAGTTCTCCAGCGACAGGATCTCCTGGTCGATCGCGTTGAAGACGTCGTTCACCGTCTTGGACGTGTTCAATTTTTTCGGGTCGTCCATTTCGTCCACTTCCGGCGGAGCGATGGTGTACGGGTCGATCTCCGCCAGGATCTGCTGGGCGATCATGTTGGAGAGCGCCGCGCAGACGCCGACCACGGCGGCCGCGACCAGGAGCGCCGCCGGAGCGGTGCCGCCGCCGGCGGTGTAAGCGATGATCACGATCGCCAGGACCAGGGCGACGACCGTCAGGATGACGCTGGCGACCTGGGCGCCGCGCGCCGCTTCCAGTTTTTCGAACGAATCGATCGTCAAAAGGAGGTTGTTGTAGATATTCGCCCGCATCATCAGCTGGGACAGGGCGGCGTCGACGATCTGGGTGGCCGGGCCGATGGTGATCTCGGCGGCGGCGGCGATCAGGTCGGCGTGGCTGGCGAAACCGGTCAGGCCGGTCATTTCGCTGTAGACGATGTTGCGCAGGTCGGCCTTCAGGAAGCTGATCGCCAGCGCCATCCGGTAGGCGTTCTGGGCGCGGATGATCTCGCCGCGGATGCTCTTGATCAGCACGTCGAGCTTCAGGTCCTGGATATCGTTCGGGTCGTAGGTCCCGCTCTTATCCCACTTCAGGGCCTTGCCGCCGGAGTCGTAAGAAGCGCCGTCGACACCGTCCAGGAAAGCGCCGAAACCGGCGCCAACGCCGGCCGAAGCGCCGCCGTCATTGGCAACGACTGAGCTGGCGCCCCCCTGCAGGGAGCTCTCGCTGTCGCCGTTATAATTGCCGCCCGCGCCGCCCGACAGGTCGATCTCAAAACCGAAATAATCGTGGCTCCCCGGGTGGTCCAGGGTGCTCATGATCACTTCGTGCCCGCCAAAAACGTTGTCGTTGATCCAATCGATCGCCCGCTGGACGACTTCGTAGAGGACAAAACGGATGGCGTCCACGATGTTGTCGAGGATCAGGTTGTCGAGGATATCGTCGACCACGACCCGGCCGACCCACTGGATCAGGTCGCCGATCCCGTGCGTCCCGTAGCTGTCGTCGCCCGACCAGTCGGTCCAGGTCTTGTCCCAGCCGTCACCCGAGGCCCAATTTTCGGAGTCATAGATACCGCCGAAGATCGTCCAGAGCAATTTATCGACGAACTCGCCGATGTAGTCCAGGGCCATGGAGATCAGGTCGAGGATGCCCTCCACGATCCGGAGGACGAACTCGACCGGGTTCTGGGTCAGGCCCATGAGATGCTGCATCGGCTCCAGGCAGGTGTAGCTGATGACGTTGAGGACCGGGATATTCTCCATCCAATTCTGGGCCGCCCGCAGCATGCCGGACAGACCTTCCCAGAAATTGTCCCAGCCCCCTTCGCACAGCTTGTCCCAGCCCGCTTCGCAGCTGTCGATATAGGCCATATCTTCGACCGCCTGTTCGGCCTCTTCGAGCTTGCTCTCGACCAGCGCCGAGCTCTCTTCGATCGCGGCGACCATCCGCTTCATCCCGTTGACGACCGCGGTCATCAGCTGGACCGTCTCGTCGCTGCTGCCGGCCATCCCCTCGGTCATCAGCTCGATCATGTGCTCGATGATCGCCTGGAAGGCCTCCACGTTGGCGTTCAGCGCTTTCAGGTACTTGACCTGTTCGCGGCACAGTTCCCGGGTCAGCTCTTCCGCCGGTTCGCCCGCTTTCCACCAGTTTTCCGCTTTAAAGCCGGTCGAATCCTGCTCTTTTTTGGCGTCCTCGACCTTCTGGTTGTAGACTTCTTCGTTGTGGGCGTTGATCTTCTCCATCAGCTTGGAGAAGCCCATCTGGACCGCCTTGAGCACCCCGGAGAAGATCTTCAGGACGTTGGCGCGGAGCTGCGACTTGTTGCTTTTTTCGATCGGCTGGCCGCTGAACTTCTCGTCCAGCATCTCCATGATCTCCTGCTTGAGCGACAGGGCGATGGTCAGGCCGAGGAGGCGGTTCATCACCGCCATGATCCGTTCGGTGAACTCTTTCATCGCCTCTTCGTTGAGCGTGTCGTAGTCGCCGTCGCCGTCCTCGTCGATGAAGTCGTCCTCGTTGAAGCCGCCGAAAATGTCGTCCAGCTCCTCGTCGATGCCGTTAAAGGCGTCGGTCCCGTCGTAACTGTCGTCGGCCGAGCCGGTCCCTTCGGCGCCGCCGCTGCCGCTGGTCCCTTCGGTGCCGCCGCCGTCTTCTTCGGGGGTCGGGGGCGGCGGAGGGGGCGGCGGGGCGTCTTCAGTCTGCTCGACCTCCCCTTCCACTACGGCGGTGTATTCCAGGGTATTGGCGAGGTACTGTTCTTCCTCGACCTGTTCTGCGTTGTTGAGCATCTGGGGGGCGGCCGTTTCCGCCGCGGTGATGGCGGCCTGGGCGGCGTTGGAGAGCGCGCCGAGGTTAACTACGACGCTATCCGAGCCGTGCTCGTCGACCGGCAGCATTTGGCCGTCGGCGGCCAGGTACTGGGGAACAGCCGACGCGCCGCCGGCCTCTTCTAGTTCCTGGAGGTCGGCAAGCTTCTGGATCTCGGCGGTATATGCGGATGCTACTGTCATTACACATATATATCGTAGCTAAAGGGGGAAAACTTGCGTTATTGGGGGGCTTATTTTGGCCGCTTTTCCGCGTTTATTGGCCCGGGACGGCGACCGTTTCCTGGCTGATACCCTGCAATAACCGGGCGATCTCCGTCCGCTTGTCGGCCGGCCGCATGCTTTCGTCGTCTAAGATCTCGGCTACCTGGTCGAGGACCTCCAGGACCTGCCCCGCCTTGGGGTTGATATTGACCGTCGGATCGGTCCCCTCGCCGGAATAGAGGGCGTGGAGGCGGCCGAGGGTCTCGTTCGCCTTTTGCAGCTTGGTCATTTCGTCTCTCGTCGGTAATTCGCCGGTCAGCAGGTAGTCCTCGAGGAACAGCTCGGTGTAGATCTGCTGCGTCAGCGGGTCGTTCATCCCGCTGTAGGGGATATCGGCTTTGCGCAGTTCTTTCGCCATTTCGTCGGCGACCCGGGTCAGGAGGAGGCGGAGGTTGCGGCCATTGTTCTGGTCGGCCATCGCCAGCATCTCGTCCAGCACCTCTTCATCGGACAGGCCGGTGAAGCTGGAGCCGAGCAGATCGCGGTTATTCTGGACGAACGTTAACTGGTCCTCGCGCGACCAGCCCTGGAACATCTGCGTCAGTCCGGCGGAAGAAGGGATGATATTGACGTGACCGGCAGTCCTGACCGAATCCCAGGTCTTGCGCCCGCCCGAAGCCTCAAAATACTCGGCAAAGACGTCCTGGTGGCGCATCAGCTCGGTCGGCGGCAGTTTCTCCCGGCCGCCGAACAGGGCGCCCAGGACCTCGTCGCTGACGTCAACGCCGACCAGGTCGGCGTACTCTTCCTGGCTGATCATGTTGTCATCGGCTAAAGCGGCGTTCCATTTCGCTTCCAGCTCCGGCAGCGGCATCGCCGCCCGGCCGTAACCGGACATCAGGAGGTAGGAAGCGCGGAATTGCGAAGCGGACGCGGAACCGGACTGGCCGGCAGGCTGACCCGGGACCCCAACAACTTCACCACCCGGGACTCCGGCCTCTTCGGTCTGGCTCGGCTGGCCCGCGAGTTCTGACCCGTCTAAAACCCCGTTATCGCCGGCAATGGCTGTCCAGGCGTCGGCGGAGATCGTTACCTGGTCGGCGTAATACGCGCTGAATTCCGCCTGGGAAATCCCTTGCTGTCCGTCCGTTTCCAGCGAAACGGTCTGCCCGTTCACCTGTTTATTGGCGTTCGGCCGGACATTATTGTTGGCAATGAATTGCCGGGCTTGATCGGCGCTATTCAGGTTTTGGACCATTTCTGATCTCCCCGATCCCCTGCCGGATACCGGTCAGGTGATCTTTCAGTTTTTGCTGGTACTCCGCCAGCTTGGCTTGCGCCTTGGCGGCATTCTTCTTCGCCCGATACAGTTTAACGTAGGCGGTCAGCACCCGGCCGATCGCCGAAACGGTCAGGAAAAACGCCAAAGCCAGCGAAAAGCTGACCAGATTAAAGTTTTGCGCTACATACTCGAACATCCATGCTCCTTATAGGTTCAGGTCTACCCCGCCCCCGACCGACGGCAGATCAGACTCCTGGTGCGCCGCGGCGCTCAGGTTCTCCAGATCGTCCAGTAAAGAGAGGCCGGCATTGAGCGTCACGACATCGGTCTGGCCGGTCTCTTCGTTAAAGACCTCGTGCTGGTTGTTTTCCGCTTCGCCCCGCATCGGAGCGTGCAGGAATTCGTTGACCCCGTCGTAGCCTTCCTTGGTCGCGGCCGCCCGCCCCTGGAAATTGTACGGATCGTGGGCCTTCCACGGATGGTGGCCTTCGGGCAGTGTCGATTTGAACGCTAATTCACCCATCTTGACTCCTCCTGTTTTTCAGCGCCCGCCGAGCAGCAGCTCGCGGGCGGCGGCGTATTCGCCTTGCTTGGTCTCGGGCGCTTCCGCGGCGGCAACGCCGGGACCGGCGTCACTCGCCATCAGGTCGCAGATATCGCTGCAGATCGAGTCGATATCGTCGGTAAGCTGCCTGATATGAATCGTGTTTTCCACGGCATTGTTCATTGGTTATTTTACCTTCCACAGGTAATATCGAAGCAACCCCGGGAAAACTTGCATCAATTATGGAAATAATCGCGGATCCGGCCGGGGAGCTCTTTTTCCTCCAGCGGCCAGGGGGGCCCTAATTCCAAGTCTACCTCCCCCAGGAGGAAAATGTCGCGGTTCGGCCGGTTACCCACTCCCCGGGTAGTGACCAGGAGGGGGCGCAGGTCTGATCCGGTCTGCCGGGCGACCTCGATCAGCCGCTCCAGCTGCTGCCGGGAGCGCCGGCTGTCGCCGAGGAAAGTCTCGATAAAAATGACGACCGGATCGCCGTGCTTGAGCGCGTTGATCAGGCCGAGGGCAAAGGCGGTCGCCGCCCGGCGCTCCTCCGGTTGGCGGGGATACGGGATAAAGCCGAGCTGGCGAAAGACCCGGCCGACGACCGGGAAACGGAGCAAACGGCTGGAGATCACCAGCGCCGGCGAAACCGGGAAATAGGCGGTCAGGTAAAAAGGGGCGTTGCGGCAGGGACGATTGGCCAGCAAGATCGTCTTGCGCCCGGGCGTCAGTTTTTCCACTCCGCTCAAGCGAGGCCGGAGACGGCCGCCCCAGAAAAGGAACCGGAGAATGCCGCCGGCCATTTGCCGGAAAAGGACGACGCCCCGCCGTCCCAGCAGCGAGAGCGGCCAGGCCAGGAGATATAAGGCCAAAAAACCGAGCTGGAGACCGGTCGCGAAAAAAAGATCGGCCAGGAGGCGGGCAAGCGTTCTCATTTCTTTTTTAGGCCGGTAAAGATGTTCGTCTGCGCCAGCGCCGCCATCTTTTTTTTCAGGTCGCCGTGCTCCTGTTCCAGCTCCTTGATCTTTTTGTTGAGTTTCTCCTGCCGATTGACGGAAAAGACCATTTTCCTGATGATCTCTCCCAGGACCAGAAATATAATGAAACCGACGATCCACCAAAACCGTTGTGCCAGAAACTCGGTCAGCGGCGTGAATAGCTCCATGATCTATCCTCCCTCCATTAATTGCTCGAACCGGCGCTGCAGCTCCGCCGCCCCGTCCGCGGCCCGCGGCGGCAGCGGTTTGCCGATCCTGATCGTCGTCTTACCGGGGGTGACGAAAAGTCCCCGCGATAACAGGGCGCCGCCCGGCTGCTCAACGACGAACGGAACGATCGTGGCGCCGGCGGCGGCGGCCGTCCTGACCAGGTCGTCGTCATATTCTATCTTATCAGCCGCGCCGAGTCGCCGCAGCTGTTTGGGAAATACCAGGAGGTTCTGTCCGTCGGCCAAAGCGTCGCGCAGGCCGATCAGGAAAGCGACGTCGGTCGTCCGGCGCCGGTAGGTCAGACAGCCGGCCGTTTTAATGACCCGGCCAAGGAAGGGCAAGCCGGTCAACCCGTCATCGGCGACCAGGACCAGCTTGAGCGGCAGGTAAGCGATCAGGTACATTGGTTCCAGCAGTCCCGGGTGGTTGCCGGCCAGGATCAGGCGGCCGTGCCGGGGGATGTTCTCGCGGCCGCGGATCTCCACCCGGATAAAGCTGAGCGGGATCAGGAACCGGAGAAAAGCGGCCAGGCAAGCGTAAAAACCGCGCTCCCCCCGGGGGCCGAACGGCTTAAAAACAAAAGAAAGCGCGGCCAGGACCACTATCCCGACCTGGAACAGGACAAAAAAATAGGCTGTCAGCACGAAGCTCATGTCGAGGGGATTATAGCAAATGGGCGGGGACGGTGCTACTCGCTGGCGAGCGCCGCGACCTTCGTCGGCTGGTTTTCCAGGGTGATGATCGAGACCGACCAGTAATGGATCGGGCTGGTCTTGTTCAGGTAAGCGTAGTCGATGCCGAACCCGCCGAGCGAAATGCCCAGTCCGGTCGTGGTGCAATCCTTGCCGCGGCCGGCCCGCAGAGCCAGGCCCTTGACCGGGGCCCATTCACAGCCGATCTCCTCGCCTTCCACCGCCCAGGTCAGTTTGTCGTCGAACAACCGGCCGGAGACGCCGGCCAGGACGGTCGAGTTCTTCTGCTCGATGGTCGAAAGCCCGGCGATCAGGGAATTATCGTTATTGAACAAGTTCTGCAGCGACAGGCCGAGCGACAGGTCGCGGGTCGGCTTAAAAATCGTGGCCAGGTCGATATCGACGTTGGAGCCGCCGTCGCGGGAAAGGCCGGTCGAGACGCCGATCTTCCGGCTGGAGAACTTGACGTTCATCCCGATCGACAGGACGCCGAGGTTTTCCGGGACGCGCATCGCCTGGTTCAATTCCCGGGCGGCGGTCAGGTAAAGCGTCTGGGTGGTGTATTTGACCGCGCTGTCGCTGTCCCAGGCGGCGGTGCTCAGGTCGGAAGCGATCGGGTCGGTCGAACCGACGTAACCGACGCCGAGGGTGCCGAACGGGGTATTCTCCACGCCGCCGATCAGGGTGTATTCCCGCCCCTGCTGGACCCGGGTGGAAACCAGGACCGACTCGCGGCGAATGGCCGAGATGCCAGCCGGGTTAATAAAGATCGCGTTAACGTCATCGGAGAGGCCGACGAAAGCGCCACCCATCCCCATCGGCCGGGCGCCGAGGTTTTCCTGCGCGCAGGCGGCGGACACTAACATTACTAATAGGAGCAGACCGACGCTTGTTTTGTTCATTTCACTACTACTATCGGTCGCAGAGGGCTAAAACTTGTATTAAATATTAACTAATAAATAGAGTCCGGCTGGACGCGGCTCTGGGAGGGAACGACCCGGCCGGCGCCAACGACGACCCGGTTCGCCATGACCGTCCCCTCGCCCACCACCGCCGCCTTGCCCAGGTGGGAGAAAGAACCGATCACCGCGCCGGTGACCCGCGCCTCCTTGCTGACCACCACGTCGGGCCAGAGGACCGAACCGGTGATCGCGGCGCCGTCGCCGATCACGCACTTGTCGCCGATGACCGAATCCTTGATGTAGACGTCGCGGCCGATCCGGCAGCGGTCGCCGATGATGACCGACCCCTCGAACCGGCTGCTCGGGTCGATCTGCTCCCGCTCGCCAAGCCAGGTCGCCGAGGCGACCTTGCGGCCCGGGATGTTGATGTGCAGGGCGCCGCTCATGGCGTCATAATTGGACTGGATGTATTTTTCCAGCCCGCCGACGTCGTTCCAGTATTCGACCATCTCGTAACCGTACAGCGCCGCCCGCTCCGCGGCCAGGCGCGGGAACAGTTGTTTGCCAAAATCGTAAAAACCGTCCGGGATCAGGTCAAGGATCCCCGGCTCGAACACGTAGATCCCGGTGTTGGCCAGGTCGCTCAGGGCGACCGCCGGGTCCGGCTTTTCCTGGAACCCGGTAATCCGGCCGGAGTCGTCGTGCATTACCACGCCGAATTCCCGCACGTCGTTGACCCGGGCCAGAGCGATGGTCGCCAGCGCCTTTTTCTCCCGGTGATATTCCAGGCAGCGCGTTAGGTTGATGCTGGTCAGCGCGTCGGACGAAAGGACGATAAAGGTCTCTTGCGCGCCGCTGATCTGCGCCATTTTCCGCACTCCGCCGGCGGTGCCGAGCAGCTCTTCCTCAAAGGAATAATCGAGGCTGACGCCGAAGGCGTGCCCGTCGCCGAAGTAATTCTCGATCTGCTCCGGGTAATAGTGGATGTTGGCGACGATCTCGGTGAAACCGTGCTTTTTGAGCAGTTCGATGTTGTGCTGCATCGTCGGCAGGTTGACGATCGGCACCATCGGCTTGGGGACCGCCAGGGTCAGCGGTTCCAGCCGGGTCCCGTAACCGGCGGCCAGGATGAACGCTTTCATCGGTCGATCTTTTTCAGCCTCCGGAGGTGGCGGGGATCGCCGGAGAACGGCGTCGCCAGCCAGAGCGCGGCGATCTTCAGGGCTTTGGCCGGAGCGAGCCGCCGACCCGCCAGGCACAGGACGTTGCTGTCCCCGTGTTCCCGGCTCTGCCGCGCGGTATACAGGTCGTTGACGTTGACCGCCCGCACCCCTTTGACCCGGTTGGCGGTGATCGAGACGCCGACCCCCGAACCGCAGATCAGGATCCCGCGGTCAAAGCGCTTTTTGGCGACCGCCCGGGCGACCGGGTAAGCGAAATCGGGATAATCGCAAGACTCCTCGGAATAAGTGCCGAAATCCTTGATCGTGATCCGCTTTTTCTTTAAAAAAGCGAGCACTTTCTGCTTTAACGCGTAACCAGCGTGGTCCGAACCGATCGCGATCTTCACTTGATTGCCTCCTTCATCTCTTTCGTCGCCCGCTCCAGGCCGACCAGCAAGCTCCGGGCAATAATGGCAAAACCGATGTTCAGCTCTTCCATCCCCGGTATTTTGGCGATCGCGCCGGCATTCTCATAATCGAGGCCGTGTCCGGCGTTGACCCGCAGGCCGATCAGCCGCGCCTGCTGGGCGGCAACGCCGACTTTTTCCAGCTCACGGGCGACCGAAAGCTTTTTCCCTTTGACGTATGACGCCCGGGCGTATTTACCGGTGTGCAGCTCGACAAAATCGGCCAGCAAAACGGCCGCTTCCGCGACCTGGTCGTAGTCCGGGTCGATAAATAAGCTGACTTTGATCCCCTTATCCTGTAATTTCCGGATAATATTCCTTAGTTTCGAATTTCGATTTTCGTTTTTCGATTTTAGGTCGAGTCCGCCTTCTGTTGTAACTTCGCGGCGTTTTTCCGGCACAATAGTCACCATGTCGGGCTTGATCTTGAGGGCGATCCTCGTCATTTCGTCGGTAGCCGCCATTTCCAGGTCCAACCGGGCCGGCAACTGCCGGAGCCGGGCCACGTCGTCGTCCTTGATGTGCCGGCGGTCTTCGCGCAGGTGGCAAACTATGCCGTCGGCGCCGCCGGCCAGCGCCGCCTTAGCCGCGGTCACCGGGTCGGGAAAATGCTCCTGGCGCGCTTCGCGCAGGGTGGCGATGTGGTCGATGTTGACGCCGAGTCTCATAGCTCTTTGTGGATGAGGCAGATCGCGTACGCCTTGATCCCTTTTTTCGTCCCGGTAAAGCCGAGGCCTTCCTCGGTCTTCCCCTTGACGTTAACGCTCTCCGGCGGGATATCCAGCGTCCCGGCGATCGTCCGCCTCATTTGCTCGATGTACGGGGCGAAGCGCGGCTCTTCCGCCACGATGGTGGAATCGATATTGTTGACCGAATAACCGCGGCTGGCGACCAGTTCCTTGACGAAAGCCAGCAGTTTGAGGCTGGAAACGTTCTTGAAGTTCGGGTCGCCGGGCGGGAAATGCCGCCCGATATCGCCCTCGCCCAGGGCGCCGATCAGCGCGTCGATGATCGCGTGCAGCAGGACGTCGGCGTCGGACCAGCCGAGCAGCCCCTGGGGATGCGGGATTTCCACTCCGCCGACGATCAACGGGCGCCCTTTTTGGAACTTATGGACATCGTAACCGAAACCGATCTTCATTTTCAGTAGCCTCGCAAAAAGTATATCACATTGGCGGCGTACTCCCAAACGACCGCCGTCATGTCCTCGTAGCGCGTCCACCATTTGTCCGGGTTAAACACGCTCTGCCGGACCGGATAAGAAATGACCCTGATCCCTTCGGGGGCGAAAACCTTTTTGAAGACGATCGACGCCCGGCGGCTATGGTAGGGCGAAGTGACCAGGATGACCGTGCGGCAGCCGAATTGCTTGGCCAGCGGCAGGCAGAGCAGCGCGTCGTCCAGCGTGGAGAGCGACCGGTCCTGCTGGGCGATCGCGCCGGCCGGCACTCCCGATTCGACCGCCTGTTTTTTCATCCACTGGGCGTTGGTCAGGTGCCAGGCGAGCGGCCCGCCCGACATGAGGAGGCGCGGCGCGTAGCCCGCCTGGTACAGGGTGACCGCCTCGGCCACCCGTTCGCCGTTGTTGTCGCCCCCCAGGACGATGATCAGGTCGGCGCGGTCCAAACTGTCGCGCGCGTAAAGATAGTCGGCCATAAAAGTAAAAATGTACGGCCGGGCCAGGTAAAAAGCGATGGAAACCAGCAGCAGGCAGAGGAGAAAACCGGCCAGGCGCTTCATCGGGGAAGCCGGAAAAGCGAGCGGAACAGGAACTTCGGGTTCCTGGCCATCCCCATCAGCAGCGCGCCGATCGTCGGATAGGTCCGCGGATTGGACGCCAGGCTCCAGATCACCGATGAATGGTTCTCAAAGTCGCCGATCTGTTCGATCAGCTTGGCGTTGTCCTTGACGTATTCGAACAGTTTTTTCAGGACGTCGTCCCCCATATTCTCTAAAATATTCCGGAGCAGCAGGCAGATCTTGATCTCCTGCCCGAATTCCTCCGCCCAGCGGACCGGGTACTGCGCCAGGTCGCCTTCGCGGACGGCGTCGACCAGCAGTTCGGACGCTTTCAGGCCGTAATAGATCCCGCCGGAGGTGATCGGTTTGATCTGGCAGGCGGCGTCGCCGGCCAGCAGCGCGTTCCCCTTGACCAGCTCGCAGGTGCCGATCGGGATCGCGCCGGCGTTCTTCTCGATGATCTCGCCGGTTAAATGGTTTTTCTCCATGAAGCGGTTAACCTCTTGGTACGGATTGTTGCTGATCGTGCCGATTCGCGCTACCCCGTTCCCCTCGGGGATCAGCCAGGTAAAGAGCGAGAACGGCTTGACGTAATCGACCTGCACCGCGTCCAGCCTTTCCGGGGTCATTTTGACCCGGTACTGGTAGCCGCGGTACAGCTTCATGTCGGAACTGAAACCGAGCGCTTTCCGCACCCGGGAATTCGGCCCGTCGGCGCCGATCACCAGGTCGGCAAAATATTCCCCGTTATTGGTCTTCAGGAAATAACCTTCCTTGATCGGGTGAATGTCCTGCAGCTGGGTATTGAACTCGATCTCCAGCTTGGCGCTCAATTCCTGGTCGAAGTGGGCGCGGTCGACGATGTAGGCGACCGTCTGGCGGTGGAGATCAAAAGCGGCGCCGTTATAACTGACGCGGGCGCCGTTGATCGTGTTGACGATCGAGCGGCGGGAGAGCGGCAGGCGGAGTTCTTCGAACAGCCCCTTGCCGACGATACCGGCGCAGGAGACCGGCCGGCCGACCTCCTGGTGCTCCTCCAGCAGCAGCGGATTAAAACCGTAATGCTTGAGCAGCTGAGCGATATAGCAGCCGATCGGGCCGGCTCCGACAATGATGATCTTGGCGTTCTTTTTCATTCCTGGAGCGCTAATTATAGCTTATTTACGCCGGCCAGTACATCCCCGCACCATTGCGGTCCGGGGATAAAGAATGGTAAAATCCCCTTGTGCGACAAGCCTTCAGCCTCTGCTTTGCGCTGCTTTTTGCCGGAACGGCCCTGGCCGGGCCCCGGCTGACCGCCGGTTCGTCCGGCACGCTCTACCAGTTCTGGCTGGAACCGTCCGGGGAATCCCAGGCCCTATATTACAGCCGCTCCGGCGATCAGGGGATCAATTATTCCCCCGCCCGCCTGCTTAAGCAGCTGCCGGCGGGAACGACCGGTTGCGACCTGAAGATCGCCGGGGAAAACGAGCTCTATCTGGCCTACGGCGTTTCGGGCGAAGCGTGGTTCACCAGCTCAACGGATAACGGGCGGACCTTCGGCCCGGCGCAGCTGATCACCAGCGAAGCGCTCGGTAGCCCGGCGGTCGCGGTGGACGGGGCCGGCGCCGTTTCTTGCCTGTTCCTCCGGCCGGACCGGGCGCGCGGCCTGTCCGAGCTTTGCTACCTCGCCGGGCTATCTCAGGAACCGGTGGTCATCGAACAGAGCGCCGATGAGCTCGGCGCGGCGCGGCTCTTCACCTCCCCCTGGGGAGCGCTCGCCGTCTGGCAGAAGCAATACCGCGACCGGGCCGAAACTTTTCTCGCCCTTACCCTGGACGGCGGCCGGCATTTTAATGCGCCCCGCCGGATCAATCCCGAAAAACCGATCGAACTGCTCTATTATCTCGGCGGTAAATGGCGGTACCGCGCCGCGCCGCCCGACCCGCTCAGCCGCGAGCTCGAGCCGGCGCCCGTCGTCTCGCCGCAACTGCTCGCGCCGGCCGCCGGCGCGCTGGTCAACACCCCGACCCTGGAGGTCCGTTACCGCTTGCCGGCCGCCGAGCCGGCCATCGACAAGATCGAGCTCTCCTGGCAAAAGACCTTCCCGGCCGATAAGACTTGGAGCTTCGAACGTTTCGATCTCCCCGGCACCGGCGAAACTTCTTATGTCGTGCCGGTCGATCTGCCGGACGGGGATTATTACATCCGGCTGACCGCTTTCGACGGCCTGGTCTCCAGCCCGGCTACCGACCCGCTCGCTTTCCGGCTCGACCGCCAGGCGCCGGCCATCACCCTTCTCTCCCCGGCGGCCGCCACCAGCGAAGCGCGCAATATCGTGATCGACGGCAAATTGAACGAAAAGGCCCGCCTCACGCTCAACGGTCAACCGGTGACCGTGGAAGCGGGCGGCCGGTTCCGTCTCCCCTATCAGCTGGCGCCGGGCGACAACCGGCTGAGCTTCACCGCCACGGACGAAGCGGGCAACACCGCCGCGCTGGCGGTAAATTGCGCCTACAGTTCCCTGAAGCCGGCGCTGACGATCAAAAAGCCGCACGCCGCGGAATGGTTCAAGCCCGATTCCGCGGTCCTCTTTGCCGTCACCGTCTTTGACCTGCAGGACGATATCGAGGACGAGAGCGAAGCCGAGATCGAGATCGAGGGCAAAATCCTGGACGACCGGCTCGTTTATGACCGGGCGGAACGGGACCTGTCCGGTTTTATCAAGCTGCCTTCCGGCCTGGCCGACGGTAAAATCGCCGCCCGGATCAGGCTGCGCGACCTGGCCGGGAACCTGGCCGAGGAAGAGGTCACTATCAATATCGACCGGACCGCGCCGGCCCTGGACCTGGCCAGCGGCGAAGCTTCTTACAGCAGCGCGGCCAGCCTGGTCCGGCTCCCGTTCAGCGACGCGGGCGCCGGTCTGGATCCGGCCGCCACGCTCATCACTTTTCCCGGCGTCTCTTTTGAGGCGATCAGCTCGGCCGAGTCGCTCTATCTGCGGCCGGTCAGAGCCTTGGCGCCCGGCAGTTACGAGGTCACCGTCACGCCGCGCGACCGGATCGGCAACAGCGGCCCGGCCGCCGCTTTTCCGCTGGTCGTCGACGACCAGGCGCCGGAGCTGCTGATCACCGGCAGCAGCGAGAGCCAAGGCCGCTGCCGGCTGGAAGCCAGGGTCAGCGACGCCTATCCGGGAAGCGTCAACATTTACAATAACGGCAAGCTGGCCGATTCGTTCCGCCTGAACGGGCCCCTCTTTGTCCGGGAGATCGCTCTGACCTCGGGGAGCAACGACCTCCGGATCGAGGCGCTCGACAAGGCAGGCAATAGCACGTCAAGCTCGCTCTCGGTCACCGCCTCCGCCCTCAGCGGCTCGGCCACGGTGGCCCGTCTGGGGAACGCGCCCAATCCGTTCACGCCGGCCAGCGGCCCGATGCTGTTCACTTACACCTTGAACGCGCCGGCCGACCTGAAATTCTACATCTTTGACCTGAGCGGCACGCTGATCTGGCAAAAAACGGCGCTGGGCGCGGTGAGCGGCAACCTGGCGTGGGACGGGCGCGATCATTTCGGGGGGGCGGTCGTCCGCGGGGTCTATCCTTACACGGTGCAGGCGAACTCCGGCGGAGCGGTCGAGCTCCACCGCGGCAAGATCATCGTCTACTAAAAAGCGCCGTTACCGGTCAGGGTGACCGGCACGGTCCGCAGCAATATTTTCAGGTCCTGCCAGAGCGACCAGTTCTCGATGTAATAGATATCCAGCCTGACCATGTCCTCGAACGGCAGATGCGACCGGCCCGACACCTGCCAGAGCCCGGTGATCCCCGGCCGGGTCCGGAGGCGCTTGAGATGCCACGGATTATATTTGACGACCTCGCGCGGCAGCGGCGGCCGCGGGCCGACCAGGCTCATCTGCCCCAGCAGCACGTTGAGCAATTGCGGCAGTTCGTCGATGCTGTAGCGCCGCATGAAGCGGCCGAGCGGCGTGACGCGCGGATCGTTCTTCATCTTGAAGATGTGCCCTGCGACCTCGGAAAGCGGTTCCAGCTGCGGGAACAGCTTGTCGGCGTCCCGGACCATGGAGCGGAACTTGTACATCGGGAAGGTCTGGCCGTCGAGCCCGACCCGCTCCTGGCCGAAGAAGACCGGCCCGGGCGAGGTCAGTTTAACCAAAGCGGCAAAGACCAAAAGGAGCGGCGAGATCGCGATCAGGCCGAGGCTGGAGCAAATGATATCCATCGTTCTTTTCGCCGCCGCGTTAAAGCCTTTCAGGCGGATCTCCGACACGGTCAGGAGCGGCACGCCGGCGATCTCGTCGACGTCGACGCGGCTGGCGATCAATTCCAATATGCCCGGCACGATCTTGAATTCGCAGCCGTACCGCTCGCATTCGGTGATGATATCGAGCACTTTTTCCGCCGGGATCTTGGAGCTGGCGATCAGGACCTCGGCGATCTTTTCCCGCGGGATGATCATCCGGGCATCCCGCAGCACGCCCAGGACGGGGACGCCGTTGTAACTTTGCCCCTGTTTCTGCCGGTCATCGTCCAAGAAACCGGCTACCCGGTAACCGAGGCCCCTATCCCGCAGCAGCTTGGCGGCCAGGGTTTGTCCCATTTCGCCCGCCCCCAGCACCAGCGTGTTCTTCTGTCCCCGGCCGGCGGACCGCAGCAGCCTGACGCCGCTCACCAGCAGGACCCGGAAAAGGGCGAGCAGCAGGAAAGCGATCCACCAGGCGTTGAACACGACCAGGCGGGAGAACCAGAGCTCGCGGTATAAAAAGAGGAAACCGACCAGGACCAGCGAAGAGACGGAAACGCCGATGAACAGGAGCGCGATCTCGTCGACCAGCGCCGTGAACTTCTTGTTCTCGTACAGGCCGATCAGCTTGTTGATCGCCAGCCAAACGATCACGACAAAGACCAGCGTATTGAAGTAGCGTTCGAAGATCGGGATCGACGACGGGCTTAAGAAAAGCATGACCCGGAAACGGACGAAGTAAGCCAGGATAAAAGCAACGACGATCAGGGCGGCGTCCGCGCTCGCTTTGAAGATCATTTCAGCCTTTCGCGCGCCTTAAAGAGGTCGAGGTTGTCGGGGAACCGGAGCGACGCTTCGTTCACCAGCCGGCGGGTGATTTCCAGGCGACCCAGCTGCCGGTCCAGGCTTTCCATTTTCTGCAGCGGGCCGATCAGCGTCGGGTTAACGTAAAAAGCCTTTTCGTACATCTGCGCCGCTGCCAGCCGTTTACCTTCCTGCTCCAGCAATCCCCCCCGCGTTTCGTAGACCTCGGAATAGTAGGGGTCGATCTTCAAGGCAGTTTCCACGTTCTGCCACGCTTTTTCCCGCGCGCCGGGGACTCCCCGCTCCGCCTGCGTCACGTAAACGCGCGCCAGCATGTAGAAATTATCGGCGTTGAACGGGTCGACTTGCGTGCCGTAGAGCAAATATTTGACCGCCTCGTCAAGCTGCCCCATGTTCAGATAGACGATGCTCAGGTGGGAAATGGTCGTCCCTTCGTAGGGCATCAGCGCCAGCGACCGTTTAAAGTCGTCGGCCGCGGCCGGCAGCTGCCGCATCTCCAGGAAGGTCTTGCCCGATTTGAAGTAGATATCGGTCTTGAAAGAAATGAAAGATACGTATATCAAACCGAGCGCGGCCAACAAGACCAGCGCGACCGGCAACCACGGCAGGTCCAGCCAGGCGATCGGCCGGTTATCGGGCGCTTCGTCGCGTCCTACCACCACGACCATCCCCCAGATGACCCAGAAGAGCGACGTGATCGCGACGACGCCGAAACTGAACTGGTTCTGGATCAGGTAAGCCAGGGCAGCCGCCAGCAAACCGGCCATCAGCAGCCGTTCGGGGTCGCTGAGCCGGCCCAGTTTGCGCAGCCCGGTCCCAAAGACCAGGCCGATGATCAGGAGATACAGCGCGAACGAGATCAGGCCTTTGGTCACCGGCACGTCAAAAGTTTCATTATGGCTCCGGTCCTGCTTGACGTGGAACCCTTCTTTGAAGCGGAAAAGATCGGTCTCGTACCGGGGGAACACCATTTTCAGCACTTCCGGCCCGACACCAAAGACCGGATTGTCGGCAATGATGCCGAAAGCGCTCTTCCAGGTCTCGCCGCGCGAACCGGCCGCCCCTTTCAGCTCCAGCTTGCTGGTCACATCGCCCTGACCGGCCGTTTCCTGCTTGGACGAGATCTCGCCGGCGAACCGCTCGAACGGCGAATATTCCGGGCGGAGCATGGTAAAGAGCGAAACCGCCGCGATGACCAGGCCAAGCGCCCCCAGTTCCCGCCAATTGCGGAACAGCCAGCGCCGCCCCGCCACCAGGCAGAACAGGACGCCGCCGGTAAAGAAACCCATATAACCGCCGCGGCTCTGCGTGTAAAGAAGGCAAATATAGATCAAGACCAGCGAAAAACCCCAGAGCAGGTCGAGCAGCAGCGGCTGAAGTTTTTCATGATTGTAAGCGAAGAGGAGCGCGGCGGCCGTGGCCAGGCCGAATCCGCCGTACCAGACCAGGACGTCGCCGGCCTGCAGCGTGAACAGCATGGTCACGAAGACCGTCTGGGCGGCCAGGAAATAGCCGAGCGGCACCAGCTGAGTGGTCCAGTCGCTGTCCGGCAGCGGCTTCTTCTCTTCCAGATAGAGAAAGAGCCCGAGGAAAAACGCCATCAGGATATAAGCGGCCAGGAAGTTCGGCTGGCCGATCGTCCCGATCACCCGCTGCCAGGTGACCACGCCGCCCCACATGTACGGATCGAGCTCCTGCCGCTGGATCACGCCGTAGACCGACATCATCACCGCGGACTGGACGACCGCGATGACCAGCCGTTTGAGCCGCTCCGGCGAACCGGCGAAATTGGTCGTTAAAAAGAACAGCACGCCGAACAGGTACCAGGTGGTCAATCCCTCAAAGCGGCCGTAAAAACCGGTGAAGCTGGTATAAACGTGGATCGAGGTCAGCGTCGCGATCGTCGTGGTCAGGAGAAAAGTCACGACCGGCCAGTCGAGCGGCGTGCGGACGAAGCGGTGCTCTTTCAGGACCAGCAGTTTGATCGACCAGAGACCGAGCGCGATCGTCACGAACACCCGGAGCCAGGCGACCTTCGTGCCGGAAAAAACAATGCCCAACCGCCGGTCAAAGATCACCGGGACCAGGAAAACGATGACCAGCAGGGCGATCTCGATCAGCTGGTCAAAACTGACGCCGGCAAAAGGCTGTTTAACTTTGGCGGAATTTTTCTTCATATTTTTCCTTGAGCAACCCGGCGATCTTCCGCTGGAAGACCGCTTTGCTGAAGCCCAGGGCGTGTTCCCTGAGCCGTTTCTTGTCAAAATTCAGGAAGCGGAACCGCTGCAGCGCTTCACCAAGCGCCCGGGGCGTTTGCGGAGAAAAGAACAACCCCGTTTCCCCCTCGACTACCGTCTCCAGCGCTCCGCCCGCCCGCAACGCGATCACCGGCCGTCCCGCAGCCATCGCTTCCAGCGGCGCGATCCCGAAATCCTCTTCGCCGGTAAAGACCAGCGCCCGGCAGCCGGCCAGCTGCTCGGCGACCGCGAAATCGGACAGGCGGCCGAGGAACCGCGTGTTCGGCCCGGCGCGGCGCTCCAGCGCCCGGCGGGCCGGCCCGTCGCCAATGATCCGCAGCGGCATGTCCGCTGCGCGAAAGGCGTCGAGCGCGACGTCGAGCCGTTTGTAGGCGCTGAGCCGGGAAATGATCAGAAAATAATCGCCGTCGCTTATGCCCGGCCGGAAAAAATCGGTCTCGACCGGCGGATTTATTATAACAGATTCGCGTCCGTAAATCTTGCGGATCCGGCCGGCCACGGTCGCCGAATTGGCGATGAACTGGTCGACGCCAGCGCTGTTCTTCAGGTCCCACTCCTTGAGCGGCTCCAGCAGGAACGGCAGCCATTGTTTGACCAGCTCCGGCAGCTCTTCCCGCCGGACATAGTCGTCGTAGCGCCAGACAAAGCGCATCGGCGTGTGGCAGTAGCAAATATGTAACTGGCCGGGCTGCTTTTTCACCCCTTTGGCGTAGGCGGAGCTCGAAGAGAGGATCACGTCATAGCCGGAGAGGTCGAACTGTTCGAAGGCCAGCGGGTATAAAAGAAAATACGACTTGAACCAGCGGCCGGCCAAAGGGAGGTGCTGCATCCAGGAAGTCCTGATATCCATCCGGCGGAAACTTTCCGGCAGTTTATTCGCGTCGTAGATCGAGGTGTAGATCGGCGCTGCCGGGTAAAGCTCGTGCAAGGCGGTGATCACCCGCTCCGCCCCGCCGAACTGGGTCAGGAAGTCGTGGACGATCGCGAGCTTCATCGGATCCGGCCCTTTTCCGTCAAATAGGCTTTGAGCGCGTCCGGCCACGGCCGCAGCTCGCTCAAGCCCGCCGCCTGTAACTTAACGCTCGCCAGCACGGAGTTCGCCGGCCTGTTCGCCTTAGCTCCCAGCTCCTGCCGGCCGATCCGCTCGGGTGCCAGCTCTGAGCCGAGCAATTCCAGGACCTTGTCGCCGAACACGTACCAGGAACATTGCCCCTGGTTCACCAGATGGTAAAGCCCGTACCGGTCGGTCTTCAGCAATTGGCAGAGCTTTTCCGCCAGATCGCAGGTGTAGGTCGGCGAGACATATTCGTCGTCGACGATCAGCGGTTTCTCCTGCCGATCCGCCTGGCGGATGATCGCTTCCACGAAATTGCCGCCCCCCTTGCCCAGGCAGCCGGCGATCCCGTAGAGCCCGGCGGAACGGACGATAAAGTATTTCCGCAAGGTTTTTTTGACCCATTCTTCTCCGGCTAGCTTGGTCCGGCCATAGACGGAATTCGGCGCGGGAGGATCGTCTTCCGTGTATGGTTGACCGACCGGCTTGGTCCCGTCAAAGACATAATCGGTCGAGATCTGGACCATGGTGGCGTCAATTTCCCGGCAAGCCTCGGCGACGTTCTGCGCGCCGGTCTCATTGACCGCTTTGGCCGCGGCCTGGTCCGTTTCGGCCGCGTCAACCGCGGTATACGCCGCCGTGTTGATCACTGCGCCCGGCCGGAGGGTTTTTAGGAGTTGAACGGTCTTCGCCCGATCGGTGATGTCGAGCTCTTTTACGGTCAGGGGGATCAGCTCCGCCTGGGGAATGACCCGGCAGAGGTCGTAACCGAGCTGGCCGTCCGCGCCGATCACCGCGATCTTCACGCGCCGCTCCTCCCGTTGCCGGAAAACTTCTCGAAGAACAGGGTGAAGTTCTTTGCCGCTGCTTCCTTGAGCCGGTCGCGCTGCCGGGCCAGGTCGCGCCGGATGTTCGCGCTGGCCGCCGCCACCTGGTCGACCAGTCCGTTCATTTTTTCCACTTCGCCCAGATCGAGGCACGGCTGGCCGATCGCCGCCATGAACGCCTTGACCTTGGGATCGTAGGCCAGGCCGAGCAGCGGCACCGTGTTCAGCGCCGCGAAGATCAGCGCGTGCAGCCGCATCCCGATGACCAGCGCGAAGCTTGGGAACAGCGCCAGCATCTCGTCGGGCCGGCAGATCCGGAAGATTATATTGCTCTTCCGCTCCATCAGGGCGATCACCCTGTTCGCCTGCTTCAGGTCTTCCGGACATTGGAAAAGCAGGAAGACCGGCTGCAAACCGTGGTTTTGGCTCAGGTGGTCAAGGTTCTCGGCCAGCACCTGGAAAACGCGCTCCTCGGTCGCCGGCTCGTGCGGCACGCTCCGGATGGCGACGCCGACCAGCGGCCGGTCGAAAATGACCCCTTCCAGCGCCAGCACCCGCCGCCCCTCGCCCTGGCTTCGCAACTCCAGGAGCGCGGTCGGATCGGCCGTGACAAAGCGCGGCGGCCGCCGGATCCCGCACTTTTCCAGCTCGGCCAGCGAATCGTCATCGCGCAGGGTGATCAGGTCGACCCGGTTCAGGACGAGCTTTGCCAGCCAGCGGTTGAGCGGCCGGCGGAGCGGGCCGAACCCCTGGGCAAAGACCATGACTTTTTTCCGCGCGAGTTTCGCCAGCACGATGACGAAGAGGTAATACCACAAGCTGCGCCGGCTGGTCGCGTCCTGGAAAAGCGTGCCGCCGCCGCTCAGGAGGACGTCAGTTTGCCGCAACGCCCGCCAGAGCGCGAAAAAGCGAAAACGGGGAAACGCTTTGACCTTATAAAATTCGGCGGTGAGCCGGGGCGTAGCCGAGAGGACCGTGACTGCGGGCGCCGGGTCGTGCCGCGCCAGGCCGAGCACGATCGCCTCCAGGACCGCTTCGTCGCCGACATTGCCGAACCCGTAATAACCGGAGATCAGGACTTTCATTTTTCCGCCTTGACGTACTTATTGGCGACCAGGCAAACCACCAGGCCGACGACCAGGCCGAGGGCCAGCGCGTTGCCGGTCCGGGCCAGCGAGATGATGAGCGGCGTGTGGATATGGGAAAAAGTGTTAAAGACCGAGGTCGAGGCAACCGCGCCGGCCGTCGCCGCCAGCCAGAGCCAGGTCCGGTTCCCCCGGAAGTAGCAAAGCGCCGCCAGCATCAGCGCCGGATATCCGATCAGGAACTCCTTGGTCCGCGGCCGGACGTACATGACGACCTCCAGCCAGTTGCGGAAATATTTTTCCGCGCCCGGGACCGGCAGGATAAAGTTACCGGAGCGGGCGACCAGTACCGCCAGGGCGGCCAGCAAGAGCAGGCCCAGGCCGAGCACCAGCAGGCTGACTTTGGTCGAAAGGATCCGGCCGATCCTTTCCAGCATCGTGCCGGCGCCCGGTTTGAGCAGGAAATAGGCGGCCACGATCAGGAGCGGCAGGACCAGCGACAATTTTACCGCCGGGAAGAGCTCTATGCCGCTGATAAAGCGGGAATCCGCCAGCAGGCCGACCATCAGGAAAATCCCCAGGCTGGTCTCCAGCACGACGTTGATCGTTTTCAGCCCCGCCGTAACGAGCCAGTTGCCCCGCCCCCGGCTCGCGCCGGAAAAAGTGGCGATCACCGCGTAGGACGGAAAAACCAGGGAAGCCAGGAAAGCCAGCCCTTTTTGCATGGCCAGCAGTTGGCCGGTCTGCTCGCCGAGCGACAGCGCCTCCACTCCCCCCAGCAGCAGGACGAGCATCAGCCAGAGCGGCAGGCTCACGAAACAATCGACCAGGAAAAGGGTGCCGATCAACACGCCGGCGCCGAGCAGGACAACCTGCCAGCCTTGCGGCGCCAGTGCGCGCCCGCTCTCCGCCGGACCGAGCACGAACCCCGCCTCGCGCAGCCGGCTGGTCAGCTCCCGAAAATAATGCAAATTATACTCGACCGGGAAAGCGTCGACTTGCGGCGGCAGGAACGGCCGGAGATAGATCAGCCGCACGCTCCGCTCCCGGGCAGCCCGGACGAACCGGTCGAGCGCCTCCGCCTTGTCGATCTTCGCCAGCTCGTCTTTCGGCACGCTGTGGACGCGGACGACCGCGTCGGCCATCAGCTTTTTCAGCTGCTGGTCGCCGTCCTGTTTGACGATCTCCACGTAACCGTATTTGACCTGGCTCTGCTTGAGCGCCGCGGCCAGCGCCGGCAGCGCGGCGGGATAGCCGAGGATCTCTTCACCGTCAAAAATGACCAGGCCGTAAGGCCGGAGCGCTTCGATCTTGGGGGCGATATTCCCCAGGTGATACCGGGGATCGTTCCAGACCCGGGGAACGATCTTGAACCCTTGCCTGGTCAGGTATTGCCGCTGCGTTTCGGAAATGCCCAGGCCCAGCAGGCGCAGGTCTTCCTCCAGTTCGTCCACTTCCAGCACGTCGCGGCCGATAAAGCGGACCGCTTTGCCGCCGAGCGCCCAGATCAGCTGGCTGGCCACCCTTTTGCGGACCTGGTCGTCCGGCGCGTAGATGTAGGTCTGGTCCGGCTTGATCTTGCCCGCCTCGGCCAGGCCGGCTAACGGCAACGGCAGGTTCTTCAACCGGAGCAAGCCCGACCCTTTGGCGTAATACAGTTCGCCGATCGCGTTCGCGTCGGGCAAGGTCTCCTCAAAGACCCCGAGCTCGGTGATCCCCATTTTCCTGATCTCCGGCAGGACCGCGCCGAGCGATTTTTTCTCGTAGGCGGCCATCTTCTTCAGGTCGTTCAGGTCGACGACCAGTTCCACTTGGCGGCCGCTGCTTTCCGCCGTAAAGCGCATCAAGCCCAAATAGGCGCCGAGCAGCACCGCCGCGGTCAGGACCAGCACCAGGATCCCCCGTCCGATCTTATCGATCATCCCTTTTCACTCCTCTCAGCGACGCTTCGATCAGCGCGTCCAGGTCGCCGTCGATCACCCGCTGGACGTCGCCGACGTCGACGCCGGTCCGGTGGTCCTTGACCATGGTGTACGGCTGGAAAACGTAGGAACGGATCTGGCTCCCCCACTCGATCTTTTTCTTTTCGCCGCGCAGCTCCTCGATCTTCTCTTTCTGCTGGGCCAGCATCATCTCGTAAAGCTTGGCCTTGAGCAGCCGCATGGCGATATCGCGGTTAACGTGCTGGGAGCGGTCGCTCTGGCTCTGGGTAACGATCCCGGTCGGCAGGTGGGTGATCCTGATCGCCGAGCTGACCTTGTTGACGTTCTGGCCGCCGGGGCCGGACGCGCGGTAGGTGTCGACCCGCAGGTCGCTCGGGTTGATCTCCACCTTGATGTCTTCGGTGATCTCGGGGATGACTTCGACGGAAGCGAAGGAAGTGTGCCGCTTCCCTTCCGACGAGAACGGGGAGATGCGGACCAGGCGGTGGATCCCCGACTCGTGCTTCAGGTAGCCGTAAGCGTAAGGGCCGGAGATGATCATGGTAACGCTTTTTAAGCCGGCTTCTTCGCCATAGGACATTTCGGGGATCTCGACGCTGAAGCCTTTACTCTCTGCCCACCGGCTGTACATCCGGAGCAGGATCTGCGCCCAATCCTGGGCGTCGGTCCCGCCCGCGCCGGCGTTGATCGCCAGGATGCAGTTATTGGCGTCGTACTCGCCCGCCATCAGCGTGGCGATCTCCAGCTCGTCGGCCTTCTTGTGCAATTCCTTAAGCTCCGCGGCCAGCTGCTCCACGTCTTCCTGGCCGGCCATGTCGGCCAGCTCGTTCAGGTCGGCGACCCCGCTCTTCAGCGCCGCCCAGGTCAAAAGCTCTTTTTCCAGGTTCTTTTTCTCCTGCAGCACGCTCTTCGCTTTTCCCTGGTCGCTCCAGAGGTTGGGATCGGCGGCCTGGCGGTCGAGCGCTTCCAGCCGCTGGCGCTTTTTGTCCAGGTCGAGGATCTGTTCGATCTCCGCGCCGCGCGCTTTGAGGGCGCCGACCTTCTCTTTTAGCTCTTCAGGCAGCATTTCTTGTATTTTTTACCGGAACCGCACGGGCAAGGATCGTTGCGGCCGACGGTGACCGCCGCTTTGAGCGGGGCAGGATTCGCCCCTTTGGCCGGCGCGCCGTAGCTGACGATCTTCTTCTTCGGCGCCGCTTCTTCTTCTCCTTCGCCCAGCTCCACCTTGAGGATCATCCCGATGATCTGTTCGCGGACGCCGGTCATCATCTCCTGGAACATCCCGTACCCTTCGATCTTATATTCGATCAGCGGGTCCCGTCCCCCGTAACCCCGCAAACCGATCCCTTCTTGCAAGACATCCATGTTGTGCAGCTGTTCGATCCAGGCGGTGTCGATCACCCGCAGCATCACCAGTTTCTCGACCTGGCGCATCGCTTCGGGGGTCAGCGCCGCTTCCCGGTCGGCATAGGCCTGTTTCAAGATATTTAAGATCGCCGCTTTGACCGCTTCCAGCTTGGGCGTCTCTTTCAGTTTCTCCAAACCGATGATCGGGATCGTGTCGTTGACCGCCTGGAACAACCCTGCCCAATCCCACTCCTCCGGCTGGACCTTTTCCGGCAGGTAGGCGCCGGCCCAATCGCCGACCGTCTGCTCCATCATTTCCAGGATCTTCTCTTTCAGCTCTTTCCCTTCCAGGATCCGGCGGCGGAGCGCGTAGATCGTCTCGCGCTGCTTGTTCATGACGTCGTCGAACTCCAGCACCTGTTTGCGGATGCCGAAATGATATTCCTCGACCTTCTTCTGGGCGTTCTCGATCGCCCGGGAGATCAGGCCGTGCTCGATCGGCGTGTCTTCGTCCACGCCGAGGCGGTCCATCATCCCGGAGACGCGCTGCGAGCCGAACATCCGCATCAGGTCGTCCTCGAGCGAAACGTAGAAACGGGTCGAGCCGGGATCGCCCTGCCGGCCGGCGCGGCCGCGCAGCTGGTTGTCGATCCGCCGGCTTTCGTGCCGCTCGGTGCCGATAATGTGCAGGCCGCCCAGGTCGGTCACGCCGGCGCCGAGGACGATGTCGGTGCCGCGGCCGGCCATGTTGGTCGAGATCGTCACCATGCCGCCCTGACCGGCCTTGGCGACGATCTCCGCCTCGCGTTCGTGCTGCTTGGCGTTAAGGACGTGGTGCGGGATGCCGCGGCGCTGCAGCATTTCGGAGAGGAGCTCGGAGTTCTCGATCGAGATAGTGCCGACCAGGACCGGCCGCTGTTTTTTATACCAGTCGGCAACCTCGTTGACGACCGCCCGGAACTTGGCCCGCGTGTTTTTGTAGACCAGGTCGGCCAGGTCCTGCCGGATCATCTTTTTATGGGAGGGAACGGTCAGCACTTCCAGCTTGTAGATCTTCCAGAATTCCCCTTCCTCGGTCTTGGCGGTCCCAGTCATCCCGGCCAGTTTATTAAATAACCGGAAATAGTTCTGGAAGGTGATCGTCGCCAGAGTTTGCGACTCTTCCTGGACCTCCACCCCTTCCTTGGCCTCGATCGCCTGGTGCAACCCTTCGGAATAGCGGCGGCCGATCATCAGCCGGCCGGTGAACTCGTCGACGATGATGATCTCGCCCTCTTTGACGACGTAATCGACGTTCTTTTCGAAACAGTGCCAGGCGCGGAGCGACTGGTTGATCTGGTGCGCCAGGTCGATATGGGCGATGTCGAACAGGTAATCGAGGTTCAGCATTTTTTCGGCTTTTTTGATGCCGTGCTCGGTCAAGACCGCGTTCTTGGTCTTTTCCTCGATGGTGAAGTCGGTGCTCCGGTTCAGCTTCTTGACCAGTTCGTTGGCCTTGAGGAAGGTGGCGACCGTCCCCTCGACCATGCCGGAAATGATCAGCGGGGTCCGCGCCTCGTCGATCAGGATGCTGTCCACCTCGTCGACGATCGCGTAATGCAGCTCGCGCTGGACGCACTCCTGCAGCGAAAGGGCCATGTTGTCGCGCAGGTAATCGAACCCGAACTCGTTGTTGGTGCCGTAAGTGATGTCGGCGGCGTAGGCGGCGCGGCGCTCCGGCGGCTCCATCCAGTGCTGGACCACGCCGACCGTCAGGCCGAGCGCCTGGTAGATCGGCCCCATCCATTCGCTGTCGCGCTTGGCCAGGTAATCGTTAACGGTGACGACGTGCGCCCCGTGGCCCGCCAGGGCGTTGAGGTAGACCGGCAGCGTGGCGACCAGGGTCTTACCTTCGCCGGTCTTCATCTCGGCGATCTTCCCTTCGTGCAAAATAATGCCGCCGATCAGCTGGACGTCGAAATGGCGGAGGCCGGTCGTCCGGCACGAAGCCTCGCGGACCGCCGCGAACGCTTCGGGGAGAAGGTCATCGAGCGTCTTACCCGACGCTAACGCGGCCCGGAACTCGGCGGTCTTGTTCCGCAGCGCTTCGTCGGACAATTGCTTGAACTGCGGCTCCAGGTCATTGATCTTCTGGACGAGGGGTTTATAGGAGTCTATCTTCCTCTCATCGGCGGCACCGATAAGTTTAGACAACCAGCCGAACATCTGCGGTCAATACTCTTGGGTTAGTCCGGGGGTCTTCAGGCGGGACATCATCTTCAGCTTTTTCGATTCGCGCCGTTTTTCGTGGCCCAGTTTTTCCTTGTGTTTTTCGACCTGGCGCTTGGCTTCGTCGAGCGCGAGGTCGAAAGCGGCGTAGGCGTCCTGCCCCGCTTCTTTGGACTGGATCATCTTCTTGCCCGCCATCCAGGCCCGGATCTCGGCCACCTGCCGCTTGTTGTCATCGGCGTTGGACTTGGCGTCCAGCACGACCTCGACCTTCTGGATATTGCTGAAGAACTCTTCCAGCTTGGTGATCTTCCCCTGGACGTAATCGCGCAGCGCGGGGGTCAGTTCGATCTTGTGGCCGGTGATTTGTATTTGCATACTGCTATTCTACTCGACCGCCCGGGAGAGTGTCAATATCTCGATCCGTTTGGCGCCGGCCGTTTTCAGCGCCCGGACGCATTCCCCGACCGTGGAGCCGGTCGTGTAGATGTCATCGAGCAGCATCACTTTGCGGTTATGGACCGACCGGGGAACGCTCACCCGGAACGCCTCCCTGATGTTGGCGAAGCGGGCGTCGCGGGGAAGATCGAACTGGGCGTGGGTGTTCTTTTGCCGTTCCAGCGCGTTAATGACCGGTTTGTCGTAATAACGGCCGACGACCTTGGCCAGCAGTTCGGCCTGGTTGAAGCCCCGCTCCCGGCGCCGTTTATGATGCAGCGGCACGGGGATGATCGCCTCGACCTCCGCCATTTTCAGGCCGGGCGCCTGGCTGACGTACTGGACCAGCAGCACGCCGAGCGGCTCCGCCAGGTTTTTCCGCTTGTTGAACTTGAACCGGTGGATCGCCTCTTTCAGCGCGCCGTCGTAGACCGCGGCCGAATAAACGCCGAGCTGGGGATTCAGGAACTTGATCTGTCCGAAACAAGCGGGGCACAGCGCGTCCCGGCCGGGCCGGCGGCAAACCTCGCATTTAGGCGGGAAGATCAGGTCGAGCAGCGGCTTTATCATTGCCATAAATTATAGCATATGTTATGATAACGCCAACATGACCTGGGACGACATCCTCGAATTGATGGGTCAAGGCGAAGGCCAGTCGGTCGAGTTCGAAAAGAGCATCCCTGCCGCAGACGATATCGCCCGCGAACTGGTCGCTTTCTCCAATGCCGACGGCGGCAAGATCATCTACGGCATCGACGACAAGAACCAGCACCTGGTCGGCGTCGAGATCGACAACCGCTTTGAGGACTGGATCAAAGAGACCGGCAAGAACCACTGCTCCCCCGCGATCTCTCCCGCCATTGACGTGATCAATCGGTCCGATAAAAAGATCGTGGTCATCACCGTCCCCGAAGGTCTCGATAAGCCGTACAAATCGGACGAGATCTGTTATGTCCGCGACGGCAGCCTTTCCCGGCCGGCCAAGGAGAACGAGGAACAGGAGATGACCAACCCGTGGTCCGGCAAGGGGCTGAACAAGCGGCAGATCCGCGCCCTGCAGCTGATGAACGAGCACGGGGCGATCAGCAATCGCGAGTATCGCGAGGCGTTCAACGTCTCGCACAAGACGGCGCACCTGGAACTGACGATGCTGGAGGATAAAAGGTTGGCTAAGTCCGAGGGAGCCGGCCGTTCCACCCGCTACATCATGGTCCCGCAAGCCGCTTGAGTGTGATATAATCTCCCCTGTTTGCAAACAGAAAGGAAAGTGTCAATGAGAAAACCGATCATGGCCGGAAACTGGAAGATGTACAAGACCCCGACCGAAGCCGCCGATTTCGTTATCGCCCTCGCCCCCCTGGTTAAAGACGTCCACGAGACGACCATGCTCCTGTGCGCCCCTTTCACCGCCCTGCAAAAACTGAGCGAAGCCGCCGTCGGCACCAACATCGCCGTCGGCGCGGAAAACCTGTACTGGGAGGACGAAGGGGCGTTCACCGGCGAGATCTCCGGCCCGATGCTCAAGGCGGTCGGCTGCACCTACGTGATCATCGGCCACTCCGAGCGGCGCCAGTATTTCGGCGAGACCGACGAAACGGTCAACAAGAAGCTGTTCGCGGCGATCAAGCACCGCCTGCTGCCGATCGTTTGTGTTGGCGAGACATTGGCCCAGCGGGAAAAGGGCGAAACCTTCAAAGTGATCGAGGAGCAGGTCAAAGGCGCCTTCCAGGGAGTGACCGACAACCACTGGAAATCAGTTGTCGTCGCTTACGAACCGGTCTGGGCGATCGGGACCGGCAAGACGGCAACCCCGGCGCAAGCCCAGGAAGTCCACGCTTTCATTAGAAAGTTATTGCCCAAGGATGTTGCCAATGACATTCGGATCCTGTACGGCGGCTCGGTCAAACCGGAAAATGTTAAGGAATTAATGGCCCAGCCCGACATCGACGGCGGCTTGGTCGGCGGGGCGAGCCTCAAAGTCGACAGCTACGTTAAGCTGGTAAAATAAAGAAAGGGGTAAATAAAATGGCAAAGAAACTGTACGAAGAGCTTGGACTGGTCAACACGCGGGAAATGTTCCAGAAGGCGATGGCGGGGAAGTACGCGATCCCGGCGTATAACTTTAACAATATGGAGCAGCTGCAGGCGATCATCGGCGGCTGCGCGGAGAGCAATTCTCCGGTCATCGTCCAGGTCTCTTCCGGCGCCCGCAAGTACGCGAACCAGACCCTGCTCCGTTACATGGCGCAAGGCGCGGTCGCGCTGTGCCGCCAGGACCTCAAGTCCAATATCCCGATCGCTCTCCACCTTGATCACGGCGACACTTTCGAGCTCTGCAAATCGTGCATCGAATACGGTTTTTCTTCGGTCATGATCGACGGCTCCGCCCACACTTACGAGGACAACATCAAGCTGACCAAGCAGGTGGTGGAATACGCCCACCAGTATGACGTCACCGTTGAAGGCGAGCTCGGCGTCCTGGCCGGGATCGAGGACGAGGTCAAGGCGGAAAAGCACACCTATACCGACCCGAACCAAGTCGAGGATTTCGTCAAACGGACCGGCGTCGATTCCCTGGCCATCTCGATCGGCACGTCGCACGGCGCCTACAAATTCAAGCTCAAGCCGGGCGAATCGGTCCCCCCGCTCCGCTTCGACATCCTGGCGGAGGTCGAGAAACGGCTGCCCGGCTTCCCGATCGTCCTGCACGGCGCCTCGTCGGTCGTCCAGGAGTACGTCGCCATGATCAACAAGTTCGGCGGCAAGATGGACAACGCCGTCGGCGTTCCCGAAGAGCAGCTGCGCCAGGCAGCCAAATCCGCCGTCTGCAAGATCAATATCGACAGCGACGGCCGCCTGGTCATGACCGCGATCATCCGCAAGGTCTTCGCGGAGCAGCCGTCGGAGTTCGACCCGCGCAAATATCTCGGCCCGGCCCGCGAGGAACTGAAGAAGCTGATCATCGCCAAGAACACGAACGTTCTGGGATCGGCGGGAAAGGCGTAAAAAGATGAAGGTCAAGTTTCAGGGCAAAGAAATAAATATTAAACGGATCGGGATCCTGACCGGCGGCGGCGACTGCGCCGGCCATAACGCGGTGATCGTCGGCTTGATGCGGCGGATCAACCAGGCCAACCTCACCCTCCCCAAAGACGAGCAAATGGAACTGGTCGGCCTCCTCGAGGGTTGGAAATCTTTGACCCGCGATCCGGGGACAGAATTCGATAAGATCGTTAAACCATTAAACCTGACGGATATTGAAGAATCATTTGCGGTCGCCGGCACGATCCTCAAGTCTTCCCGTACCAACCTCTTCTCTAAAGCGAACATGGAAGCCAAGATGCCGGAAAAAGCGATGGAAGCCTTAAAAAAACTGAAGATCGACTGTCTTTGTGTCCTGGGCGGCGACGACACCCTGGGCGCGGCTGGAAAACTAGGCCAACAGTTCGTCTTCCCGATGTTCGGCGCCCCCAAGACGATGGACAACGACGTCTACGGGACCGAAATGACCTACGGCTTTGAGTCCGCCGTCGAAGAATCAGTCCACTTTATCGAGAATATCCGGACCACCGCCGAATCCCACAACCGCTGTTTTGTCGTTGAACTCCTGGGTCGGCACGCCGGCTGGGTCGCCATGTGGGCCGGGATCGCCGGCGGCGCCGAAGTCACCCTCCTCCCCGAAGAGGTCCTCGACATGGAGGTCGTGATCAAGCAGGTGGAAAAATCGATCCGTGTCAAACAGCATTGCATTGTCGTCGTCTCCGAGGGAGTACGGCTGTTCGATACCCGCTACCCGGAAGCGATCAACAAGAAACACGAGAAGATGCTGGCGACCGTCATTGCGGACCCGAAGTACGCGCTGGTCAAAGCGCGGCATGAGATGCCGAAGAAGAAAGACTCGTTCGGCAACGAGCAGCTCGGCGGGATCGGCGAATATATCTTCGCCATCCTGGAAAAACACACCAAGGGGTTTGAATACCGCTACCAGAACTGCGGCCACGCCATCCGCGGCGGCGTTGCCCACGTCATGGACCGGATCCTCGGCCTGCGCTACGGCGACGCGATCTTTAATTTCCTGAAAGAAGGCGTTTTTGGGGTCTATCCGGGGCTGGAGAACGACACGATCATGTCGCGCAATCTGTTAGACGTTAAAGGCGGCCGCTTCGTGCCGCAGGACCACCAGCTCTACGGAATGCGCAACGCCGCGGATTATTATTGAACCTGCAATTTAGCCGCGTTTTTGCCGATATATATTCGGTATGTGCCCGATCAAGGCCGTCAGGCCTGATATTATTACCTGTAGGCATATCGACCTTGCTCCCCCTACAAGGCCGGCCCAGACTTTACGGAACCTGATAATCTCTGGACAGGGATTGAAAGCGGTAACGGAACATGGCTGGGAGCAATTCCGGCCCACTCTCCTCTCTATCAGTTATAGTGAACTATTACGCGCCCAACTACCCAGGATCGCTTCGTTCCAATTGCCGCTCCCGGCAAACCGGCCGCTTGGCCAGGTAGCAGCCGCTTCCGCCGAAAAGGCAGCCGACCGCCTGGGGACAGACCTTATTGCCCGCTACCCCTTTAATGGGAAAGACCCTTTTTATAGTTTTGCCGAACCGAACAAGTACTGGATCTGCGGTAAAGAAAAAGGACAAGAATTCCCCTTAACCCGGATCTATCTTGGCCAAAAAGCGCAGTTCGTAAGCGAAGTCTTTACCAGGCTTTTCACGGAGTTAAAAAAACGTGGCTGCCTCAGCCGCCTCGACCTGGCCCTGAACCGTGATGAAAGCTTTGATCCGGATGGCCCTGTTTTACTTAACAACGCGATCATCATCTACGTCATGAAGAGCGATCTGGCTGTCATGCGAAATATTTGCTTGGCTATCGCCGCTGCCGAGGTCGACCTTGGCTTGAGCGCTGCTGAGCGCGCGCACTTGACCGAGGACAATATCCGCGACTTTATGGTCCCGCTTGCCGATACCGTGGCTTTTGTCGAAATGCCGGGGAATAACAGTTATCACGCCGACGCCCGCAATTATCTCTTCAAACATTTATTCGGCCGGCCTCCTTACATGGGAAAACTGAGCCTGACGGAGATCCAGCGCGAATTTGACCGCTGGTCGCCAGCCGATCCCGGCTTGATGCGGGGAAAATTCTTCGAAAAATTGGAATGCCGCCGCAAATACCTGCCGGCGCTGGTGTTTTAAGCGGAGTTACGTCGCCAGCATGTTGGCCAGCTTGTAGGCGGCCATGTCGATCTTCTTCTTGCGGCGGGCAATTTCGTCAACTGGTGTTTCGATGACCTTATCGGAAATAATGCCGACCATTAAGGCCGATTTGCCTTCGATCAACAGTTGAACGGCCCTCGCGCCCAGCTTGCAGGCGACTTCGCGGGAGAGCGCCGACGGCGCCCCGCCCCGCTGCATGTGGCCCAGGATGCTGACCCGGACGTCGAGCGTGGTCCGTTTGCGCAAGTGGACCGCCACCTCTTCCGCCTTGATCGCCCCTTCGGCCACCACGATGATAAAGCTCGATTTCCCCCGCTGCTGGCCGTAGCGGATCTTCTGGCCGATCGCGTCAATATTATAAGGGATCTCCGGGATAATGATCGCCTCTGCCCCGGCCGTCAGGCCGACATCAAGGGCGATAAAACCGTTGTTCCGCCCCATCACCTCAATGACAAAGACCCGTTCGTGGGAGGTAGCGGTATCGCGGATCTTGTCGATCGCCTCGAGCGCGGTGTTGACCGCCGTATCAAAGCCGATGCTGTAGTCGGTGCCGTAAATGTCGTTATCGATCGAAGCCGGAATATTGATCACCCGGGTCCCAAACTCCTTGTGAAGCTGGTAGGCGGCGCTGAGCGAACCGTCGCCGCCGATCACCACCAAGCCCTCAATGTTGTAGGCGCAGAGATTGTTAAACGCTTTTTTCCTGGCCGCTTTTTGCCGGAACTCCGGGCAGCGGTGGGTATGCAGGATCGTGCCGCCGTGGTTGATGATCCCGCTGACCGAGGAAAGCTCCATGTTGATGATCTTGTTATCGATCAAACCCTGCCAGCCCCGCTCGATCCCGTAGACCTTTAAGCCGTTGAAGATGGCTGTCCGGACCACCGCGCGAATGGCGGTGTTCATCCCCGGCGCGTCGCCGCCCGGCGTAATGACCCCGATCGTCTTGATTTTCTTGCTCATAGTTAGTATAGTATATGCTATGACGAGAAAAATCAAGATATTTGATACCACTTTGCGCGACGGCGAGCAGTGCCCGGGCGCTTCGCTGAACCCGGAAGAAAAACTGGAGATCGCCCGCCAACTGGCCAAGCTGGGCGTCGACACTATTGAGGCCGGCTTTGCCATTGCCTCGCCGGGCGATTTTGCCTCGGTCAAGCAGATCGCCGAGCAGATCAAGGGGCCGAGCATCTGCTCGCTCGCCCGCGCCAAAAAGGGCGATATCGACCGGGCCTGGGAAGCGGTCAAACATTCGGCCAAACCGATGATCCACGTTTTCCTGGCGACTTCGCCGATCCATATGGAAAAAAAACTGCGGATGACGCCGGAGCAGGTCTATGAAACGGCGGTCAAGATGGTCAAACACGCCCGGTCGCTATGCCCCAATGTCGAATTTTCCTGCGAGGACGCCGGCCGCTCGGACCACGCGTTCCTCTACAAGATCATCGGCGCGGTGATCGACGCCGGCGCCCAAACGATCAACGTGCCGGATACCGTCGGCTACACCACCCCGTGGGAGTTCGGCCAGCTGATCGAGAACATCATCAAGCACGTCCCCCAGGTCAAGGCCAAGAACGTGACGATCTCCGTCCACTGCCATAACGACCTCGGCCTGGCAACGGCCAACTCGCTGGCCGCGGTCAAAGCCGGGGCGAACCAGGTCGAATGCACGATCAACGGGATCGGCGAGCGGGCCGGCAACGCTTCGCTCGAAGAGGTCGTGATGACGCTCGTCACCCGGCACGATTTCTTCGGGACCAAGACCGACATCAATACCAAAGAGATCTACAAGGCCAGCCGGATGGTCAGCAACCTGACCGGCCTCGTCGTCCAGCCGAACAAAGCGGTCGTCGGCGCCAACGCTTTCGCCCATGAGGCCGGGATCCACCAGGCCGGCGTCCTGATCGACCCTAATACTTACGAGATCATGAAACCGGAAGACATCGGGTTGACTGAAAGCCGCCTGGTGCTGGGCAAACACTCCGGCCGGCACGCCTTTGCCGATAAGCTGAAGGATATGGGCTACGCCTTGAACGAAGAAAATCTGGAAAAGGCGTTCAATAAGTTCAAGGAGTTGGCCGACAAGAAAAAAGAGATCGGCGACCGCGACCTGGAGACGATCGTTTCCGACGAAGTCTACATCGTGCCGGAAACTTACACGATCGAGGGGGTCGAGATCGCCTCCGGGACCCACACCAAGCCGTCCGCCAAGGTCAAGCTTCTATATCAAGGCAAACTGAAAGAGGTGACGGTCGAAGGGGTCGGCCCGGTCGACGCGATCTACTCGGCCATGCAGAAGATCACCGGCGTTTCGCCGGAACTGGTCGACTTTACCATCCAGGCGATCACCGGGGGAACGGACGCTCAAGGGGAAGTTACGGTCAGGATCAAGGAGAACGGCCGGATCTACGTCGGCCACGGGGCGTCGATGGACATCATCCTGGCCAGCGCCAAGGCGTTCCTCGCCGCGATCAACCGCCTGCTCTACGCCAGAGCCAACGACATTTCTAAAGGGTTGGAGTAATTTATTCTTCGACCGTGATACAGGTCAAAGTCCGGGCCACGCAGCCGGTCGCCTGGATCTTCTTGACGATAAAATCCCCCAGCGACTTGAGATCGGCCGTTTCCACGAACGCGATGACGTCGTAAGGGCCGGTGACCAGATGGACCGTCTTGACCCCCGCCAAGCCCTTGATCGCGTTGATCAGCTCGATCGCCTTCCCCGGCAGCGCTTCCACCAAAATATAAGCTTTTGTCATTTCCGGCACCTCCCGTATCTGGCCAAAGTATAGCATAAATGTTATAATTGGAACAATGAACGACTTCTGGCAGAAATTGAGCACCTATTTCGTTCGCGGGCTGATCACCCTGTTGCCGCTCCTGGTCACGATCTGGCTCCTCTGGTTCATGTTCTCGTTCCTGGACGGCATCCTCGGCAACATCATCGCCATGGTCCTGGGGCACCCGCTCCCCGGCGTCGGCTTCGTCATCACCATCGCCCTGATCTTCATTGCCGGCTATTTCGGCACCCAGCTCTTCGGCGTCCGGCTCTTTAAGCTCGGCGAAGAGCTGCTTTCCCGCGTGCCGATCGTTAAAAGCATCTATTCGGCCACCAAGCAGATCAATGACGTCCTCTTCCAGGAGAAGTCGGCCGAAGAGTACCGGCGCGCCTGCATCGTCGAATACCCGCGCAAGGGGGTCTGGTCGCTCGGCTTCGTCACTTCGGACGCGGCGGCGGAGATCGAAACCAAAGCCAAGGAAAAGATGATCAACATCTTTATCGCTAACACCCCGACGCCGGCCACCGGCTTTTTGATCATGGTCCCGGCCCGCGAGGTCATTTTGCTCGACATGAAGATCGAAGACGCTGTCAAATACGTCATTTCGGCCGGCGTCTTGAAGCCAGCCTACGTTTCGCAGGAAGTCCCGATCAAGAAAGAAAGCTGATCCCTGAAATCCCCGCGCTTTGTTACCGACAATAACCTGTCATGGGTATTACAAGCATTTATCACCGTTTTATTGACCGGCTGAGCAGCGGGAAAACAGCCGCCCACCCGGTTCGCAATCCCGATTCGGCCCAGGCTTTAAGGACTTTGCTGGCAGCCAGAGGAAAGCGCTCGGCAACTTTGACCGGCCTTTATAATGCCCGGAACGGACAACTGCTCTTCGGCTGTCCCACCCACAAAGAGCTGGCGGAAGCAAATAACCTTCTGACCCCGCAGAATAAACTGAAGTCGGACTGGCACGGTTTCCGCTGTTACTATGAGCTCGGTAAGCCGGGGCTGGAGATCTCACCGGAAAGCGGCGTTTTTGGCAAGATACCTGATAAACATCTGGCTAAGTTCAAAAAGACGATGGACGTTATCTTTGGCGAAGAATTTCCCCGGCCGATCGCTTATCGCTACCATGAATCGGAACCGCCGGTCAGACCATCCGTCAGCCTCCCCAGGCATCCGGCGGTTGAGCCGGTCCGGCCAGTGATCAATGATAAACCGGCCGCACTGGCGCAATTGGCCGGCCTGATAGCCAGGGCCGAAACAGAGCACCGCTTCTTTGCTCAAGCCGCCGACACCCTGATCGATTATTGTCTGGCGTCGGGCAAAGAGCTGGGTCAAGCCCTTACCGCACTCAAGACCGAGCCGAGCCTCAAGTTTAAAACGATGCTGGATTCTCTACCGGTCATGATGGTCTCCCTGCGCAGCCGTCTGTTCCTGCGATCCGAACAATTACGCCCGGAACAAAAGCTGGCCTTGGAACAAGCGCTCCTGAACGAGGCCAACATCCGCTCGATCTTTGGCATAACCGATTAATTTGTCTTTTCCCTCAAAGGGCGATCTCTTTTACCAGCTGATCGCTAATTTTATCTTCGTTCTGGCTGATCGCCAGTGCTACCGCCGCATCCGCTAGTTTCAGGGCGGTTCTGGGAATGCCCTTTGAGAGCTCATAGATCTTGGTCAAGGCCGAAGCGGTAAAGGGATACGTTCCGTTGCCCCCCGCTCCTTCGATCCGCGCTTTCAACAGCTCGCTCAGCTCGGCGAATTCCAGGGGTTCCAGCGCGACAGTCAAGGACAATCGGTCATACAGCGGCTTGATCTCGTTTTGCAGCTTGGCCGCGGTCTCGGGCAGTCCGGCCATTACCAGATTAACGCCATCCAGGTCGCCCAGGGTCCGCAGCGGCCGTTCGATCTCGATCGTGAACTCATGGGTCTCATCGAGCAGCAGGATCAAGCCCTTGCCGATCTTGTGGCGTAATTTATCCAGGTTGTAGAGATCGTATTCGGTGACATCCTTATCGGTAAACCCCAGGCTGTTGATGATATGCCGGATCAACTGGTCAAAGTTCTGGGGCGGGCGCGAGATATAGACCGGCGCGAGGTCCCTGGGCAGGTACACTGCCAACCAGCGCAGCAGGGTGGTTTTACCGACGCCCAGCGGCCCGAGGACCAGGATCTGGCCGCTGCGCGCGCTGATCTTGGCCAGGACCTCTTGGACCGCTTTTTTGTGCCCGGTAAAAAATTCCGGATGCGTGTCCAGTGAAAAGGGATTGCTTTTCCAGCCCGCCCGATCATACCAGCGCTTTTGCTCCTCGGAGATCGACCGCCACAGCTTGAGCCCGACCCGCATGCCGCAATTAGGGCAGAATTCCTCTTTGAGCGGCAATTTGGCCTGGCAGTTGAAGCAGATCAGCTGATCGGCTGGTTTCTTGGCCCGTCGCGCGATCAGCTTTCTCAGCAGCGACATGATAAAGACCAGCAGCGCCGCGGACGAAAGATAAGCGACGCCGTAAGCCACGGTCAACCAGAAGAGCGCCTGTTGGCGGGCGCGCTCTTCCGCTTTGACCAGGTCTTGAATGCTGTTCAGGGAGGCAAGAGCTTCTTTGTTGCCGGGCGCCAGGCTGAGCACTTTGCGGAAGCTGGCGACCGCCTCCGTATAGTTCCCGGCCTTATACTGCTTGCCGCCGGCCGCCAGGGATTTTTTCACCTGCCGGGCTTTCTCCGATTCCAGGAGGAGAGCGATGATCTTTTTCTCCCGCAGCACGCTTTCTTTCAATTCCCAGGCCGCTTTATAGGTCGGATCGAGGTCCAGCGCCGCCCGCGCCTGCTTCAGCGCCCCGTCCAGGTCCCCCCTGATATAGGCGCTTGAGGCCTGATAAAAGTACTGCCGGGCGGAAAGCCCCTCCCCCGCCGTTTGCAGGCCGATAAGCAAAAATAACCCCAGACCGATGATCATCAGTTGTTTCATTATTTGATCTTAATTCCTTTCGCGGCTTTATTGCGCATAGTTCTGATCTCGTTATTGCCCGGATCGATCTTTAACAGGGCATCGAGCCGGTTCTGTAATTTTCCATAATCTTGCCTGAACAACTGCTCCCGGGCCTCGACCATCAGGCGCATGCGGGACGGAGGAGCGACCGGTCTTCTAACCCGGGCTTTTTTGGCCGGCTTCGGCTTGCTCTTGGCCAATTGCGGTTTCCGGGCCTTTGGTTTCCGTTCAACCGGCTGTTCAACCTTGCGCTCGGCGACTTCGGGCTGATAGGTACGGACTTCTTTGGTCGTCGCTAGTTTCATGATCATGGGCAGGGACGGCTCGCCGATATAAAAAAGGTCCGATTCCCCCTCAAAGACCCGTCCTTCCACGTCAACCGCCCGCAGCTTAGCGGTATATCCCCCTTTTTTAAAACCGGCCGGCACTTCCCAGTAATTATGCCAGACCCGGGACCGCAGGCTGAAACCAAGGTTCAACTGCTCTCCATCCGGCATCGTGGCGGTGACGCTGACCACGTCCGGCGGAACATCCACCACCAGATGGACCACGTCTCCCGGAAAATACTTCAAAACGCTGAATGTTACGGTCGAAATCCCGCCATTGTCCGGGGCTTCCGCCCCGGCACTCAGCGGCAATGAGCAACAGAGCAACAATCCGAGCCCAAAAGCCAACCCCCTCATCAGCGCCGCCTCGGGGATTCACCGGCCGGAGCCGCCTCACCCTTCAGTTCCATCCAGGGATCGGCTTGATAAGACAGGGAAAAATAATTATTTGCCAATGCCGGGTCATTGTAATAGGAATGATAAGCGTAGTCAAGGCGGAACCGGGCAAAATCAAAAGAGAGCCCAAAGGTCGGGTTCCAGCTGGTCCGCTCGGGAGCGGCGGCGTCCAGGGACTGGTCAAGCCCGCCCCTGAGCGACAGCAATTGGCCGGTCTTCCACTCCGTGCCGAAATGCATCGTTACCGGCCGCCCGCTGAACGCCGGGAAATCGATGTCATAGGCAAAAAGCACGTTGCCGCCCAGGGGGAGCGGCTTGACCGCGATGCCGAACTTCGTCAATGAGGCGATCGCCTCTTCCGCGCCGGTGCTCCAATGCAGGACCCCGCCCATCGTCACCGGCAGGACATTTTGCCGGCTGAGGCCGAAGCTCAAATAAGGGGTCACGATGTACTTGATCCCCAGATCGATGCTTTGCCCGGAAGCGAAACGGTTGATCCCGCCTGTCCAGCCGCGGTTAAAGATCTTGTAATTGGCGCCCACATAAATGTTGCGGCCGTAGCCGAAAAACCGGGCCAGCGCGGTGCTGTAATTGAAAATGATCAGCGTGTCGTAATAATCGGTATAGACCGTCGACGAATCGACGTCGGTCGGGATCTGGTTGACGCCGGTCGAGATCAAACCCAGTCCCAGCGTGCCGAAAGTCGCCGGGATCGCCCCGCAAAATTCCGCGTAGTAAATCTCGCCCATCAGCATATTGGTCATCATCATCATGGCCGTCGGGCCCTTAAGCCCGCCGATCCCCGCCGGATTAATGAAGGCGGCGTCCGCGTCGTCGGCTACGGCGGTAAAAGCCCGGCCCATCCCTATCGGTCTCGCCCCGCCGCCGACCACCAGGGGATCGTCCGTCTGCCCCACCACTTCCGCGCCGGCCGGGACCGGATTGCCCAGCGATAAGATGACCGCTAACGCGATTAGATATTTTCTCATCTGGTGATCGCCACTTTGGTCTTGCTCAAGATCTTTTGCGCCCCTTTGACCCGGGCGGTAACGTACAGGAAATAAACGCCTTCGCTCGCGTAGGACTTAGTGGCCGTAGTCCCGTTCCAGCTGACCACGTTCTGTCCCACCATGCCGCCCATGGTCCCCCGGCTCGCTTGGTAGCGCCAGACCCTTTCCCCGCGGACATTGAAGACGTCGACGAAGACGTCGTAATCCTGGCTCAAGGTATAGGAGATCAGGGTCGGCTGCTTGGCCGGATTGAACGGGTTCGGCTTGTTCTTGACCGCTTCCAGAACTTCCAATTCCGGCGCTTCGATCTTGAAGCCCTGGAAAAGCGTCGCGTATTGGCCGTCTTCGTTGGTCACTTTCAGGTCCCACACGCCGACCGTTTTCTTCCGCAGGTCGAACGAACAAGTTATCTTGCCCGTCGAAACGACCACGACCTTCTCGGCCATTATATCGCTCTCGCTCGCCTTTGACAATTTGAGACTGACGCCCTCCCGGAAGTTTTCGCCGGCGATCGTCAAGGTCGCGACCTCGTTGTTGACCCCCTTATCAGGGACAACGGAGCTGACCGTCGGGGCCGGATAGATGATCTTGAACGCCGCCGGCAATGTCCCGGAGCGGCCGTCCGGATTGGTCACGGTCACGCTCCACGATCCGGGTTTAGCTCCGGTCAGGTCAAAGTCACAACTGATCGCTCCAGTGTTGACCATTACCACTTTAGTAGCGACGATCTCCTTCCCGTCCTCCGCCGTGATCTTGGCCGCCGCCCCGGCCAAGAAATTGGCGCCGGTGATAATGACCGAAAGCGGTCCGCTGTTCAAAGCGGCCGCCGGCTTGATCCCGGTAACGATCGGGCCAAAGATGATCCGCCCGAAATAAACGCTCCGCAGAAATCCCTCGCCGACCGTCAAGCTTGGGCTGCCCGGCACTGGCAACGCCCGTTCCCTGGTCTTGCCCAGTAATTGGTAAGAGGCCGAACTGCCGCGCGAGCCGCCGCTGTCCATGACCTCGGCAGCGATCTTATAACTGGCTGAAGCGCCGACGGCCAGAGCCGGGTCGACGCCAAACACAGCCAGACCAATAATGATTAAAACAATTAACCTTTTGATCATTTACCTATTTTAGCTTCGAGCGCCGCCATCCTCGCCTCCAGCTCCTGGGTCTTCGTTTTTAATCCCTCGATCTCTTTGACCTTTTCCTGGTAGCTCTTGAGCAAAAGGACCGACAATTTATCGTACTGGATCCCTTCGGGCTTCCCAGCGTCGTCCAGATAGACCATCTTAGGGAAGAGCTGATAAACCTCTTCGGCGATCAAACCAAAATCTTCCTGGCCGGGGTTTACTGACTTTTCGTTCCACTTAAAGGTTACCGGCCGCAACTGCGCGAGCTTATTCTCATCGAATGTCAATTGCTGGACATCGGTTTTATATTTTAAGCTTGAACTGAGATAACCAATAACTCCCGTGCTGGCGACATACACATCCCGTCCGGTAACCGCCGTGTTATAGACGGAGATCGCGTCAACCGTGGTGCCGACGTACAGCCCGTCCGGCGTATAAAAGCCGTAAGCGCCGTAACCCACCCGGCCATATGAGGACGAAGTACTGTCGATAAAGTATCCCCCCGCCGTATCGCCGGTACCGTAAACGCCATAGGTGGTCCCTGTGCCGTGGACCCCGTAAGTGCCGCCTTGCCCCTGGACGCCGTATGACGTCCCTCCGCCCAGCACGCCGACCCCGTTGCCGCCCAAATAACCGGCGTTAGTGTCGTTAAAATACCCGCAAGCTCCATAGGCGGCGCCGCCCAAAAAGCCCTGCACTCCAGTTTCCGCCGTACCAAATATCGCCCAAGTCCCCGCTGCGCCGGTCGATTGGCCCTTGATCCCGAACGTATTACCTTTGGCCCAGAGCCCATAAGTTCCGCCGGAGCTTTGCACGGCAGCCGGCGCGAGCCGCGCGAAAGCTGCTCCTTGATATCCATCCAAAAGATCGGCATTGAGGTTGGAGACCAGATAGGTGCTGGCCACAACGAACGGGGCGTTTTGGCCGGTAACGGTAGACTCGATCGCGCTACCCGTTAAAGTGCCCGAAGAAGACACCCCGCCGTCCTTGTCGACAAAGAATTTTTCCGTCCCCTTATTCTTAACGCTGAAAAGCTTGCCGGTAGAGATCGTGTTTGAGGTATCCAGAACATACATGGGGACGCCCTGTCCGTCGTTCTGTCCGCTCAGCAAGGTCAAGGCATAACCCGTATCGGACTGGATCGAGTACCCCGCTGGCCTAAATGTCAGAGCACCGGTCAGGATGGCAATCTTGTCGTAGGAGACAACCCCGGCCCCAAGCTTAGCCGCGGTGCTCACCGAGCCATCAGCGATCGCCAGGGCATTGCTGGCAGTTGTCGCGCTGGTCGCTGTCGCTGCGTTCCCCGAGATACTGATCCCGTAAGAGCCGGTCAACCTACCGGACGGCAGCGTTCCCGAGCTCATATTTGCCGCGTTCGTGTAATAAGATGCCGCCTGACTATTTAATTGTGTGGCGTTAGTCGCGGTTGTCGCGTTCGTGGCGTTAGTCGCATTGGTAGCGCTGGTGGCGCTGGTCGCCGTTGCCGCGTTCCCCGAAATGTCGATCCCGTAAGAGCCGGTCAACCGCCCAGATGGCAGTGTTCCCGATCCCAGGTTCGACGCATTCGTGTAATACGATGCCGCCTGCCCGTTCAGCTGTGTCGCGTTAGTTGCTGTCGCCGCGGTTGTCGCGGTTCCCGACAGGTTCGCGTAACCCGCAGAGTTAGCGCTAGTGGCGGTGGTAGCTGTAACCGCGGAGGTCGCCGCTCCTCCCTTGGAACTCGATCCAGCGTAGTTGAAAGAAACATCGTTGGCTGTTGTAGCAGTAGTCGCGTTCGTAGCATTGGTAGCATTCGTAGCGTTCGTGGCGTTCGTAGCATTAGTAGCATTGGCGGCGGTGCCGGAAATATCGATCCCATATGAGCCGGTCAACCGGCCGGACGGCAGTGTTCCCGATCCCAGGTTCGAAGCATTCGTGTAATAAGACGCCGCCTGCCCGTTCAGCTGTGTCGCGTTAGTTGCTGTCGCCGCGGTTGTCGCGGTTCCCGACAGGTTCGCGTAACTCGCAGAGTTAGCGCTAGTGGCGGTGGTAGCTGTAACCGCGGAGGTCGCCGCGCCTCCCTTGGAACTCGATCCAGCGTAGTTGAAAGAGACATCGTTGGCTGTCGTCGCAGTAGTCGCCGTGACCGCAGATGTCGCCGCGCCTCCCTTGGAGCTGGAACCGGCATAATTGAAAGACACATCGTTAGCTGTAAGCGCGGAAGTTGCTGCCCCACCCTTGGAGCTGGAACCGGCATAGTTAAAACTGACATCATTTGCCGTAGCGGCAGTCGTTGCCGTTCCAGAAACACTGGCATATCCGGCGTTTGTAGCGTTAACCGCATTTATGGCGTTCGTGGCATTGGTAGCATTGGTAGCATTCGTAGCGTTCGTGGCGTTCGTAGCATTAGTAGCATTGGCGGCGGTGCCGGAAATATCGATCCCATATGAACCGGTCAACCGGCCGGACGGCAGCGTCCCTGAGCCCAGGTTCGACGCATTCGTGTAATAAGACGCCGCCTGGCCATTTAATTGCGTTGCATTGGTCGCTGTCGCCGCGGTTGTCGCGGTACCAGACAAGTTCGCGTAACCAGCAGAGTTAGCGCTAGTGGCGGTGGTAGCTGTAACCGCGGAAGTCGCCGCTCCTCCCTTGGAACTCGATCCAGCGTAGTTGAAAGAAACATCGTTAGCTGTTGTCGCAGTAGTCGCCGTGACCGCAGATGTCGCCGCGCCTCCCTTGGAGCTGGAACCGGCATAGTTAAAGCTAACATCACTAGCTGTAAGCGCGGAAGTTGCTGCACCACCCTTGGAGCTGGATCCAGCGTAGTTAAAACTGACATCATTTGCCGTAGCGGCAGTCGTTGCCGTTCCAGAAACACTGGCATATCCGGCGTTTGTAGCGTTAACCGCATTAGTTGCGTTCGTAGCATTTGTGGCGTTCGTAGCGTTAGTAGCATTGGCGGCGGTGCCGGAAATATCGATCCCGTATGAACCGGTCAACCGGCCGGACGGCAGTGTTCCCGATCCCAGGTTCGAAGCGTTCGTGTAATACGATGCCGCCTGGCTATTCAATTGCGTTGCGTTGGTCGCTGTCGCCGCGGTTGTCGCGGTACCAGACAAGTTCGCGTAACCAGCAGAGTTAGCAGTCGTAGCTGTGGTAGCCGAGTTAGCCGTCAGAGCGGAAGTCGCCGTATCGGCGGTAAGAGCAGAAGTCGCTGTCCCTCCTTTAGAGCTTGAACCAGCATAGTTGAAAGACACATCGTTAGCAGTATTAGCTGTAAGAGCAGTGGTAGCCGCTCCGCCTTTAGAACTGGAACCAGCGTAGTTGAAACTTACGTCATTAGCCGTCGCTGCTGTTGTTGCGGTACCCGACAAGCTGGCATAACCAGCTGAGTTAGCGCTCGTAGCCGTATTAGCTGTAAGAGCTGCGGTCGCTGTTCCACCCTTGGAGCTGGATCCAGCATAGTTGAACGTAACATCATCAGCCGAATTAGCTGTTAGAGCGGAGGTTGCTGCGCCCCCTTTCGAGCTAGAACCGGCATAATTAAAACTAACGTCGTTAGCCGTCGCTGCAGTTGTTGCCGTACCCGACAAGTTCGCGTAACCAGCAGAGCTCGCTGTCGTCGCCGTGGTAGCTGAGTTGGCTGTTAGCGCTGAATTCGCCGTATCAGCTGTCAATGCGGAAGTCGCCGCTCCTCCTTTGGAGCTGGAACCAGCATAGTTGAAGCTTACGTCATTAGCAGTCGCTGCAGTTGTTGCAGTACCCGACAAGTTCGCGTAACCAGCAGAGCTCGCTGTCGTCGCCGTGGTAGCAGAGTTCGCAGTCAACGCCGAGGTCGCTGTATCAGCCGTTAACGCTGTAGTAGCCGCCCCGCCTTTCGAGCTTGATCCAGCATAGTTAAAGCTAACATCGTTAGCCGTTGCTGCAGTTGTAGCCGTACCTGACACGCCAGCATAGTTGGCCGAACCAGCCGTTGTCGCGCTATTAGCCGTTAACGCTGAAGTTGCCGTTCCACCCTTTGAGCTCGATCCGGCATAATTAAACGTGACATCATCGGCCGAATTGGCAGTCAGAGCGGACGTTGCCGCCCCACCTTTGGAACTGGAACCGGCATAATTGAAACTAACGTCGTTAGCTGTTGCTGCTGTAGTAGCGACTCCTGACACAGTCGCATAACCAGCTGAATTAGCGCTTGTGGCTGTATCCGCTGTTACAGCAGAATTTGCAGTGCCACCTTTGGAGCTTGAGCCTGCATAGTTAAAACTTACATCATTAGCTACGTTGGCAGTCAGCGCAGAAGTTGCCGCTCCGCCCTTTGAGCTTGATCCAGCATAGTTGAAGCTGACATCGTTCGCTGTCGCTGCCGTCGTAGCAGTACCCGAAACGCTCGCATAGCCAGCCGAATTAGCGGAGGTGGCTGTTGTAGCAGAGTTGGCGGTCAATGCCGAGGTTGCGGCTCCACCCTTTGAATCCGAGGCCGCATAATTGAATGACACGTCGTTTGCCATGCTCGCTGTGGCCGCTGTCGTCGCGTTACCCGACAAGCTGGCATAACCAGCAGAGTTCGCAGTCAACGCCGAGGTCGCTGTCCCACCTTTCGAATCTGAAGCGGCATAGTTAAACGACACATCGTTAGCAGTATTCGCCGTAAGTGCAGTGGTTGCCGCTCCACCCTTGGAGCTCGATCCGGCGTAGTTAAAGCTAACGTCGTTAGCCGTCGCCGCGGTCGTTGCAGTTCCCGACACGCTCGCATAGCCGGCAGAGTTAGCTGCCGTCGCCGTTCCCCCCTTGGAATCAGATCCGGCATAGTTAAAAGACACATCGTTAGCGGTGTTAGCAGTAAGTGCAGTGGTCGCCGCTCCACCCTTGGAACTAGATCCTGCGTAATTGAAAGAAACATCATTTGCTGTCGCTGCGGTTGTCGCGGTTCCCGAAACACTGGCGTAACCAGCAGAATTAGCTGTGGTGGCGGTATTTGCAGTAAGAGCTGCTGTCGCTGTCCCACCCTTAGAGCTTGATCCGGCGTAGTTGAACGTGACGTCATCAGCCGAATTAGCTGTTAAGGCGCTTGTCGCTGCTCCGCCCTTGGAGCTCGATCCGGCGTAGTTGAAGCTGACATCGTTCGCCGTTGCCGCTGTCGTAGCCGTACCTGACACGCTAGCATAGCCAGCGGAGTTAGCAGTCGTTGCTGTGGTGGCCGAGTTAGCCGTTAGAGCGGAAGTCGCCGTATCGGCGGTCAGCGCAGAAGTCGCCGCCCCACCTTTCGAGCTTGATCCGGCATAGTTAAAGCTAACATCGTTAGCGGTATTCGCCGTCAAAGCAGTGGTCGCCGCTCCACCCTTGGAACTAGATCCTGCGTAATTGAAAGAAACATCATTTGCTGTCGCTGCTGTCGTCGCAGTACCCGAAACGCTCGCATAACCAGCCGAATTAGCTGAGGTGGCTGTTGTAGCAGAGTTGGCTGTTAACGCTGAGGTCGCTGCCCCACCCTTCGAATCCGAAGCGGCATAGTTGAACGACACGTCGTTCGCCATGTTCGCCGTAGCTGCAGTCGTCGCATTGCCAGACAAGCTCGCATAGCCAGCAGAGTTAGCAGTCGTAGCTGTGGTAGCCGAGTTAGCCGTTAGAGCGGAAGTAGCTGTATCAGCTGTCAGCGCAGAAGTCGCCGCCCCACCTTTCGAGCTTGATCCGGCGTAGTTGAAAGAAACATCGTTCGCCGTTGCCGCAGTTGTAGCCGTACCCGACACGCTCGCATAGCCAGCGGAGTTAGCCGTCATCGCCGTAGTAGCAGAGTTTGCGGTTAAAGCCGAAGTCGCCGTTCCACCCTTGGAATCGGATCCGGCATAGTTGAACGATA